>MNXU01000027.1 GCA_001872285.1 Betaproteobacteria bacterium CG2_30_68_42
ACACCCCGGCGCGGCAATTGATGACACCATCTTGAGTTTCTTCCTATCAGACATTGGGCACCTACCTTTCGACAGTAATCTTACGAGGGTGGGTGTCTCACGTCACATTGGCACAAACGGCATCGACATGGAGTCGTATCGCATCCAGCAGACCGGCTGCGCCAAGATCGCGATCGAGCGCCGGCCCGGCGTGCTCGCCCCGCGAGCACCAAGGGCGGACACGGGACCACGCCGGAAGAGCTATAGACGCTCTCGCGCATCATCGCGGAACTGAGCGAGCGCCTCAATCGGACGCGAGACGACGGGCGATGCATCGGCCGAAGGGGTTCCCTGAGGAGGCTGCGAGGATCCCCGGCGCGCTTGCGGCAAGGATTGACCGGGCGCGCATCGCGAAGGCGGTACAATCCGGCCGCGCTCGCGCGTGCCGCCGAGCCGCGCGTTCCGATGGATCCAGATCCCGTGTCCCGCCCCCTCGTGCTCGCCTCCACTTCCGTGTACCGGCGCGAACTGCTCGCGCGCCTGCGGATTCCTTTCGTGACCGCGCGCCCGGAGGTCGACGAAAGCGCGCTGGAGGGCGAAACGCCGCGCGCGACCGCCGAGCGGCTGGCCTGCGCGAAGGCGCGGGCGGTGGCGGCCTCTCACCCGGATGCTCTCGTCATCGGCAGCGACCAGGTCGCGTATTGCGGTGCGACGATCTACGGGAAGCCGGGCAACGCGGCGCGCGCGATCGCCCAGTTGCGCGAGCTTCGCGGGCGCACGGTGCTCTTCGACACCGCCGTGTGCGTGTTCGACGCGGCCACCGGGAGCTGCCGCGTGCGCACCGTGCCCACCGAGGTGCGGGTGCGTCCGCTCTCCAGCGACGAAATCGAACGCTACGTCGCCGCCGAGCAGCCGTTCGACTGCGCCGGGGCCGCGCGTTCCGAGGGACTGGGCATCGCGCTGCTCGAATCGATCCGCGGCGAGGATCCGACCGCGCTCGTCGGACTGCCGCTGATCGCGCTGTGCGCGATGTTGCGCGAGGAAGGGCTCGCGATCCCCTGAGCGGCGCCCGGCTCAGCGCAGCGCGGCGCGCGCGAAGAAGCCGGCGAGACCCTCGGCGACATCAGAGCCGAAGCGACGGGCGAAACGCTCCGCCAGGCCGCGCCGCTGCGTGTAGTCGCGGATGTCCTCGGCCTTGACGACGTCGCGCGCGACCGATTCGACCGTGCCGAAGCCGTCCGCCAGCCCCAGCTCGATGCTCTTCGCTCCGCTCCACATCAGGCCGCTGAACAGCTCCGGTGTCTCCTTGAGCCGCGCCCCGCGCCCCTTTCGCACGGTCTCGATGAACTGGCGATGGATGTCGTCGAGCAGTACCTGCGCATGCGCGCGCTGCCTCTCGTCCTGCGGCGAGAACGGGTCGAGAAAGCCCTTGTTCTCCCCCGCGGTCAGCAGGCGCCTCTCGACGCCGAGCTTGTCCATCAGGCCGGTGAAGCCGAAGCCGTCCATGAGCACGCCGATCGAGCCGACGATGCTCGCCTTGTCGACGAAGATCCGGTCGGCCGCCGCAGCCACGTAATAGCCGCCGGAGGCGCAGACGTCCTCGACGACCGCATACACGGGAATCTTCGGATGCAGCGCACGCAGCCGATGGATCTCGTCGTTCATCATGCCGGACTGCACCGGACTGCCGCCCGGGCTGTTGCATCGGATCACCACCCCCCGCGTCGCCTTGTCCTCGAACGCGCCCTGCAGCGCCGAGACGAACAGTTCGGCGCTGGCCTCGCTCTTGGACGAGATGACGCCGCTGATGTCCACCAGTGCCGTATGCTTGCCGGATTCCGAGAACCTTTCGGTGGAAGCTCCCCAATCGACGAACAGGGCGAGCAGCAGCGTCAGGTAGGCGAAACCGAGCAGCTTGAAGAAGATGCCCCAGCGGCGGCGCCGGCGCTGCTCCACGATGGCTTCGAGCGCGATGCGCTCGATGACCCTGCGTTCCCACTCCGGCCCGCCGGGCGGTGATTCCTGCATGTCAGTCCTGTCCGAGATAGACGCCGCCATCGCGCTCGAACACGGCGACCGGCACCAGGCCCCCGTCCCTGCACGGCCCCCCTGCACAGCGGCCGCTGTCGGGTTGGTAGAGCGCGCCATGCGTGGCGCAGATCAAGTATAAGCCGGAATCGTCATGGAAGCGGCCGGGCATCCAGTCGAGTTCGACTCCGATGTGGGCGCAGCGGTTGAGCCAGGCACGGACGCGGCCTCGCCAGCGGATCGCGAAGGCCGCGGCGAGACCCTCGCCCTCCTGCACCTGGAAGCGAACGCCCGGACCACCCTCGACGAGGTCCGAGGAGGCGCAAATCAGCCGTTCGCCTCGAACCATTCCGCGAGCGCCTCCACCGTGTCGACGCAATCGAGCGGCCGTTCCTGCGCGAGCATCTCGCGGGAATGGGCCCCGTAGCTCACCGCCAGCGCGCTCACCCGCGCATGGTGCGCCATCTTCACGTCGTGCGTCGTGTCGCCCACCATCAGCGTACGGGCCGGTGCCACGCCGGTCTGCGCCATCAGGTCGAGCAGCATGGCCGGGTGCGGCTTCGGCCTGCACTCGTCCGCGCAGCGTGTCGCCGCGAAACGCCCTTCCAGCCCTGCCACGACCAGCGCACGCCGCAGGCCGAGCCGGGTCTTCCCGGTGGCGATGCCCAGAAGGTAGCCGCGGCCGCGCAGGCGCGCGATGAGCCGCTCCGCGCCCGGATACAGGCTCAGCAGGTGATCCTGCGCAAGATAGTGATGCCTGAAACGCTCGGCGAGCCTGGGGTAGTCTCGCGGATCGAGCCACGGCATGGCGCCAGCGAGCGCATCCTCCAACCCGAGGCCGATGACGTGGCGCGCCGCCGCCTCGCCGGGAGGATCGATGCCGAGATCCGCGCATGCGGACAGGATGGCGCGGACGATGGCCGCGGTCGAATCGAGCAGCGTGCCGTCCCAGTCGAACACGACCAGGTCAAGGCGCCGCTTCATGATCCTCGGCCTCGTTCGCCTCGACCCGCCCGAGGAACGCGCGCAGATCTTCCGGCAGATCGGCGCGCGCCCGCATGGGCTCTCCGCGCAGGGGATGCAGGAAGGCAAGCTCGGTGGCATGCAGGAACATGCGCTTCAGCCCGGCCTTCGCGAGCTTGCGGTTGAGTGCGAAGTCCCCGTACTTCTCGTCGCCGAGAATCGGAAAGCCCAGATGGGCGAGATGCACCCGGATCTGGTGCGTGCGCCCCGTTTCGAGCTCGACTTCGAGCAGGCTGAAGTTGCGCCAGCGCCGCAGCAGCCGGACGCGGCTGACCGCGGGCTTGCCATCCGCGCGCACGGCCACGCGCCGCTCGCCCTCCGGGGTCACGAACTTGTGCAGCGGCAGCTCGATGCGCCGCTCGGCCTCGCGCCAGCGCCCGCTCACGAGCGCGAGATAGGTCTTGCGCACTTCCCCGGCGCGAAGCCTCGCATGCATCGCAGTCAGCGCGCTGCGCTTCCTCGCAAGCAGCAGCACGCCCGAGGTGTCGCGGTCGAGCCGGTGCACGAGTTCCAGGAACTTCGCTTCGGGCCGCTCGGCGCGCAACTGCTCGATCACGCCATGGCTGATCCCGCTGCCTCCATGCACCGCGCGTCCGGCGGGCTTGTCGAGCACGAGCAGCGCGTCGTCCTCGAACAGCACCGGAATCGGACGCAGCGCGCGAGCGTGCGCGACCGGCGCCGTGACTGTGGCGATGCGGATCGGGGGAATCCTCACCTCGTCGCCCTCGCTCAGGCGGAAATCGGCATCGACCCGGCGCCCGTTCACCCGCACTTCGCCCCGCCGCAGGATGCGGTAGAGATGGCTCTTGGGCACGCCGCGGCACACGCGCATCAGGTAGTTGTCGACGCGCTGTCCGGCCCCGGCCTCGGCGACCGATTGCTTCGTCACCGCGGGAACTTTGCTCAAACCACTCATTTTCAATATACTGTCGGCGGCTCGAACTCCCGGCGAGGGAGCCGGGTGCGGCCGCCTCGCGGCGCTGCCCGCGCCCGGACTGCCAACCGCACGAACGCGGCGCCGGACGAGCCGATGACATGGTTAATCTCGCTCACCCCAGAAGTAGCGATGGTAGTCGATTTTGCGCGCGCGACAGTCACACGCGAATTTGCCGTTCCTGAACGCCCTGGCGCTTCAGGACGCTGGGATGCACCGCCCCGGCAGTTGGAAATGCACTCGAACCCCATGACAAGACACGAGCCATTCTGACCCCAGCCCTGCCGGCGGCCTGCGTCGTCTCGTTCCCGTTGCAAGCGCGCGGGAGAACACCGGATGAAACGCATGCTGTTCAACGCTACGCAGGCCGAAGAGCTTCGCGTCGCGATCGTAGATGGTCAACAACTGGTCGACCTCGACATCGAGTCGGCAGCCAAGGAACAACGCAAGAGCAACATCTACAGGGCCATCATCACCCGCATCGAGCCCAGTCTCGAAGCGGCGTTCGTGGACTATGGTGCCGAGCGCCACGGCTTCCTGCCCTTCAAGGAAGTCTCGCGGTCCTATTTCAAGCAGGGCGTCGAGCCGTCCAAGGCACGCATCCAGGACGCGCTGCGCGAAGGCCAGGAACTCATCGTCCAGGTCGAGAAGGACGAGCGCGGCAACAAGGGAGCGGCCCTCACCACCTACATCAGCCTGGCCGGCCGCTACCTGGTGCTGATGCCCAACAATCCGCGCGGCGGCGGCGTCTCGCGCCGCGTCGAGGGCGAGGAGCGCGACGAACTGCGCGAGGTGCTCGACCAGCTCGAAGTGCCACAGGGCATGAGCCTGATCGCGCGCACGGCCGCGATCGAGCGCAGCGCCGAAGAACTCCAGTGGGACCTCAACTACCTGCTCCAGCTCTGGCAGGCGATCGACGGTGCAGCCCAGGCCCAGAGCGGCGCTTTCCTGATCTACCAGGAAGGCAGCCTGGTGATCCGCGCGATCCGCGACTACTTCAAGCCCGACATCGGCGAGATCCTGATCGACACCGACGAGATCTTCGACCAGGCGGTGCAGTTCATGGGCCACGTGATGCCCCAGAACGTGAGCCGGGTCAAGCGCTACCGGGACGACGTGCCGCTGTTCTCGCGCTTCCAGATCGAGCACCAGATCGAGACCGCGTTCGCCCGCCAGGTGACTTTGCCTTCGGGCGGCGCGATCGTGATCGACCACACCGAAGCCCTGGTGGCGGTCGATGTCAATTCGGGCCGCGCCACCGGCGGCCAGGACATCGAGGAGACTGCGCTGCGCACCAACGTCGAGGCCGCGGACGAGATCGCCCGCCAGCTCAGGCTGCGCGACCTCGGCGGACTGATCATCATCGACTTCATCGACATGGAAAGCGCGCGCAACCAGCGCGATGTCGAAAACCGGCTCCGCGATGCGCTGCGGCAGGACCGCGCCCGCGTCCAGACCGGCAAGATCTCGCGCTTCGGCCTGCTCGAACTCTCGCGCCAGCGCCTGCGCCCGGCGCTCGCCGAGAGCAGCGACATCCCGTGCCCGCGCTGCACCGGCACCGGACACGTGCGCAACATCGAATCGGCCGCCCTGCACATCCTGCGCATCATCGAAGAAGAAGCGATGAAGGAGAACACGGGCGCGGTGCATGCACAGGTGCCGATCGACGTCGCGGCCTTCCTGCTCAACGAGAAGCGCTCCGACATCCAGGCGATCGAATTCCGCCACAAGGTCAACGTGGTGTTGATCCCCAACGTGCACATGGAAACGCCGGCCTACAGCGTGACCCGGCTGCGGCACGACCAGCTCAATCAGGAGGGCATCAGCCCGCCCAGCTACCAGTTGATCGAGACGCCGGAGCCGGAAGCCTACCAGCCGCCGAGCCAGCCGGGCGCGCGGGCGCCCCGTCAGGAAGCGGTCGTGAAGGGAATCACCCCGGCCGAGCCCGCCCCCGTGCCCAGGCCGCGAGCC
>MNXU01000030.1 GCA_001872285.1 Betaproteobacteria bacterium CG2_30_68_42
CACCGTGCGCGGGCTGCATTTCCAGCATCCGCCCCACGCCGAACTGAAGTTCGTGAGCTGCCTGAGGGGCGAAGTCTTCGACGTCGCGGTGGACCTGCGGCGCGGCTCGTCCACGTTCCTGCGCTGGCATGGTGAAATCCTCAGTGGCGGCAACCACCGCACGCTGGTGATCCCCGAAGGTTTCGCCCACGGATTCCAGGCGCTCGAAGACGGCTGCGAGATGCTCTATTTCCACACCGCCGCCTACGAGGCGGGCGCCGAGGGCGGCGTGAACGTGCGCGATCCCCGGCTGGCGATCGCCTGGCCGCTGCCGGTGTGCAACCTGTCCGAACGGGATGCCGCGCACCCACCGCTCGCGGAAGACTTCGCCGGGGTGGCCCCATGAAGTGCCGTCACTGCGGCAATGCGCTGAAGCTGCCCCTGATCGACCTGGGAGCCGCGCCGCCTTCCAACGCCTACCTCACCGAACGGGCGCTGCACGCCCCGGAGAAATGGTTTCCGCTGCGCGTTCTGGTGTGCGAGCGCTGCTGGCTCGCGCAGACCGAGGACTTCGCGCGGGCCGACGAACTGTTCGACGCCGATTACGCCTATTTCAGCGGCTTTTCCACTACCTGGCTGGCCCACTGCGAGCGCTATTGCGAGGACATGGTGGCGCGCTTCGGGCTCGGACCCGCGAGCCACGTGGTCGAGGTCGCCGCCAACGACGGCAGCCTGCTGCAATTCTTCCGGGCGCGCGGGATTCCCTGCACCGGGATCGAACCCACCGCGAGCACCGCCGCCGCGGCACGCGCCCGGGGCATCGCCATCGTGCAGGACTTCTTCGGCGTGCGCCTGGCGAAGGAACTCGCCGCGCAGGGAAAACGGGCCGATCTCGTCGCCGCCAACAACGTGCTCGCCCACGTCCCGGACATCGACGATTTCGTCGCCGGCTTCGCCCATCTGCTCGAGCCACAAGGCGTGGCCACCTTCGAGTTTCCCCACCTCGTCGAACTCATCGACCACGCGCAGTTCGACACCATCTACCACGAGCACTATTCCTATCTCTCGCTGCATGCGGTCGAACGCGTATTCGCGCGGGCGGGGTTGAAGCTCTTCGATGTCGAACGGCTCCCCACCCACGGGGGCAGCCTGCGTGTCCATGCCCAGCGCATGGACACCGGCGGCCGGCCGGAACATGAGCGCGTCGCCGCCCTGCGTGCGCTGGAAACGGAACGCGGCGTATCCTCGCCCGCGTACTACGCTCGCCTGCAATCGCGCGCCGAACGCATCAAGGACGATCTCGTGAGCTTCCTGATCGAGGCGAAGCGGCGCGGCGAGAAGGTCGTCGGCTACGGTGCGGCGGCGAAGGGGAACACGCTCCTGAATTTCGCCGGGGTGAGGCGCGACCTGCTCGCATTCGTGGCCGATCGCAACCCGGCCAAGCAGGGGAAGTTCCTGCCGGGGAGCCGGATACCGGTAGTCACCGAAGAGGCGCTGCGCGCGGCGCGCCCCGACTGGGTGCTGATCCTGCCCTGGAACCTCGCAGGTGAGCTGACCGCCCAGCTCGCCTACATCGGCGAATGGGGAGGACGCTTCGTCCGTGCCGTTCCCGAACTGACCGTGGAAGTCCCACTCGATCGACCCTGACGACCATGGCATCTGCGAGCCCACCGCCACCATTGACCGAAGCGCTCGACCGCGATGCGACCGCCGGACGCGCGCGCGGCCAGAGCACCCTGATCCTCTCCCGGCGCATCCCCGAAGCCCTCTACAGCGACGCGCCCCGTTTCGCCGCCGTTGCGCACATGCTCGATCGCGGCATGTGGGACGAACTTCCAGCAGAACATCGCTGGACTCCATCCGATGCGCCGGAAGCGGGCTATGGGTTCGTGCTCGCCTGTCTGCCGCATCTGGAGAACGCCGTTACGGCATGCTGCTGTTCCATGCCGTGCTCGATGGTGTGTGCCATCGGTTGCTGAAGAGGTGATGCCCGGATGTTGATCATTTCGCCCGAAGCCCGTGTATCCCCGCTGGCGGATATTGAGGACTCCACCCGTGGTACCCGCATCGAGATCGGACCTCACTGCCGGATTGACGCTTTCGTCAAGGTCAAACCAGCCGGCGGCCTGGGCGATGTGGTGATCGGCCACACCTGCTTTATCAATTCCGGCACCGTGATCTACACGGGGAATGGCGTGCGCATCGGCAACCATGTCCTGATCGCGGCCAATACCACGCTGGCACCGGTCAATCACCAATTCCGTTCCCGCGACAAGCTCATCGTGGAACAGGGTTTCATGCCCAGCCGAGGGGGCATCGTCATCGAGGATGATGTCTGGATCGGGGCAAATTGTGTGATTCTCGACGGCGCCCACATCCGCCGCGGCTGCGTCATCGCGGCCGGCAGCGTGGTTCGCGGCGAACTCCCGGAATACGCCGTTTGCGCTGGCAATCCGGCCATCCCGAAGTCCTACCGCGCATGAAATTCACCCTCGTCGGGGCCAGTGGCTTCATTGGCGGCGCCCTCGCCGCAAGGTTGCGCGCGCACGGACACGAGGTATTCGCTCCTCGGCGCGGCTCGCGAGGCTTGCTGGACCGGGCTCTGGGCCACCTCATCTATGCGGCGGGAGTCACCGGAGACTTCCGTACCCGCCCGTTCGACACCTTGCGCGCGCACACGACCCTTCTCGCCGAGTTGCTGGAACATTCCGACTTCTCGTCACTTCTGTATCTGTCTTCCGCGCGCATCTATCGGCATGCCGAGCATGGCGGCGAGGACGCGGCGATCTTCCTGCACAGCGAGGATCCCGAAGATCTCTACGACCTCACAAAAATGACCGGGGAAGCCCTTTGTCATGCCAGCAACCGCACCCGCGTCCGAGTAGTCCGCCTGACCAACGTCGTGGGGGCGGATTTCCACTCCCGGAACTTCCTGTTCGATCTGATCCGCGCGGCCTGCGACACCGGACGCATCGAATTGCGCAGCGACCCGGACTCGGCCAAGGACTACGTGCTGCTCGACGATGTGCTGGAAATGTTGCCGCGCATCGCGCTGGAAGGTCGCGAGGTCTGTTACAACCTCGGTGGTGGCCGTAACCTCAGGCATGCCGACCTGCTGGCGCCAATACTGGATATCACGGGTGCCCGCCTTAACGTGCGCGAAGGCGCACCGCGGATTGCTGCTCCAGTCGTCGACATCGGGCGTGTGCGCGATGAATTTTCTTTTCTGCCGGCGCAAGTGCTGCCGCGCATCCCGGAATTGGTACGTCAATACAGGAAACTCAACCATGCTCAGAATTGATCTGGAACGCGGTCTGGTGGAAGTCGATCGCCCCATGGGCACCATCACCTATCCGATCGGCTCGCCCCAAGCCTTCGAGTGGATTTCGCGCGCCTGGCTGCGTAGCGGCTGGGACGGAAAGTATGTCTACAGTTTCACGTGGATGGGGCGACCCATCATCCAGTTGCCCGATGACGTGCTGCGCATGCAGGAAGCGCTTTATGCGGTGAGGCCCGACGTCGTGGTGGAGACGGGCGTGGCCCATGGGGGCAGCCTGGTGTTTTATGCGTCGCTGTTCCGCGCCATGCGACGCGGGCGTGTCGTGGGTGTCGATATCGAGATTCGGCCCCATAATCGCCATGCGATCGAAACCCATGAAATGGCCGATCTGATCACCTTGATCGAAGGCAGCTCCACGGAACCGGCGATCGTCGATCAGGTCAGGGCACAAGTTCAGCCCGGCGAAACGGTTCTGGTAATCCTGGACTCCAATCACAGCAAACGACATGTACGTGAAGAGCTGGAGGTCTATGGTCCGCTGGTGAGTCCCGGTTCGTACATCGTCGCCACCGATGGGATCATGGGCGATCTGATCGGTGCACCACGTTCGCAACCGGATTGGGGATGGAACAACCCGCGGGTCGCGGCGGAGGAGTTCCTCGCCGCACATCCGGAATTCGAACTCGCCCCGCCTGCGTTTCCCTTCAATGAAGGCACGCTCACCGACCGCGTCACTTATTGGCCGGGCGCATGGCTGCGGCGAAAGTGCATGGCTGCGGCGAAAGTGAATGCCTGAAGTTTCCGTCGGGCCGCCGTTGCGCATCGCCCTGATCCTGACGAATCTCGCCGGCGGCGGCGCCGAGAAGGCCATGTTGAAGATGGCTGCGCTGCTCGCCGCGCGCGATCACGAGGTGGAGGTCGTGTTGCTGGAGGATCGCCGTGACCATGATGTGCCCGAGGGCGTGGCGGTCAGGGCGCTGGCCGCATCCGGCAGCCTGTCGCATGGCTGGCTGGGCAGGCGCATCGCCGCCGGGCGACTGCGCAGACTGCTCGATGGCGGCCGCAGCCACGACCTGATCGTGTCCACCCTGCCTTTCGCCGACGAGATCGCCGACCGCGCGCATCTGCGCAATCACTGGTGCCGCATCGCCAATACCCTGTCTGCCGAGATCGCCCTGCTGGCGCGAAACGATCCCGCAAAGGCGGCTCGCCGCCGCGCGCGCTACGGTGCCTTGTATGCACGGCATCCGCTCATCGCCGTGTCGCAGGGCGTGGGCGAGGATCTGCGAACGGCGCTCGGGCTGGAGACGCGCATCGCCGTGATCCCGAACCCGTTCGATCCGGAGTCGATCCACAAGCTGGCCGCCCTGCCCGAGCCTGCGCTGCCGGCCCGGCCCTATGTCATCCATGTCGGTCGCTTCAGCCCGCAGAAGCGCCACGACCTGCTGCTCGATGCCTGGGCGCGCCTGCCGCAGGCCCCCGAGCTGGTATTGCTCACCGCGCCGGATCCACGACTCGATCACATGATCGAGGCGCGTGGACTGAGTGGACGGGTGCGTGTCGCCGGTTTCCAGACCAATCCGTATCCCTGGATCGCCCGAGCGAGTCTGCTCGTGCTCTGTTCCGACCACGAGGGCCTGCCCAACGTGCTGCTGGAAGCGATGGCCTGCGGGACGCCAGTGGTGAGCACCGACTGCCCGTCCGGCCCACGCGAGATTCTCGCCGCCTTGCCGGAATGCCTCGTGCCTTGCGGCGATGCAGGTGCCCTTGCCCGGGCCGTCACACGCGCCCTTGCGCGCCCGCCCGAGTGTGACTGCGTGGATTTCGCTCCCTATGCCCCCGAGGCGGTCGCGGCGGCGTGGGAAGGCCTGGCAGGTTAGCTGCATGTGCGGAATCTTCGGGCTCATCGGCACCCCTTGGCGCGAGCAGGCCGATCGGGCGCTCGCGGCCATCGACTCACGCGGCCCGGACGAGCGGACGCTGGTCGACGTGGGCGAGGCGAGGCTCGGGCACACACGGCTTTCGGTGATCGACCTCGCCGGTGGACATCAGCCGATGCTGAGTCCGGACGGGTCGCTCGCGCTGGTCTTCAATGGCGAGATCTACAACTTCCTCGAACTGCGGGTCGAGCTGGAAGCGCGGGGCTACCGTTTCGCCACCCGCTCGGATACCGAGGTATTGCTGCATGGGTACTCGGCCTGGGGTGACGATCTACCCATTCGGCTCGACGGCATGTTCGCCTTCGCGGTATGGGACGTTCGCCGCAGGCAGCTCTTTGCCGCGCGCGACCGGCTGGGCATCAAGCCGTTTTTTTATGCCATGCACCCAGGGTTCGCGTTCGCCTCGACATTGGCCCCCCTGCTGCGGATCGAGGGCTTTCCGCATGAGCTCGACTGGCAGGCGCTGCGCGACTATCTTGCCTACCAGACCTGCCTCGCTCCGGCGAGCTTTCTCGCCGGAGTGGCGCAGTTACCGCCGGCCTGCCGGTTGCGCTGGGATGCCGTGTCGGGTCGTCTGGACGTCGTGCCCTACTGGACAATTCCGGAACCGGGCGAAACGAGCCTCGGGCGCGACGAACTGGTTGAACGGACCGACGCTGCTTTGCGTGAAAGCGTTCGCCGCCAGCTGGTGGCGGACGTGCCGTTGGGCGCGTTCCTGTCAGGCGGCATCGACTCCAGCCTGGTGGTGCGCTACATGGCCGAGGCGGGCGCTCGTCCAGTCAAGACCTTCAGCCTGCGCTTTGCGGAATCGGGCTTCGACGAGACCGCGCATGCACTGGCGGTCGCCGATCGCTTCGGCTGCGAGCACCAGGTGCTCGACGCGCCGAGGATCGACGCCGATGCCTTCACCGCCGCCATCGCCGATCTTGACCAGCCGCTCGCCGACCCGGCGTACGTCATGACCCACGCGCTTTCGCGGCTTACCCGCAGACACGTCACCGTGGCGCTGAGCGGTGATGGCGGCGATGAACTGTTCGCGGGCTATGGTCGCTATCGTATCCAGGCAGGTGATTTCCCCCGGCGTCACGGTCAATCGCTGCTGCGCGCGGCGGTGCTTAACGGCTGGCTGCCGGCCTCGCTGCTCAGACGAACCCTCTGGGGCGAGGAGCGCATGCTGTATCGTCAGGTCGAACTCGGGCCCTGGCCCGTGTCGCGCAAGAGTCTTGCCGCCTACCTGAGTCCGGACGTTCACGCCGCCTGCCGGATCGAGAACACGCTGGAGCGCTGGCGGACGCTCGCGCGAGGTTTCGCTGGACAGATGAATACCGCAAGGCTGATGCGCGCCGATCTGTGGACTTATCTCTCCGACAACTGCCTGGCGAAGACCGACCGCGCCAGCATGGCACACGGGTTGGAAGTGCGCGTTCCAATGCTCGGTAATCCGGTATTGGACCAGGTGCTCCAGTGGCCGGCTGGTGTGCATTTCGATACCGGCGGTGGCAAAGCCATTCTGCGCGAACTGGCTCGCCGTCACCTGCCGGAAGCGGTCTGGAATCGTCCCAAGCATGGTTTCTCCGTTCCGCTGAGAGCGCTTTTCAACGGCCCCTGGCGGGCGCCCGGCGAGGAGCTGACCTCCCGCTGTGGCGACATCGCCCCCTTCCTCGACGCCCGCGCGGTCAGCCGGCTCTGGAGTGACGCCCGCGCCGGCAAGGCTTCGCTGCGCCTGGCATATACATTCCTGGTACTGCTCATCTGGCTCGACCGCAACCGGCTCCCGAGCCGAACAGCCCCGGATCTCCGGAGCTGAAACCATGTCCCTGAGATCCGAGATCAGGCGCGCGCGCCTCTACTACAAGTCCCTGCCGCTCATCTTCGCAGCGCTGGAGCTGCCCCTGCTCGCGCTCGTCCTCCCCTTGCTCACGACCGCCATCGGTTTCCGCACCAAGACCGGTGGCGTGCTCGAAGTGCCGCCGGGCGCGTGGCATCTGCTGCCGAACATGTGCCGGCTGGCGCAGATCGGTGCCGGCTGCCGCATCGAACCGGACTGCAAGCGCATCGAACTCGACGGCTACGTCTTTTTCTCGCCGCGTGAAGCGCGCGTCGAGGGCGACTTTCTGCGCGAGATCTTGCGCGACGACGTGTATCGCATGAAGGGCCGCAAGCTGGCCGGAAAGGTGGCGGTGGACATCGGCGCGTTCTTCGGCGACAGCTCGATTCCGATGGCGAAGCAGGGTGCGACCGTCTATGCGTTCGAACCGTCGGCAGCCTCGGGCGAACTGATGCGCCGCAACCTGAGCGCAAATGGCATCGGCGACGCGGTGCGCTTCTTCAACGTCGGCCTGTGCATGGGCACCCGCACGGAAATTGCAGGCGAGGACGAACTGGGGTTCGTAGACGCCATCCCGTTTCTCGCCGCCAATGTGCCTGCTGGCATCGACCTGTTGAAGATGGACTGCGAAGGCTGCGAGTACGCGCTGTTCGAGGACGCCCGCTTCCTCGATCACCTGGCGCCGCTCGACATCGTAATGGAATATCACCGGGGCGAGGCGCCCCTCGTCGAGATCCTGGAAGCGCGCGGCTACCGGGTGGAAGTTGCGCCCTGCGGCGATGCGGTCGGCTATCTCTACGCAACCTTGCCGGGCGGCCGCCGATGGACCGGGCCGCACAAGCCGTGATGCCGGAGCGACTGCGCGTCGGCCTGCTGGTCGATACGCTGGTGGGCGGAGGCGCCGAGCGCATGTCGCTCACCTTCGCCGAATGCTTCCGGGCGATGGGACACGACGCTCACGTGATCCTCCTGCGTGATGTCGTCGAGCATGACACCCGTGGCGTGCCGGTTCACGCGCTCTCCGACACGGCCCGGCTGCATGCGTTGCGGCCGCTCAACAAGCTGATGCTCGCCCGACGCCTGCGGCAAACGGTGCGGCGTATCGAGGCAGACGGCAAGCCGTTCGATTTCTTCATCTCCAATGCCGAGGACATGGATCGCATCTCGGCCATGGCGCGTCTGCCGACGGTCTTCATCCGATACCGCAATTCTCTGCTGCTGTTCCTGCGGGCAAAGGTCGGCAACGCCACCGGTGTGAAGCGGTACATCCGGGCCTGGCGCTGGATGCGCAAGTTCAGGCGCATCTACGGCGGACGCCATATCGTTGCCATCTCGAAGGCGATGGAACGGGAGCTCGTTCAGGATTGCGGCATCGAGCCGGCATCGATCACGACGATCTACAACCCGTTCGACTTCGAACGCATCCGCGCACTGGCGCAGGAACCGGCGGCGGACCTGCCCACCCAGCCTTATATCCTGTATGTCGCGCGCATGAGCGGGCGCAAGGACCAGGAAACGCTGATCCGGGCTTATGCCGAGGCGCGATTGCCGCACCTGTTGGTGTTGTTGGGCGGCACCACCAGTGCGAAGGAGGAGGCGTACCGCAAGCACATCGAGACGCTCATCGCCGAGCTCGGACTCGGCGGCCGGGTATTGATGCCGGGTTTCCGCGCCAACCCCTATCCCTGGATACGGCATGCGGCCCTGTTCGCCCTGTCCTCGCGCAGCGAGGGCCTGCCGCTGGTGCTGGTGGAGGCGCTGATCCTCGGCACCCCGGTGGTGAGCACCGACTGCCCGACTGGCCCGGGCGAGATCCTGGCCGGGGATCTGGCGCGTTTCCTCTCGCCGGTCGGCGACGTGCCGGCGCTTGCAGCCAACCTGCGCGCGGCCCTCGCCGGCTATCCGAAGATCGATCCGGCGCTCCTGGAGCGCTTTCGGGATGACTACGCCATCAATCGGTATCTGGCGCACTTCCGGAGGATCACAGGCGGTCGGGACCGAGCCACGCGAGCGCCCGCGGGCTCGATGAGAAGCAGGTAGAATGCGCGCCAGTCTGCCGGGTCGCTCGACGGCACGACCCGTTCGTGCGTCGGTGCGCGCGGTAGCGCGAGATCAGGGATGGAGTGCCAGCAAGGTGCAAATTGCCAGTTTTGACGTCCCGCAACATGTTTTTGTCATCGCCGAAATCGGCATCAACCACAATGGCGAAATCGAAATCGCGAAGCGTCTGATCGACATGGCCATGCGCTGCGGTTGCGATGCGGTCAAGTTCCAGAAGCGCAGCATCGACATCGTTTACACGAAGGAAATGCTCGATTCGCCCCGTGAGAGCCCCTGGGGCGCGACGCAACGCGCGCAAAAGGAGGGACTGGAATTCGGCAAGGCCGAGTACGACGAGATCGATCGCCAATGCCGCCAGAGGGGTATCGAATGGTTCGCGTCGGCGTGGGACATCCCGAGCCAGCTCTTCCTGCGCGACTACGGCTTGAAGCGCAACAAGATCGCATCTGCCATGGTGACCCACCCTGAGTTCCTGGAGGTGGTGGCCGAGGAGAAAAAGCCCGTTTTCCTTTCCACCGGCATGTGCACCTACGAGGAGATCGACCGCGCCGTCGCCGTTTTCGGCAAGCAGGGCTGCCCGGTCACCCTGATGCACGCGGTGTCCGAGTATCCCGCCCCGGAAGAGATCCTGAACATCGCCTGCATGCATGCCCTGCGCGAGCGCTACGGCTTGCCCGTCGGCTACAGCGGCCATGAGGCCTCGGTGTCGCCGAGCGTGATCGCCGCCGCCCATGGGGCGGTCGCCATCGAGCGCCACGTCACCCTCGACCGCGCCATGTATGGCAGCGATCAGTCCGCTTCGCTCGAAGAAGCCGGCCTGCGCGACATGGTCGCCATGATCCGCAAGATCGCCATGGTTCTGGGGGACGGCGAAAAACGCATCACCGTCAAGGAAGAGGGCGTTGCCAGCAAACTTCGCTACTGGAATCCAAGATAGCAGCAAGGCATGGCGAGTAAGCGCGTCGTGCTGGTGATCCAGGCCCGGATGGGATCCGCCCGACTGCCTGGCAAGTCGATGATGGACCTCGCCGGTGCGCCCCTGG
Organism: Betaproteobacteria bacterium CG2_30_68_42; assembly: GCA_001872285.1. Classification (GTDB taxonomy): domain Bacteria; phylum Pseudomonadota; class Gammaproteobacteria; order Burkholderiales; family Rhodocyclaceae; genus CG2-30-68-42. Next base: position 10,132 of record MNXU01000030.1, read on the forward strand.
TCGGGCGCATCCTGGAGCGTGTCAAGCGCTGCCGGAGGATCGACGAAGTCGTCCTGGCCATCCCGGATACCGCCAGCGATGCGGTGCTCGGCGACTTGGGCCGGCGCTACGGGGTCGCCGTCTTCACGGGTCCGGAAAACGATCTGGTGGAACGCTATTATCAGGCCGCGCTCGCCTTCGATGCTGATATCGTGGGGCGGCTGCCGGCCGACAATGCCACCCCGGAACCGGAGGAGATCGACCGCATCGCCGACCACCACCGCATGCTCGGCCGCCGAGGTTTTTCCTCCAATCTCACCACGGTGGGCGACAATGGCTATCCGGATGGCATTGGCGCGGAGATGTTCGATTTTTCCCTGCTCGCCGAGGCTCGGCAAAGGCATTCCGATCCGCGCCGGCGCGAGCATGTCCACCTCAACTTCTTCGACTATTCGACACAGACGCCGGTGGATGCCGACTGGTGTCCGGTCAGCACCGTAGCCTGTCCGCCGGAATTTGCACGTCCAGATCTCGTGCTGGATGTCAATACGCAGGCGCAGTACGAGTTCATGCGCCAGCTCTACGAAGCGTTGTACCCGAAGAATCCGGAGTTCCACATCACGGACATCCTCGCCTGGTACGACAACATCTACCGGCCGCAGCATCCGCAGCCCGAGCCATGCCCCAGCTGACCTACTGTTTCGATATCGATGGCACCCTGTGTACCAATACCGAGGGTGACTACGAGCATGCCGAGCCTTACCCGGATGTGATCGCCGAGGTGAATCGCCTGTTCGATGATGGCCATACCATCATGCTGCTGAGCGCGCGCGGCACGACCACCGGCATCGACTGGCGTCCGGCCACGGAGCGCCAGTTGGCGGCATGGGGCGTCCGCTATCACGTTCTCCATCTCGGCAAACCCAGCGCCGATGTCTATGTCGACGACAAGGCGATCAATGCGCTCACCTGGCGCCGCGACGGCTTTGTCAGCGAAGCCGAAGCGCTCATCATGGAAAGGAAATTCAGCGGATGAATGCCTCAGGTCGCGTCGTCTTTTTCAACGGCCAGCTCGTTCCCGAGGCCGAGGCCCGCATCTCGATCTACGACTCGGCGCTGATGTTCGGCGACATGGTGTTCGAGATGACCCGCTCGTTCGGCAAACGGCAGTTCAAGCTGCGCGAGCATGTCGAACGGCTGTATGCCGGCATCAGGATCCTGCGCATCCCGCTTTCCATGACGCCGGAGGAGATGGAGCAGGCGTGCCAACAGACCATCGAGGCGAACGATCCGCTGTTCGCGGCCGACGACGAGCATCGGCTGATGATCGACGTGTCGCGCGGCCTGCTCGGCATCTACCAGGACGTGGCCGGCCTGCAGAAGGGGCCGAATGTCATCATCGCCGACTTTCCGCTGCGCTGGACGGTCGCCGGAATGAGCAAGCTGTTCGACACCGGCATCAACGCGGTCATCACTTCGCAGCGCGCCATTCCGGCGAGCCTGCTGGATCCGAAGATCAAGAATCGCAGCCGCATCCATTATCTGATGGCCAACATCGAGGCCTCGCGGATTCCCGGCGACAACAACTGGGCGCTGCTGCTCGACCCGGACGGGTTCGTCGCGGAGGGCACGGGAGACAACTTTTTCATCGTCAAGGACGGGGTCGTGATCACGCCGGAGGGCCGCAACATCCTGCGCGGCATCTCCCGCGCCTACCTCATCGAGGAACTGTGCCCGCAGCTCGGCATCCCGGCGATGGAGAAGAACATCGATGCCTACGACGTTCATACGGCGGACGAGGCCTTCATGACCGGCACGCCGTTCTGCATGCTGCCGGTCACGGCCCTCGACGGCAACCCGATCGGTGCCGGCCGCGTCGGCCCGATTTTCACCGCCTTGCTCGAACGCTGGGGTGCCGAGGTCGGCGTCGACATCCCCGGCCAGATCCGGGCCTGGGATGCCGTTCGGCCGCGTGCGGCGGCGGACGCGCCCACCCCCTACCGCTTTAAGTCGAGGTGAGCCATCCCGTCGGCATCATGCAGGGGCGCCTGCTGCCGCCCTTCGAAGGCCGCTTCCAGGCCTTTCCCGCTGTCGGCTGGCAGGAGGAATTTCCGCGCGCGCGGGCGGCGGGCCTCGCCGGCATCGAGTGGATCTACGAGATCCCTCACGAGGATGAGAATCCCTTGCGCACCGATGAGGGACTGGCGCAGATGCGGCGGCTGATGGGGGAGACCGGGGTCCTCGTGCGTTCCATTTGCGCAGACTGTTACATGCAGTCCCCTCTGGTGGTGGATGGACGACCGCAACGGATCAGGGTCGATCACCTCGAATGGCTGCTTGCACGCGCGGCGGCGCTCGGTGCGTGGTATGTCGTCCTGCCCTTCGTCGATGCGTCCTCGCTCAGGACTGCTGCCGATCGCGATGCGCTCCGGGCGGTCCTGGGCGAGGTGCTGCCCGTGGCCCGGAGGCTCGGGGTGGAAATCCACCTCGAAACCGATCTTCCGCCACAGGAATTCACGGGGATGCTGGCCGGATTCGACGACCGCTGGCTGAAGGCGAATCATGACATCGGCAACAGCGCCGCGCTCGGCCACGACCCGGACGAGGAGCTGCGCATCCTCGGCCCGAGGATCGGCAGTGTGCACGTGAAGGATCGCGTCCTGCGTGGCGCAAGCGTCGCCCTGGGCACCGGAAACGCCGACTTTCCGAGCTCGTTCCGCCTGCTGCGCGCCGCCGGCTACGCGCGCCCCTTCATCCTGCAGGCCTCGCGTGGCGTTGAAGGCGAGGAAACGACCTGGGCCGGCCACAACCGCGAATTCGTCGAGCGGCAATTGGCCGCGCTGCCATGAATCTCGGCCTGACCGACAAGGTGGCCCTGGTCTCCGGTGCCAGCCGCGGCATCGGCTTTGCGATCGCCGCCGGCTTCGCGGCGGAGGGCTGCAAGGTTGCCATCACGGCCCGGAATCAAGGCCTGCTGCACGCCGCCGCCGAACGCCTGGCGGACAGCGCCGGCGCCGGCAGGGTCCTCGCCATCGCGGCCGACATGGCCGACGAGGGGGCGGTTGCCGACCTGCTGGAACGCGTCGAATCCCGCCTCGGGCCGGTCGATGCGGCCGTGGCCAATGCCGGCAGCGGCGCGGCGCGCGACGGGATCGAGCTGACGCGGTCCGACTGGCAGGCGGCGCTCGATGCGAACCTGTTCCCGGCGGTGGTGCTGGCCGGCGCGCTGCTGCCGCGGATGGCCGCCCGCAGGCAGGGCAGCCTGACACTGGTGAGCTCGATCGCCGGTATCGAAGCCATCGGCGCGCCCATTCCCTACGCGGCCGCGAAGGCGGCGCTGGATGCGGCCGTCAAGGGCTATGCGCAATGGGTGGGCGCAGCCGGTGTGCGGGTCAATGCCGTGGCGCCCGGCAATGTCTTTTTCCCCGGCGGATCCTGGGCCCGGAAGTTCGAGGATGCCGGAAGCAAAGCCCTGTTCCTCGAGTACATCGAGCGTGAGGTGCCACTGCGCCGCTTCGCCACTCCACGGGAGATCGCCGATGTCGTGGTCTTCCTGGCCTCTGCCCGGGCCGGCTTCGTGACCGGTGCCGTGGTGGCGGTCGACGGCGGCCAGCTTCGTTCCGTTTGAGTCGATCGATGTCTGCGATCTGTTATCTCTGCGGCAGCGGCCGGCGGCATCGCAAGGAAGGCCGCGTGCGGGACGCCCCCGAACTCCCGATCTGGGAGTGCGAGGGATGCGGGCTGGTCTCTCTCGGCGCGGGAGTGGGTCGCGACGGCGATTTCTATGCGGATTCCGGCATGCACGGGAGCGAGGCGCCGGATGCGCAGGCCTGGTTGCGGGAGAGCGAGCGTGACGACCGCCGGAGGATCGCGTTCCTGGCGAGCAGGCTGGCGGGCAGCAGGCTACTCGACTTCGGTTGCGGCGCCGGGGGCTTCCTGGCCCATGCGGGAGCGCTTGCGACGAGCGCCACCGGTATCGAACCGGAGCGCCGTCTCGCCGGGCATTTCCGAGCTCTCGGCCTGACGGTGCACAGCGACCTCGGGGCGCTGCCGGAGGACAGCCGGTTCGACCTGATCACCGCCTTCCATGTCATCGAGCATCTCGCCGATCCGCGCGAGATCCTGCGGCGACTGGCGGCGCGGCTCGCAGATTCGCGCTCCGGGTTGATCGTCGAGGTGCCAGCCGCAACCGATGCCCTGCTGAGCCTCTACCGCAGCAGCTCCTTCTCGAATTTCACCTATTGGAGCTGCCATCTCTACCTGTTCGATGCTTCCACCCTGCGCCGGCTCGCCGAACAGGCCGGCTTGCGCGTCGACTTCATCCGCCAGGTCCAGCGTTATCCGCTTTCCAACCACCTGCATTGGCTCGCCGCCGGCCGGCCGGGCGGACACCGGACCTGGGCCTTCCTCGATACCCCGGAACTGGAGCGGGCCTACGAATCGACCCTTGCCTCGCTCGGATTGTGCGATACCCTGATCGCCGGATTCGCCCTTGCATCGGAATGATTCCGCAGCCCGTGCGAACAGACCTCCCGAGTGCTGCGGACCGCGGCCGATCCCTTTTGCGTCGAGCACCGGCGGTGCAGCAGACGCCGCGCAAGGGCGAGTACATCGAAGCGCTGGAGGCCTCCGGATGAGCCGAACCGCACGCGTGCGTGACGCCTTCGATCTCGACGGACGCGTCGTGGTCATCACCGGGGGCGCGGGACTGCTCGGTGTCCGTCATGCGGAGGCGGTTGCCGAGCTGGGCGGCATCCCGTGGCTGGTCGACATCGATGCCGGACGTGCAGAAGCGGCGGCGGCGTCGGTGCGCAAGGCGTTCGGTGGTGCCGCGGTCGGCGCGCTCGCCGACATCCGCTCGGCGGAGGCCGTCGGCCTGCTGCGGGACGAGATCCTGGCCCGGCATGGGCGGATCGACGCCCTGATCAACAACGCCGCCAACAATCCCAAGGTCGAGGCCGGCACCGGCGGCGAGCACTGGTCACGCTTCGAGAACTTTCCTCTCGATGTCTGGAACGAGGACATCGCGGTGGGGCTGACCGGTGCCTTCCTGTGCAGCCAGGTCTTCGGAACCGCGATGGCGGCGGCGGGCCGCGGCGTGATCCTGAACATCGCCTCCGATCTCGGTCTGATCGCGCCCGACCAGCGCATCTACCGCGAGCCCGGCGAGAGTGTCGATGGCCAGAGGGTGAAACCGGTCACCTACTCGGTGGTGAAGGCCGGTCTGATCGGGCTGACACGTTATCTCGCCACCTACTGGCCGCATCGCGGAGTGCGCGCCAACGCCCTCGCGCCGGGCGGCGTCTTCGCCGGGCAGGACGAGGGTTTCGTTCAACGCCTCACCAACCTCATCCCGATGGAACGCATGGCCGATCCGGACGAGTACAAGGCGGCGGTGGCGTTCATGATCTCCGATGCCTCCAGCTACATGAATGGTGCGGTGATTTCGATCGACGGCGGCCGGACGGTCTGGTGATCGTGAAGGAACTCAAGAGGCGCGTTCGGCCGCGATGGGTCAGCGATGTGCGCGGGTGCCTGGTGTCGCGCCACCGCCTCGCGGGACTGACGCGGCGTTTCGGGCTGCGCCCCCTGTCCGGCAATCCGCTCGCCCGCGTGAAGAAGAGCGACACCCTGTTCATCCTCGGCAGCGGCGATTCCATCAACGAGATCCGCGCCCAGGAGTGGTCGCAAATCTCGTCGGCCGATTCGCTCGGATTCAACGGCTGGTATCTGCACGCGTTCGTGCCTTCGGTATTCGTCACCGAGCCGGGCAAGGATCTCGACCAGCTCGCGCTCGAATATGCCAGTATCGAAAAGCGCTACGCGGGGCGAGACACCCCGATCCTGATCAAGGATATGGAACGCTACCGCCGGGAGGAGATGGCGTCCATCCTGGAGGTGATGCCGCGCCGATTGCACCCGCGGATCGCGCTGACCTGGGACTGGGAACTCCGCGAGGACGACCCCGCTCGATTCAGCGCCAGGCTTGCCCGGCTGGCGCGCCTGGGCATCGTCACCGGCGCCGGTTACCCGGTGATCCGGACTCGATCCTCGGTGTTCTACTTGCTCGTGCTTGCACTGCGCGCGGGCTACCGGCGGATCGTGCTTTGCGGCATCGATCTCAACGGTTCGGAATATTTCTATGAAGCGTGCCGGTCTTCGCTCGAAGCCGAAGGCTATTGGGTACCCCCGCGGCGACCGCTGAGCGCGACTCACAAGACCGAAGACCCCGGCTTCGGACCGGTGACCGTCTCGGTGGCGCTCGATGCGCTGCATGCCGAAGTGCTGCACAAGCTGGATATCTCGCTGTATGTCGCATTCCGGTCCTCCAAGTTGTACTCGATCTTTCCCGCCTACTTCGGCCGCTAGCCGATCGAGCGCAGGCACGCGATCTGCTCTGAGCCTCGCCCGCTTCGCAGAATCCGCCACGCCGCACGCACGAGGTGACATGGCAGACGCGCCACGCAGGATTCTGGTCATCCGCCGGGACAACATCGGCGATCTGGTCTGCACGACGCCGCTGTTCAGCGCACTGCGGAGCTATTTTCCGCAGGCCCGGATCGCGGCGCTGGTCAACAGCTACAACGCCCCGGCACTCGCGGGCAATCCTGATGTCGACGCGGTTTTCGAGTACACGAAGGCCAAGCACCGCGCTGCCGGGCAATCGGTCGCGCGGCTCTATCTCGACCGATTGCGGCTCGTCACCCGGTTGCGCCGCGCCCGCTTCGATTGTGCGCTGCTGCCCGGCGGTGCGCAGGCGAGCGCCCTGCGCTTCGCGCGGCTCGCTGGCGTGCGCCGCGTGTTGATTCGTTCAGCGCACGCCGCGGGCCATGAGGTCGAATGTACCTGCTCGCTGTTGCGGCAGATGGGACTGGATCCGACGCCGCCGCCCCTGGTGCTGTCCGCCGATGCCCTGCGCGTGGCGGAGCTGTCGCGCCGTGTTCACGGCTGCCTCGGCTTCACACCACGACGGTTGATCGGGATCCACATCAGCGCCCGCAAGCCTGCGCAGCGTTGGCCGGGCGAGCGCTTCGTCACACTCATCCGCAGGCTGGCGCTGCCCGCCGATGCCGCCATCGCGCTGCTGTGGGCACCGGGCGGCGAGGACGATCCGCGACATCCGGGCGACGACGGCAAGGCGGCCCGCATCCTTCGGGAGGCGGGCGGGGCGCCGGTAGTGGCGCTGCCGACCCGCGCGTTGGATGAGCTCATCGCCGCCTTGGCCCTGTGCGACCGGGTCGTGTGCTCCGACGGCGGCGCGATGCACCTCGCGGCCGGCTTGGGCAAACCGATCGTGTGTCTGTTCGGCAACTCGGACGCCGGGCGCTGGCACCCGTGGGGCGTGCCCTATGAGCTGATCCAGCCGGATTCGCGGGACGTGGCGGAGGTGACGGTCGATGAGCTCTACGCGGCGATCGAACGTCTGGAAGCCCGCATTGCAGCGGCAGCCGGCCTTGCGTGACGGCGGGCGCGGCGAGGCAGCGGGCGTCTACTCGCGGTCCCGGCTCCCCAGCCCCAGCCTCTCCCAGATCGTGCAGGTGAGGCCGGCCTGGTTGAGCGTGTAGAAGTGCAGGCCGGGGGCGCCGGCGGCGAGCAGGCGCTCGCACAGGGCGGTGACGACATCGAGGCCGAAGGAGCGCACGCTGGCGGCGTCGTCGCCGAAGCTCTCGAACTTCTTGCGCATCCAGCGCGGGATCTCGGCGCCGCAGGCATCCGAGAAGCGGGCGATCTTCGTGAAGTTCGCGATCGGCATGATGCCGGGGACGATCGGAACATCGACGCCGATCGCCGCGCACTCGCCGACGAAGTGCTCGTAGGCGTCGGCGTTGTAGAAATACTGCGTGATGGCGGAATCGGCGCCGGCCTCGACCTTGCGCTTGAAGTTGGCCAGATCCTCGGCCGGGCTCTTCGCCTGCGGATGGTATTCCGGGTAGGCCGCGACCTCGATGTGGAACCAGTCGCCGGTGCGTTCGCGGATGAAGCTGACCAGCTCGTTCGCATAGCGGAATTCGCCCGCGGCCGCCATCCCGGAGGGCAGGTCGCCGCGCAGCGCGACGATGCGCCGCACGCCGGCTTCGCGGTAGCGATCGAGCAGAGCCGCGATGTTCTCGCGCGTCGAGCCGATGCACGACAGGTGCGGCGCGGCGCACAGGCCCTCGGCCTGGATTTCCAGCACCGTCTCCAGCGTGTGCTCGCGGGTGGAGCCGCCGGCGCCGAAGGTGCAGGAGAAGAACGCCGGCTCGAGCTGGGCGAGCTGCCTGCGGGTGGCGCGCAGCTTCTCGACGCCCTCCGCGGTCTGCGGCGGGAAGAACTCGAAGCTGAAGGTGCGCGCCATTCCGAACTCCCCGAAGAATCTCGAGATTCGAAACCCGAAACTCGAAACCCGGCCGATCGGGCAGGCCGGTTCAGTACCGGTAGTACTCGGGCTTGTAGGGGCCTTCCTTCGGCACGCCGATGTAGGCCGCCTGCTCGGCGGTGAGTTCGGTGAGCCGTACGCCGATCCTGCCGAGGTGCAGGCGCGCGACCTTCTCGTCGAGGTGCTTGGGCAGCACGTAGACCTTCTTCGCGTACTTCTCCGGGTGGCTGAACAGTTCGATCTGCGCGAGGCACTGGTTGGTGAAGGAGCTGGACATCACGAAGCTCGGATGCCCGGTGGCGCAGCCCAGATTCACCAGCCGGCCCTCGGCCAGCACGATGATGCGGTGCCCGTCGGGGAACACCACGTGATCGACCTGCGGCTTGATGTTCTCCCAGCGGTAGCGGCGCAGGCTCGCGATGTCGATCTCGGAATCGAAGTGCCCGATGTTGCACACGATGGCGTTGTTCTTCATCGCGCACAGGTGCTCGTGGGTGATGACATCGAGATTGCCGGTGGCGGTGACGAAGATGTCGGCAGCCGCCGCGGCATCTTCCATCCTCACCACGCGGTAGCCTTCCATCGCCGCCTGCAGCGCGCAGATCGGGTCGATCTCGGTCACCCAGACGGTCGCGCCCAGTCCGCGCAGCGACTGCGCGCAGCCCTTGCCGACGTCGCCGTAGCCGCACACCACTGCGGTCTTGCCGGCGATCATCACGTCGGTGGCGCGCTTGATGCCGTCGACGAGCGACTCGCGGCAGCCGTAGAGGTTGTCGAACTTGCTCTTGGTCACCGAGTCGTTGACGTTGAAGGCGGGGAAGGGCAGCCGGCCTTCCTTCTCCATCTGGTAGAGGCGGTGCACTCCGGTGGTGGTCTCCTCGGTCACCCCGCGGATGCCTGCGAGCACCTTCGAGTACCAGCCGGGCCGTGCCGCGAGGCGCTTGCGGATCGCCGCGAAGAGCACCTTTTCCTCCTCGCTCGAGGGATTGGCGATGAGCCCGGGATCGGATTCCGCGCGGCTGCCCAGGGTGACCAGCAGGGTCGCGTCGCCGCCATCGTCGAGGATCATGTTCGGGCCGCCCCCCTCGCCCCACTCCAGGATGCGGTGGGTGAAGTCCCAGTACTCCTCGAGCGATTCGCCCTTGTAGGCGAACACCGGGATTCCGGCGGCGGCGATCGCGGCCGCGGCATGGTCCTGGGTGGAGAAGATGTTGCACGAGGCCCAGCGCACCTGTGCCCCGAGCTCCCGCAGGGTCTCGATCAGCACCGCCGTCTGGATCGTCATGTGGAGGCTGCCGGCGATGCGCGCGCCATCGAGCGGGCGCGATGCGGCGTACTCCTCGCGCACGGCCATCAGGCCGGGCATCTCGGTCTGCGCGATGGCGATTTCCTTCCGGCCCCAGTCTGCGAGGGCGGGATCGCTGATCCGGCAATCTGCCGGCAGGGAGGCGGCTTGCGCTGCTGCGGTCATTTCGATGTTCCTTCTGCGATTGTCGGGAGCGCCGGAAAAGCAAACGGCGCTCCAAACCGGTTCAAGGGTTTGAGAGCGCCGTTGTTGCCTGCCGAGCCTGGCCCTTGCGGGTCGCAACGCTCCTCGGTCGGATGCGATTCTACTGCACGAGCGCCGGCTCGCGCAGCCCGGCGGCCTCGCGCAGGGCTTCGGCCCGGTCGGTGCGCTCCCAGGTGAACTCGGGTTCGTCGCGCCCGAAGTGGCCGTAGGCGGCGGTCTTCGAGTAGATCGGGCGCAGCAGGTCGAGGTTGCGGATGATGGCCTTCGGCCGCAGGTCGAAGTGCTCGGCCACCAGCTCCGCGATCCGCTCATCGCTCAGCCGCCCGGTGCCGAAGGTATTGACCATCAGCGACACCGGCCTCGCTACGCCGATGGCATAGGCGACCTGGAGTTCGCAGCGATCGGCGAGGCCCGCGGCGACGAGGTTCTTCGCGGCGTAACGGCAGGCGTAGGCCGCCGAGCGGTCGACCTTGGAGGGATCCTTGCCGGAGAAGGCGCCGCCGCCGTGGCGCGCCGCGCCGCCGTAGGTGTCGACGATGATCTTGCGGCCGGTGAGCCCGCAGTCGCCGTGCGGCCCGCCGACCACGAAGCGGCCGGTGGGGTTGACCAGATAGCGCACCTTGCCCGCGAGCAGCTCGGGCGGCAGGACGGGCTTGACGATCTCCTCGATCACCGCCTCGGAAATTCTCTCGTGCGAGACCTCCGGGCTGTGCTGGGTCGAGACCACCACGGTGTCGATGGCCGCCGGCTTCCCATCGACGTAGCGAACGGTGAGCTGGCTCTTGCCGTCGGGGCGCAGCCACGGCAGCCGGCCGTCCTTGCGCAGCTCGGCCTGACGCTGCATGATGCGATGCGCATAGTAGATCGGCAGCGGCATCAGGCTCGCGGTTTCGCGGCAGGCATAGCCGAACATCAGTCCCTGGTCGCCGGCGCCCTGGTCGAGCGCATCGTCGGAAGCGTTGTCGACGCCCTGCTTGATGTCGGGAGACTGGCGGTTGAGCGCGGTGAGCACGCCGCAGGACTTGTAGTCGAAGCCGGTCTCGGAGTCGTCGTAGCCGATGCGCCGCACCGCCTCGCGCGCGATCTCCATGTAATTGATGTGCGCGCTGGTGGTGATCTCGCCCGAGATCACCACCAGGCCGGTCGTGACCAGCGTCTCGCAGGCGACCCGGCCGTAGGGGTCCTGGGCTAGAATCGCGTCCAGGACGGCGTCGGAGATCTGGTCGGCCACCTTGTCCGGATGGCCTTCGGAAACCGACTCGGAAGAAAACAGATATTCGATGCTCATGATTTCCCGCTCCGTGTCTGAGTACATCCCGTTGAAACCGGCGTTACCGGCCCCGGACGCGGGAGCTGGTGACGCTTTAGCAGTACTTGTAGGCCGCCCCGCAAGTTGTCCGTTTAACTCGGCGGAGCCGCGATTCTAGTTTGTCCTTCGCCGCGCGGTCAAACGAGACTTCCCGCGACCTGCCGGCGGCCGGCACGCTGTTTCGTCTCGCCGGGCGCCTGCCGCTGCGCGTGCTCCACAGGCTCGGGGCGGCGCTCGGCTGGGCCGTGTGGCTTTCCTCCCCGACCTACCGCAGGCATCTGAGGGAGAACCTGGCCGCGGCCTTTCCCGATGCGCCGGCCGGGCTCGCCCGCAGCGCGATCGCGCACGCCGGGCGCGCGATCGCCGAGCTGCCGCGGGTGTGGCGCGGCCCGCGCGAGGACACCCTGGCGCTGGTACGCGAGGTGATCGGCTGGGATCTGGTGGAGGCGGCCCGCAGGCGCGGCGAGGGCATCGTGTTCCTTACGCCGCATCTCGGCTGCTTCGAGATCAGCGCGCGCTACTACGCCTGTTTCGCGCCGATCACCGTGCTCTACCGGCCGCCGAAGCGGCGCGCGCTCGCCCGTCTGGTGGAGCAGGCGCGCGCGGGCGGGAACCTGAGGCTCGCGCGCGCCGATCTGGGCGGTGTCCGCGAACTGCTGCGCGCCCTGAAGCGGCACGAGGCGATCGGCATGCTGCCCGACCAGGTGCCCGGAGGCGGGGAAGGGGTGTGGGCGGAGTTCTTCAACCGTCCCGCCTACACCATGACGCTCGCCGCGCGGCTCGCTGCGGTCGGCGCGACGCTGCTGCTCGCCCATGCTGAGCGATTGCCGGCCGGGGCCGGTTTCCGGCTCGCCCTGCGCGCCCCCGGACCGCTGCCTCCCGGCCCGCCCGCCGTGCAGGCTGCCGCCATCAACCGCATGCTCGAATCCCTGATCCGTTCCTGTCCGCAGCAGTACCTGTGGGGTTACAACCGCTACAAGCGACCCGCGGGAGCTCCGGAGCCCGCGGGCGCGGCACCGGGCGCGGGGGATCGGCGATGCTGAGCCGCATCGCGGTGGCGATGCTGTGGCTCGCGCATCTGCTGCCGCTGCCGCTGCTCTCGGCATGCGGAAACGCGGCCGGGGTGGCCGCGTACGCGCTGGCGCGCGAGCGGCGCCGGGTGGCGCTGACCAACCTCGGCCTGTGCTTCCCCGGACTCACCGAGCGCGAACGCGATCGCCTTGCGCGCAGCCATTTCCGGGTGCTCCTGCGCAGCCTGCTGGAACGCGGCCTGTGCTGGTGGGCAGCCGAGCGGCGCATCCGCCGCGTCGTGCGCATCGACGGGCTGGAACACTTGCGCGCGCTCCGGGGTCAGCCGGTGATCCTGCTCGTGCCGCATTTCGTCGGCCTCGATCTCACGGCGACCCGGCTCGCGCTGGAGATCGACGCCGTGAGCGTGTATTCCAGCCAGAAGAATCCGGTCATCGACGCTCTACTCTATCGCGGGCGCACGCGCTTCGGCGACCAGCGCATCGTTTCCCGCCAGCAGGGCATGCGCGCGGTAGTGCGCGGCCTGAAGGAAGGCCGCCCGCTGTTCTACCTCCCCGACATGGACTACGGGCCGCGGGACGCGATCTTCGTGCCCTTCTTCGGCGTGCCTGCGGCCACCGTGCCGGGCGTGTCACGCCTCGCGCGCCTGACCGGGGCCCGCGTGCTCGCGTGCATCGCCCGCATGCTGCCCGGCGGGCGCGGCTACCGGCTGGAGATCGGCGCGCCGTGGACAGATTTTCCGGGTGCGAACCCGGAAGCCGACACCCGCCGCATGAACGCCTTCATCGAGGAGGCGGTCGGCACCATGCCGGAGCAGTACTACTGGGTGCACAAGCGCTTCAAGACCCGCCCGCCGGGCGCGCCGCGTCTCTACTGACGTAGAATCGTCCCCCATGGCTGCTGATCGCGAACCGGTGGGCCGCGCATGAAGCTGCGCTTCACCAAGATGCACGGGCTCGGCAACGACTTCGTCGTCATCGACGCGGTGCACCGGCCGGTGGAGATCGACGCCGCCTGCGCCCGCGCGCTCGCCGACCGCCATTTCGGCGTGGGCTGCGACCAGGTCCTGCTGGTGGACAAGCCGACGCGGCCCGGCGCCGATTTCCGCTACCGTATCTTCAACGCCGACGGCGGCGAGGTCGAGCAGTGCGGCAACGGCGCGCGCTGTTTCGCGCGCTTCGTCCATGACAAGGGGCTGAGTTCGAAGCGCGAGATTCCGGTCGAGACTCGCGCCGGGATCATCGTCCTGCGGCTGGAGGACGGCGGCGAGGTCACGGTCGACATGGGTGCGCCGCAGTTCGCTCCCGCGCGCGTGCCCTTCGCCAGCGACAGCGGCGCGCTCGTGCAGCCGCTCGCGGTCGGAGACGAGACGGTCTACATCACCGCGGTCTCGATGGGCAATCCGCATGCGGTGCAGGTGGTGGCCGACGTCGAAGCGGCGCCGGTCCTCGAGGAGGGAAGCCGCATCGCCACGCACGAGCGCTTCCCGCGGGGCGCGAACGCGGGCTACCTCCAGGTGCTCGACCGCCATCGCATCCGGCTGCGCGTGTTCGAGCGCGGCGCCGGCGAGACGCTGGCGTGCGGGAGCGGCGCCTGCGCGGCGGTGGTCACCGGCATTGCGCGCGGACTGCTGGCGAGCCCGGTGCGCGTCGAGATGCGCGGCGGAGAACTGGGAATCGCATGGGACGGCGAGGGCCGCGCGGTGCGCATGACCGGTCCCGCGGTGACCGTGTTCGAGGGCGAAATCGAATTGCCATGACAGGAAGGCCGACCATGCGAGCCGACGAAGTCGCGCGCTATCTCCAGGACAATCCGGGTTTCTTCAACGAGCATGCCGAGATGCTGGCCCATGTATGCATCCCGCATCCGCACGGCGGGCGCGCGATCTCGATCACCGAACGGCAGATCCTCACGCTGCGCGAGCGCGCGAAGAGCCTCGAAGCGAAGCTCGCCGAGCTGATCCGGTTCGGCGAGGAGAACGATGCCATCGGCGAGAAGGTTCACCGCCTGGCGCTGGCGCTGCTCTCCGCTCCCGATCTGACCGCGGTGCTGCGCGAGATCCGCGGCCACCTGCGGGAGGATTTCGCGGTCCCGCATGTGGCCCTGCGCGTGTGGGGCGGCGCGGTCGGACACCAGGGCGATGCGTTCGCGCCGGTGGCCGAGGCCGAGCGGCTGTTGGTGGCCGATCTGCCCCGCGCGCGCTGCGGGCCGGTTGCGGGAAACCCCGCCGCGGCCTGGTTCGGCGAAGACGTTCAGGTGCGCTCCATGGCGCTGGTGCCGATTCGCCGCGAGCGACAGACCATCGGCGCGCTCGTCCTGGGCAGCGAGGAAACCGACCGCTTCTATCCCGAGATGGGCACGCTGTTCCTGAACCGGATCGGCGAGCTCGTCGCCACCGCGCTGGTGCGCGAGCTTGGCTGAGAGCGCGGGCGGGCGCGACCTGCTCGCCGCGTATCTCGACGAGCTCGGGGCCGAGCGCAGGCTCTCGCCGCATACCCTGGCCGCGTACGGGCGCGACCTCGCGCGCCTGCGCGCGCTCGCCGCCGGCGCGCCCGAGGCGCTCGATGCACCCGGCATCCGGCGCGCCGCGGCCGCGCTCGCCGCCAGGGGCCTGTCGGGGCGCAGCATCGGCCGCACGCTCTCGGCCTGGCGGGGCTTCTTCCGCTGGCTCGTGCGCAGGCATGTCGTCGGCGCCGATCCGTGTTCCGGCCTCCACCCGCCGAAGTCGAAGCGCAGCCTGCCCGCGGTGCTGTCGCCGGATCAGGCCCAGGCGCTGCTCGACTGCGAGGCTCACGGAATCCTGGAAGTGCGTGACCATGCGATGTTCGAGCTCTTCTATTCGTCGGGCCTGCGCCTTTCCGAACTCGCCGGTCTCGATCTGGCCGAAGCAGCCGGGATCGCCACGGGCGAGGTCGCCGTCACCGGCAAGCGCGGCAAGAAGCGCATCGTGCCGGTGGGGCGCCAGGCGCGCGCGGCTCTGGAACGCTGGCTCGCGCAGCGGGGCGCGCTGGCGCACACCGGCGAGCCTGCGCTGTTCGTCGGCCGGCGCGGGGTCCGGCTGTCGCGGCGGATGATCGAGCTGCGGCTGGCGCGCTGGGCGCGGCTGCGCGGCACGCCGCTCGGCGTCCATCCGCACATGCTGCGCCACTCGTTCGCGTCGCACCTGTTGCAGTCCTCGGGCGACCTGCGGGCGGTGCAGGAGCTGCTCGGCCACGTGAGCATCCGCACCACCCAGGTCTATACGCACCTGGACTTCCAGCACCTCGCCCGCGTCTACGACGCTGCGCATCCGCGTGCCAGGAAAAAATGATGGGTTCCGGGATTCGGGTTTCGAGTGATCGGGCGGCGCTGCGATCCGCGACCCGCAACCGACCATGATCGATCTGCACGGGACGAACCGAATGAGCGCGCGATTCCGATGGCGGTATTGATCCTGGAGCGCGGGCACGAAGGCTCCGTTCGCCGGCATCATCCGTGGATCTTCGCCTCGGCGGTGGCGCGCCTGACCGGGAGCGCGCACCCCGGCGACACCGTGGAGGTGCGCGATGCCGCCGGCCGGGGGCTCGGGCGCGCTGCCTGGAGCCCGCACTCGCAGATCCGGGCGCGGATGTGGAGTTTCGATCCGGGCGAGACCATCGACGACGCGTTCTTCAAGCGCCGCGTCGCCGGGGCGGTTGCGCGCCGCCAGGCGCTGCCCGAGCTGCGCGGGCAGAACGCGCTGCGGCTCATCCACGCCGAATCCGACGGCCTGCCCGGGGTGATCGCTGACCGCTACGGCGACACCGCCGTCGTCCAGCTCACCAGCGCAGGCGCGGACAAGTGGCGCGAGGCGATCGCCGCGGCGCTCGTGCGCGAGACCGGCTGCGCGCGGCTCTACGAGCGCTCGGATGCCGAGGTGCGCGCGCGCGAGGGTCTCGATGCACGCGTGGGCTGGCTGCACGGCGGCGAGCCCGACGGCGCGGTCGGAATCGAGGAGCACGGCCTGCGCTTCGAGGTCGACACCCGCGGCGGACACAAGACCGGCTTCTACCTCGACCAGCGCGACAACCGCCTGCTGGCACGGGCACTCGCGCAAGGCAGGCGGGTGCTGAACTGTTTCTGCTACACCGGCGCCTTCAGCCTGCACGCCCTCGCCGGCGGGGCCACGGAGGTCGTCTCGATCGAAAGCTCCGGGCCCGCGCTGGAGACTGCGCGCCGCACGCTCGCGCTCAACGCAGAACTCGCCGGGTGCGCGTTCCGCGCGCAGTGGCGGCAGGCGGACGTGTTCGCCACGCTGCGCAGCCTCGCCACGGCGGGCAGCCGCTTCGATCTCGTCATCCTCGATCCGCCCAAGTTCGCGCCATCGAGCGCGCATGCCGCGGCCGCCGCGCGCGCCTACAAGGACATCAACCTGTTCGCCTTTCGGCTGCTCGCGCCCGGCGGCCTGCTGATGAGCTTCTCGTGCTCGGGCGGGGTGTCGCCGGAAATGTTCCGCGCAATCGTCGCCGAGGCGGCCCGCGATGCGCCGCGCGAGGCGCGCGTTCTGCGCCGCCTGGGTGCCGGCGCGGATCATCCGGTCGCGCTCGGTTTCCCCGAGGGCGAGTACCTCAAGGGGCTGCTCTGCCAGGCCGATTGAGGGGACGGGCAGAGCAGCAGCGGCGTCATTGCGCGCCGCGGCGGTCTGTGCTAAAAGCCTCGCATCCGGCGGCTGCCTGAATGCTGGCGGATGCTGCAGCTCCGGCTCGATGCTCCAGAACGCGCATGCCTTTTTCCTTCTTCGGCAAGAAACCCGGCGCTCCGCGGCCCGCACCGGCGGCGAAGCGGCAACGCCCGGCGCAGCCGGGTCCGGCGAGGGCCAAAACGCCCGCGCCGCGGATACCGGAGCCACCACGGCCGAAGGAAGAACCGCTGCCCAATCTCGATTTCGCTCCCGCGGTCGAGGGCGAACCAGGCGCCTCCGCGCCCGGGCCGGCAGCGCGCGAAGACCCGAATCAGGTGCATTCGGTGGTGGAGGAGGTCGCGATCCTGTACGCCAACGGCGAGGACACCCACGCGGCGGAGATTCTCGAGCATGCGGTGCAGGGCGAGGATGCCGCCGCCGCGACCGAAGAGGTGTGGTTCCTGCTGTTCGATCTCTACCATGTCGCCGGCAAGCGCGAAGCGTTCGAGACCCGGGCGGTCGAATACGCGGTTCGCTTCGGCCGATCGCCGCCGGCCTGGAGCGGCGCCGAGCGGTCGAGCGCGCGGGGCACGGGTGGGGCGACGCCGATCGTGGTGCTCGGGCCGGGCTTCGACGGACCCGGCGCGAGACAGCTCGACATCCTCGAACGCATGGCGTCGAAGCACGAACGGGTGCGCGCCGATCTGGGCAAGCTGCGCTCCGCGGGTGAGCCCGGATGCGCACGGCTGATCGAGGTGCTGCATGCGGCGAAGAAACGGGGATGCGAGGTCGTGCTCCAGAATGCCGCCAACCTGAGCGGCATTCTGGAGCGTTCGATCGAAGCGGGAAAGCGCGAGAACCCGGCGTCCTGGCTGCTCCTGCTCGAGCTCTACCAGCGGCAGGGCATGCAGGAGAAGTTCGAGGAATGCGCGGTGAATTATGCGGTGACCTTCGAGGTCTCTCCGCCTTCGTGGGAGATGCCCCGCAAGCAGCCTCCGCGTTCCCAACCGAAGACGCCGCCCGTGCCGGCAACGCCCGGCGCCTACGTCATGAGCGGCGACATCTCGGGCGCATCGCCCGCGGTGCTGCGCGATCTGAGCGTCTGGGCGGCTGCGCACGATCCCGTCGTCATCGACTGCAGCGCGCTGCGGCGCATGGATTTCGTGTGCGCGGGCACTTTACTGAACACGCTGGCGGAGCTGAAGGCGGCGGGTCGCCCGGCGCGGATCCGCGGAGCGAACCATCTCGTCGGCGCGCTGCTGCGCGTGCTCGGGGTTGCTCAGTTCGCGCAACTCGATCGGAGAAAGTCCTGAATCCGCCTCGCGCGTGCCGGCGCAAGGGCGAGGGAGCCTTCGCGCCTGCGCGGGGATCCTGAACCAGGCTGCAGCGATCATGCAGGAATTTCATGGCACCACCATCCTTTCCGTGCGCCGCGGAGCCTGCGTCGCACTCGGCGGCGACGGCCAGGTGACGATCGGCAATGTGGTGGCCAAGGCCACCGCGCGCAAGGTGCGCCGGATCTACCAGGACAGGATCCTGGCCGGCTTCGCGGGCGGCACCGCGGATGCGTTCACGCTGTTCGAGCGCTTCGAGGCCAAGCTGGAAAAGCACCAGGGCAACCTGCTGCGCAGTGCCGTGGAACTCGCCAGGGACTGGCGCACCGACCGCATGCTCCGGCGTCTGGAAGCGATGCTCGCGGTGGCCGATCGCAGCGCCTCGCTCATCATCACGGGAACCGGCGACGTGCTGGAGCCGGAGCAGGGCATCCTCGCGATCGGCAGCGGCGGCGCCTACGCGCAGGCGGCGGCGCGCGCGCTGCTGGAGAACACCGAGCTCGACGCGGAGCGGATCGTCCGCAAGTCGCTCGCGATCGCCGGCGATCTGTGCATCTACACCAACCAGAACCACATCGTCGAAGTGCTGGAGCCGATGCCCGACTGAACACGCGAACCGCTCCGCGGCTCACATCGCGTTTCGGGTCACGAGTTTCGGGTTCCGTCCGACGACGCGCATCGCGAACCCGAAACCCGTAGCTCGAAACCGATTGCCGTCCATGAGCCACATGAGCCCCCAGGAAATCGTCCGCGAACTGGACAAGAACATCGTCGGCCAGGCACGCGCCAAGCGCGCTGTGGCCATCGCGCTGAGGAACCGCTGGCGGCGCGCGCAGGTCGCCGAGCCGTTACGCGCGGAGATCACGCCGAAGAACATCCTCATGATCGGGCCGACCGGGGTGGGCAAGACCGAGATCGCGCGACGGCTCGCCCGCATCGCCGATGCGCCCTTCATCAAGGTCGAGGCGACGAAGTTCACCGAGGTCGGCTACGTCGGGCGCGACGTCGACACGATCATCCGTGACCTGGTCGAGATCGCGATCAAGGACGCGCGCGAGGCCGCGATGCGGCGGGTGAAGGATCGCGCCGCCGATAGGGCCGAGGAGCGCATCCTCGATTGCCTGCTACCGGGCACGCGCGCAGGCGAGGCCGAGGGCGCCGCGGAATCCGCCACCCGGCAGAAATTCCGCAAGAAGCTGCGCGAGGGCGAACTCGACGACAAGGAGATCGACATCGAGGTCGCGATGCCGCGGGCGCAGATGGAGATCTTCGCGCCTCCCGGCATGGAGGATCTCACCTCGCAGATCCAGGGCATGCTGCAGAACCTCTCGGGCGGCAAGCGCAGGACGCGCCGGATGAAGATCGCGGAAGCGCTCAAGGCGATCGTGGAGGAGGAGGCGGCGCGCCTGGTCGATGACGAGGACGTCAAGTCGGGGGCGCTCGCCAACGTCGAGCAGAACGGCATCGTGTTCCTCGACGAGATGGACAAGATCGCCTCCCGCGGCGAGGCCCACGGCGCGGACGTCTCGCGCCAGGGTGTGCAGCGCGACCTGCTGCCGCTGGTGGAGGGCACGACCGTCTCGACCAAGTACGGGATGGTCAATACCGACCACATCCTGTTCATCGCGAGCGGCGCCTTCCATCTCTCCAAGCCTTCCGACCTGATCCCCGAGCTGCAGGGCCGCTTCCCGATCCGGGTCGAACTCGATTCGCTCTCGGTCGGGGACTTCGAGCGCATCCTCACTGCGACCGACGCCTGCCTGACCCGCCAGTACGAGGCGCTGCTGGCGACCGAGGGCGTCGCGCTGGCATTCGATCCGCAAGGCATCCGCCGGCTGGCCGAGATCGCCTTCGAGGTCAATGAGCGCACCGAGAACATCGGCGCGCGCAGGCTCTACACGGTGATGGAGAAGCTGCTCGAGGAGATCGCCTTCGATCCCGGCGCGCACGCGGGCGCGGAGTTTACGATCGACGCCGCCTACGTCGATGCGCGGCTCGCCGAGCTCGCGAAGAGCGAGGATCTCGCCCGCTACGTGCTCTAAGGCAGTTCCAGGTTCCAGGTTTCAAGTTCCACGTTGGGGCTGGGCGACGCACCTTTGAAACCTGGAACCTGAAACTCGCTAATCGAATGTTCCTCCGCATCGTCTCCATCGTTTTTCCGCTGTTCGCGATCATCGCGGCGGGCTGGGCGTACGCTCGCGTGCGCTCTCCCGACATGCGCTTCGCCACTGAGCTGAACATGGATGTCTTCGTGCCCGCGCTGGTGTTCGCCACGCTGGCGGCCCAGTCCGTCGATGGGGCCGGCAACGGAGCGCTCGCGGTCGGCGGGGTGCTGGTGGTGCTGGGCTCGGGAGCGGCTGCCTGGCCGCTGGCGCGCATGGCGGGGATTGCGCCCCGCACCCTGGTGCCGCCGATGATGTTCAACAACTCCGGCAACATGGGCCTGCCGCTGGCGCTGCTCGCCTTCGGCGAGAACGCGCTCGCCGCCGCGGTGGTGCTGTTCCTGGTCGAGAACCTGCTCCATTTCTCGCTCGGCGTCTACCTGCTCGAGCACCGGTTGCGGGTCTCGGTGCTGTGGCGCATGCCGGTGCTGCCGGCGGCCCTCGCCGGGCTCGCGCTGAGCCTCGCGCACGCGCATCTGTGGGCGCCGCTCGCCACCGCGATCCGCATGCTGGGCGAGATCTCGATCCCGCTGCTGCTGTTCGCGCTCGGCACGCGGCTCGCCGGGGCGAGCTTCCACACCTGGCGCATCGGCGTGGCTGGCGCGATGCTGCGGCCGTTGCTCGGCGTGGCGCTCGCGTGGGCGGCGGCGGCCGCGCTCGGACTCGATCCACGCAGCCGCGCCATGCTGATCGTGTTCGGTGCGCTGCCCCCGGCGGTGCTCAACTACGTGTTCGCAGAACGCTACCGGCAGGAGCCCGACAAGGTCGCCTCGATCGTCATGATCGGAAACGTGGCGGCGCTCTTCTTCGTCTCGCTTGCGCTCGCCCTCGTGCTCGAGTGAGGCGCGCGAGTCAGCCGCGCACCGGCCGTTTCATGAGCTTGCGCTGGAGGGTGCGCCGGTGCATCCTGAGCGCCCGCGCGGTGGCGGAGATGTTTCCGTCATGCTCGGCGAGCACGCGCTGGATGTGTTCCCACTCCAGGCGGCGCACCGACAGGGGCTGCGCCGGCGGTGCGGCTTGCGTGCCCGGTGGCTGCGGCGCGAAGGCGGCGAGGATGGCATCGACGTCGGCCGGCTTGGCCAGATAGTGCGTCGCGCCGAGCTTGATCGCCTCAACCGCCGTGGCGATGCTCGCGTAGCCGGTGAGCACCACGATGCGGCATTCCGGGACGATCGCAAGCAGCGGGGCGATCAGCGGAAGGCCGGAAGCGCCCGCGAGGTTGAGATCGAGCACCACGCGCTCCGGCGCCAGTTCCGGGGCGAGCCGCAGCGCTTCTTCCACAGTGGCGGCCAGCGCGACGCGATGCCCGCGGCGCGCCAGCGCGCGCGCGAGCACCCGGCCGAACAAGGCATCGTCCTCGATGATCAGGAACAGGCCTTCCGGCGGCGCTTCGCTCACGGCCGCTTCACCCCGATCCGCTGGATCGGCAGCTCGAGGCGGACCAGGCTTCCGCCTGCGCCGCTCTCCAGCGCGATGCTGCCGCCGAGCCGCTCGATGGTGGCGCGTGCCAGGAACAGGCCGATGCCGGCACCGCCGGGCCGCGTCGTGATGCAACTGCGCCCGCCGTCGCGCAGCACCCGCGCGTCCATGCCCGGGCCGCGGTCGCCGACCTGCACCCGCAACCAGTCGCGGTCCCAGCGCGCCTCCACGGTCACGTCCCCGGGGCTCGCGTCGGCTGCGTTGTCCAGCAGGTTGAGCAGGGCCTGCTCCAGCGTCGCGTCGCCGAGCACGACCGGCGGGGGCTCGGAACCGCGGAGGTCCGCCCGTGCGCTGGCGAGCGGGCGCAGGGCTCGCCAGCGCGCGAGGACCTCGCCGAGCCAGGCATCGAGCGAGAGCGCACGGCCGCCTTCCGCGCGCGCCTGGCCGGCCTTGCCCGACAGCGTGGTGAGGATGGACTTGCAGTGAGCGATCTGCTCCGCGAGCAACTTCATGTCGTCCGTTGCTTCCGGAGGAAGGCCGGGCTTGTGCGCGAGTTCTCCGGCGATCACGGCCATGGTCGCGAGCGGGGTTCCGAGCTCATGGGCCGCGCCGGCGGCGAGGCTCCCCAGGGCGACCACGCGCTCGTTGCGCAGCGCCTCCTCGCGTGCCGCGGCGAGTTCGCGGTCGCGCAGCCGGATCGCCGCCGTCATGCGCGCCACGAACCAGGTGATGAGCCCGGTCGAGGCCGCGAAGATCAGCCACATCCCGGCCAGATGGAGCTGCGTTGCGCGGGCCGGGTTGGAGATCGCCAGCGGCACGTAGAGGTAGTTCAACATCGAGTAGGCCGCAATGGCGAGCGCCGCCAGCGCCCATGCGTGGCGATCGGGGAGCACTGCGGCGGCGACGGTGACCGGCAACAGGTAGAGTGAAACGAAGGGATTGGCCGCGCCGCCGCTGAAGAACAGCAGCACCGTGATCCCGGTGACATCGGCGCACAGTTGAACGAACAGCTCGGCATCGGTCACCGGCACCTCGCGCCGCAGCCGCATCAGGGTGACGATGTTGAATGCCGCGAGCAGTCCGACGACGGACAGCATGGGCGTGGCGGGAAGGTCGATGTCGAGCAGCGGTTGCGCGGCCGCGATGACGACGAGCTGCCCGGCGATCACGAACCAGCGCATCGCACAGAGCCGGCGAAGGTTTCCGGCCCCGCCAGCGTAGGCGCCGGAATCAATCTCCATCGTTTCCCTTCTCCGGTTCCAGGGATTCTATCGCGGCGATGCCGCGGCCCCCTGCGCGACATTTTGTCGCACCCGCGCGAGGCGGTCGCGCGGCGCGGCCGGTGTAGCATGAGCGGGCACGATTACACGGGAGGACAGGATGCGGAATGCGATGTGGTTTCTGCTGTTCGCTGCGGTGGCCGCGCAGGCCGAGGTCACCGTCAAGGCGCCCTGGGTCCGGGCGACCGTGCCTTCGCAGAAAGCGACCGGCGCCTTCATGGAACTCGTCAGCAGCGAGGACGCATCGCTCGTCTCCGCCGCCAGCCCGGTGGCCGGTGTCGTCGAGGTGCACAGCATGAAGATGGAGGGCGGCGTCATGAAGATGCACGCCGTCCCCGGGCTCGATCTGCCGGCGGGCAAGCCGGTCAAGATCGAGCCCGGCGGCTATCACGTCATGCTCATGGACCTGCGCCGCCAGGTGAAGGCGGGCGAAAAGGTGCCGATCGAGCTTCGCATCCGGGGCGGCGACGGGAAGGTGCAGAGCGTCGCGGTCGAGGCCGAGGTGCGCGAGATCGGCGCGCGGGGCGCGATGGATCACGATCACGGCCACAAGCACTGAGCGCGCCCGCGGCAGCCCTCACTGCGGCGCGACCGCGTCCCTCCCGGTCTCATCGCGCCGTCGCTCGACCAGCGAATAGACCGCCGGCACCACCACCAGTGTCAGCAGGGTGGAGGAGATCATGCCGCCGATCACCGCGATCGAGAGCGGCTGGTTGGTTTCCGCTCCCGCGCCCAGCCCGAGGGCGGCGGGTGACAGGGCGAGGATGATGGTCGCGGAGGTCATCAGCACCGGCCGCATCCGGGTCGGGCAGGCATCGCGCAGGGCCGCGTCGACGGCCTTGCCCTGGGCGCGGCGCTGATTGGTCAGATCCACCAGCAGGATTGAGTTCTTGGCCACCAGGCCGATCAGCAGCGTGAGGCCGATCATCGAGTAGATGTTGAGCGACTGCCCGGTCGCCCACAGCGCGGCCACGCCGCCGATGATGGCGAGCGGCTGGGCCAGCATGATGATGAGCGGCTGGAGGAACGAGTTGAACTGGCTGGCGAGCACCATGTAGAGCAGCACGAGCGCGAGCGAGAAGGCGAACGTCATGTACTGCACGGTCTTGCCGAACTCCTCGGCCTGGCCGATCAGCTTCACCCGGTAGCCGGCCGGCAGGATGCGAGCGGCGGCCTCCCGCACCCTGGTCACCGCGTCGCCGAGCGGGATGGTCGGGGAGGCGTAGAAGGTGGCCGAGTACTGGAGATCGAAACGTCCGATCACCGCCGGACCGAGGCTCTCGCGCAGGGTGGCCACGGAATCCAGCCGCACCAGTTTGCCGTCGCGCGAACGCAGGAAGATCTTCGACAGGTCGCCGGCCTGCGTGAATTCGCCGTCCCGGCCCTTGACCCGGATGTCGTAGCGGGTGCCGTCGCCGGGTTCGTCGTTGAACTTGGCGACGTCGATGCCGCCGGTGAGCATGTTGATCGCCAGCGCGACGTCCTGCGAGGCGAGGTTGGCCGCCGCGATGCGGGTGCGGTCGGGCGCGAGGACGAGCTGCGGCAGGTCGAGCTGCAGGTCGGTGTCGATGCGCCCGAGGCCCGGCTCGAGCGCGAGCGCGGCTTGCAGCGCGCGGGCCAGCCGGCCCACCTCCGCCAGGCTCTCGCCGGCGAGCACGAACTGCAGCGGCTCGCCGCGGCCGCCCTGCACGATCGGATAAGGCGCGGCGAAGGCCCGTGCGCCCGGCACCCCTGCCAGTTCCTTGCGCAGCACCGGCAGCACCTCCTGCTGCGTGACCGTGCGTGTCTCGCGCGGCGCCATCCGTACCACGACCGTGCCCTGGTTGACCTGCCCGGCGCTGCCCAGGCCGATCAGGGCGAACTCGGTTACGATCGCCTGGTGCCTGCGCAGGATCTCCTCCACCTGGCGCAGGCGGCTGTCGGTGTAGTCGATGCTGGACCCCAGCGGCGTGCGCAGATAGACCAGGAAGCGGCCTTCGTCCTGGTCCGGCACGAAGCCCTTGCCGATGTTCGCGAAGAAGAATGCGCTCGAGGCGACCGCCGCGGCGGTCAGCACCACCACCTTCCAGCGATGCGCGAGTGCGGCCTCGAGCAGGCGGCGGTACAGACTCTCCATCCCGGCCAGGATGCCGTCGAGCAGGTGGTAGATGCGCCCATGCTGGCGCTCCACCTTCAGGTAGCGCGAGCACAGCATCGGCGTGAGGGTCAGCGACACGAACAGCGAGACCAGGACGCCGAAGGTGACCACCACCGCGAAGGCGCGGAAGAACTGGCCGATGATGCCGCTCATGAAGATGACCGGCGCGAAGATCGACACCAGCGAGAGCGTCGCGGCGATGACGGCGAACACCACCTCGCGGCTGCCGTTGATCGCGGCGGTGACCGGATCCGGGTCGATTGTCTCGCGGTGGCGGAAGATGTTCTCCAGCACCACGATCGCGTCATCGACCACCACCCCGATCAGCAGCAGCAGCGCCAGCATGGTGAGCGAGTTGAGCGTGTAGCCGAAGAAGTAGATGACCGCGATCGCACCCATCAGCGAGACCGGGATCGCCAGCGAGATGATGAGCGTCGAGCGCAGCGAGCGCAGGAAGAACCACACCACCAGCGCCGCGAGCAGGGTGCCCTCGACGAGGTGTTCCTTGAGCGAGGCGACGATCTCCTGGATGAAGACGGCGTCGTTGGACACGACCGTGATGCGCATCCCTGGCGGCAGCAGCGGGCGGATCTCGTTGTCCAGCCGCGCCAGGATCCGCTCGACGGTCGCCACCGTGTTGCTGTTGGCGACCTTGACCATGCCCAGCCCGACCGTGGTCTCGCCGTTGAAGCGGGCCAGCAGCCGGTGGTCGGCCAGCCCGTCCTCGACCTCGGCGATGTCCTCGAGCCGGATCGCGGCGCCGCCCTTGTAGCCGACGATCATCTGCGCGAGTTCGGCGACGGTGTGGAATTCGAGGTCCAGCTTGACCAGTTTTTCGGTCGTGCGCCCGACGACGAAGCCGCCGGCGAGTTGTACGTGCTCGCGCGCGAACGCCTCCAGGATGTCCTGCGCGGCCACCCCTTGTGCGGTCATCCTGGCAGGCAGGAGGTTCACCCGCACGGTGCGGTCGCGCCGGCCGCCGAGCCGGACTTCGCCCACACCATCGATGGTCTCGAGCTTCTTCTTCACCACGTTGAGCGCGTACTGGTTGAGCTGCTGCTGGGTGCGGTCGCCCTGCAGCGCCAGCCACATGATCGGCTGGGCGTTGGTCTCGACCTTGGCCACGACCGGAGGATCCGCGTCCCTGGGCAGCCTGCGCAGCACCTGATTGACCTTCGCCTGCACCTCGTTGAAGGCGACGTCGATCCGCTTCTCCAGTCCGAAGGTGATGCCCACGACCGACACGCCGGGGGACGAGGTCGACTTGATGTGCTCGATGCCCGGCACGCTGTTGATCGAGCTCTCGATCAGGCCGGTGACGCTGGCGTCGACGATGTCCGGGTTGGCGCCCTTCATCGCCGTGGTGACAGACACGATCGGGAATTCGATCAGCGGGAAGCGGTCCATCCCGACCCGCTGATAGCCGATCAGACCGAACAGCACCAGCACGGCGGAGAGCATCCACGCCAGGACGTGGCGCTGGATGGAGAGTTCGGGAAGGGTCATTTCCCGGCCGCGGCCGCCTGCGCGATGCGCACCGGAGCGCCGTCGGTCAGGAAGCCGGCGCCGTCCAGGGCGACGGTCTCGCCGGCGGCCAGGCCCTTGACGATCTCGATGCGGCCCTCGGCTGCGGCGCCGGTCTCGATCGTGCGGACATGCGCCTTCTCGCCTTCGATCACGTAGACCACCTTTCCGGCCGGCCGCAGCACCACGCTGTGCTCTGGCACCAGAATCGCACCGTCCTTGCGCGCCGTGATGACGAAGGCATCGACGGTGCCGCCGCTGCGCAGCCCCGCGTCGTTGTCGATCTCGACGATCGCATCGATGGAACGGCTCACCTCGGAGACGCTGGGCCGGATCTCGGAGAGCACGCCGCGGATGGTGCGGCCGGGGATCTGTGGCGAGCCGATGCGAACGGGCAGGCCGGGCTTGAGGCGGGATGCAGCGGCCTCGGGCAGGGGCAGATGCGCGAGCAGCCTGCGGCTCGAGACCAGCCGGTAGAGCGGGTCGCCGACCTTGACGTAGTCTCCCTGCGCCGCGATGCGCGCCTCGACGATGCCGTCGAAGGGCGCGACCACGCGCGCCTTCGCCTCGCTGCGCCGGCTCTGTTCGCGCCGCACGCGGGCAGCAGCGAGGCTCTCGCGCAGCGCATCGCGCTGGGCCTTCGCGTCGTCTGCGGCATTGGAGGAGATGAATCCCCTGGCGACCAGTTGCACCTGGCGCTCGACGAGGCGCTCCTGCTGCGCGAGAAGCGCCTCGATCCGCCTGATCTCCGTCTCGTCTGCGCGCCCCTGGAGCGCGCTGTCGGTCGGATCGATGAGTGCCAGCAGCTCGCCCTTCTTCACGGCCTTGCCGGCATCCGCGAGCATGCGCACGACGCGCCCGGCGGCCTCCGCGCCGACCTTGGGATCGAGCACCGCTTCGAGGGTGCCGAGCGTCAATTCGCCGACTTCGATCGCTCCGGCCTCGGCGCGCACGACCGTGATCAGGGTGGGTGGTGGCGCTGCCTTCCTGTTCTCGGCGGGGCGCTCGCATGCGCCGAGCAGGGTCACGGCGGCGAGCAGGGCGAGACTCGCCTTCATGGTTCGGAAATGCCGGTCTCGTCGGGGGCTTGTTCCGGCCCCAGCAGGTCGGCGAGCGTCTCGCGCCGGCGCACCAGCCGCACCGCACCGCCTTCGACCAGGACCTCGGCGGGGCGCGGGCGCGTGTTGTAATTGGAGCTCATGCTCATGCCATAGGCGCCGGCCGACATCACGGCGAGTAGGTCGCCCTCGGCCAGCGCGAGCGTGCGCGCGGTTCCGAGAAAGTCGCCGCTCTCGCACACCGGGCCGACGATGTCGTAGACAGCGGCCGGGCCGGGGCGCGGCGCGACCGCGGCGATGTCGTGCCACGCGTCATAGAGCGCGGGGCGCACGAGATCGTTCATCGCTGCATCGACGACCGCGAAGCTGCGCTTCGCGCCGGGCTTGAGATATTCCACGCGCGTGAGCAGCACGCCCGCGTTTCCGACGAGCCGGCGGCCCGGCTCGAACAGCAGCCGTTCCGGGCGCTGCGCGAAGAGCGCAGCCACCGGCGCGAGGAATTCCGCGATCGGCGGCGGTGTCTCCTCGCGGTAGCGGATGCCGAGGCCCCCGCCGAGGTCGATGTGCTCGAGCCGGATGCCATCGCGCTCGAGCCGGAGTACGAAGTCCAGAACCTTGCCCGAAGCCTCGAGCATCGGCGCCGGGTCGAGGAGCTGGGAGCCGATGTGGCAGGCGATGCCGATCACGCGCAGGTGCGGCGAGCGGCTCGCGTGCAGATAGAGTTCCGCGGCCTCCTCGATCGGCACGCCGAATTTGTTCGTGCGCAGTCCCGTCGAGATGTAGGGGTGGGTGAGCGGATCCACGTCCGGATTGACGCGCAGGGCGATCGGGGCAGGCCGCCGCGCCGCCTCGGCCACCCGCTCGATGCGCGAGAGTTCCGCGGCCGATTCGACGTTGAAGCACAGGATCCCGGTTTCCAGCGCCTGGCGCAGCTCGCCTTCGCTCTTGCCGACCCCGGAAAAGACCACGCGCGAGCAGTCCCCGCCGCTCGCCTGCACGCGGGCGAGTTCGCCGCCCGAAACGATGTCGAAACCCGCGCCGAGCCGGGCGAACCGGGCCAGGATCGCGAGGTTCGAGTTGGCCTTGACCGCGTAGCAGACGAGCGCATCGCGGCCGGCGAGGGCGGCGCGGAACTCGCGCCATGCCTCGTCGAGTGCGGCCGCCGAATAGACGTAGCAGGGCGTACCGAAACGGCGGGCGATCTCAGGCAGCGGCACCGATTCGCAGTGGAGGACTCCCCCCACGAGACGAAACGGGCTCGTCACTTCGGGCGCGTCGCCGCGGCCGGCGCCTCCGTGGCCGGAGGATTGGAGCTCGCCGCGGATCCGGCGCCCGGCAACTCCAGCGGCCCACGCGTGCCGCAACCTGCGAGCAGCACGGCCATGAGTATCGGTAGAATGCGCATCGTTACCCGGCTGCGGGAGAGAGCATGGAAGAAGCGGAGTTTAACGCGGTGGCCGATGCCGCGCTCGCAGAGCTCGAAGAGGCCCTGGCGGCGAGCGACCTGTTCGATTACGAGGTCAAGCCGGGCGGGGTACTGGAGCTCGTCTTCGACGACGGCAGCCGCATCGTCGTCAACCGCCACGGCGCTGCGCGCGAGATCTGGGTCGCGGCGCGCTCGGGCGGATTCCACTTCGCCCCGCGGGAGGGCCGCTGGATCGATACCCGCAGCGGCGAGGAACTCTTCACCGCGCTTTCGCGCCTGGCCGGCGAGCAGGCGGGGGAGGCTGTCACGCTGCGCCGCCGCGGCTGATCGAGGTTCAGGGCGTGGGCAGCCGGCGCTCTTCCACCGGCGCCGCGGCAGGTTCGGACGCCACGCTCTCGGGCGCGCCGCCGGCGGCCACCGCGTTCTCGCGATAGACGTATTCTTCGACGCCAGTGCCACCGGCCCCGATCGAAACGAGCCCGGCCGGGACGGGCATGAACATCTCCGGCTGGTTCTTCAGGGCCTGACCCATGTAGGCGATCCACATCGGCAGGGCGGCCGCACTGCCGGTCTCTCCGTTGCCCAGCTTCTTCGGCTGGTCGAAACCGATCCACGCGATCGCGGTGAGCGAGGGCTGATAGCCGGCGAACCAGGCGTCGATGTATTCATTGGTGGTTCCGGTCTTGCCCGCGAGGTCGCCCCGCTTGAGCACCATCGCGCGCGCGCCGGTTCCGCGGCGCACGACGTCGTGCATCATGCTGTCCATCAGCCAGGCGTTTCGCGGATCGATGACCCGCATCGACTCGTCGCCGGCCTGGGCGGGTTCGGAGCGGGCCAGCACCCGGCCCTTGGCGTCGAGGATGCGCTGGACGACGTAGGCGCGCACGCGGTAGCCGCCATTGGCGAACACGCCGTAGGCTTCGAGCATCTGCCAGGGGGTGACCGATCCCGCCCCGAGCGCCATCGTCAGGTAAGGGGGGTGCTTGTCGGCATCGAAGCCGAAGCGCGTGACGTAGTCCTGCGCGTAACGCGTGCCGATCGCGCGCAGCAGCCGCACCGAAACCAGGTTTCTCGATTTCGCCAGCGCGCGGCGCAGCGGCATCGGACCCTCGTACTTGCCGTCGTAGTTCTTCGGCTCCCATTCACGGCTTCCGGTCTCGGCAGAGGAGATCACGAGCGGGCTGTCCTCGACGATGCTGGCCGGCGAGTAGCCGCGTTCGAGCGCGGCCGAATAGATGAAGGGCTTGAAGCTCGAGCCGGGCTGGCGCCAGGCCTGGGTCACATGGTTGAACTTGTTGCGGCCGAAGTCGAAGCCGCCCACCAACGCGCGCACCGCCCCATCGACGGGGCTGGCCGCGACCAGCGCCGCCTCCGCCTCGGGCAGTTGCGCGATCGACCAGACGCCGCGGCCGTCCCGGGCGATGCGGATCACCGCCCCGCGCCGGATGCGGCGGGCCGGCGGAGCCTTGTCGTCGAGCATCCGCTGCGCGAAACGCAGCCCTTCGCCGGTGATGCGCACGATCTCGCCGCCCCGGCGCCAGGCGCGCACCTGCGCCGGACCCGCTTCCAGCACCAGCGCCGCCAGCAGTTCGTCCGAGTCGGGATATTCCTGAAGCGCGTCCTCGAATGCCTCGTCCTGGTCGGCGTCGGCACCCGGCAGTTCGACGTAGCCCTCGGCGCCCCGGTAGCCGTGGCGCCGATCGTAGTCGAGCACGCCCCGGCGCACCGCCGCGTAGGCAGCCTGCTGATCGGCCCGGGTGATGGTGGTGATCACCCGCAGTCCCTGGCTGTAGGCGGCTTCCCCGAACTGCTCCCAGGCGATTATGCGCGCCATCTCGGCGACATGGTCGGCGTGGCCGCCGAACTCGGCCGCTTCCCGCCGGATCACCAACTCCCGGCGCTGGGCGTCTGCGAGCTGCCGGTCGTCGATGAAGCCCATCTCGCGCATGCGCCGAAGGACGTAGAGCTGGCGCGCCTTGGCGCGTTTCGGGTTGGCGATCGGGTTGTAGGCGGACGGCGCCTTGGGCAGGCCGGCCAGCATCGCGACCTCCGCGATGTTCAA
Source organism: Betaproteobacteria bacterium CG2_30_68_42 (assembly GCA_001872285.1). Lineage (GTDB taxonomy): Bacteria > Pseudomonadota > Gammaproteobacteria > Burkholderiales > Rhodocyclaceae > CG2-30-68-42. Next base: position 41,356 of record MNXU01000030.1, read on the forward strand.
GTCCTGCAGCCGCTTGCCGAAGTAGGTCTGGGACGCCGCGGCGAACCCGTAGGCGCGCTGGCCGAGGTAGATCTGATTGACATAGAGCTGGAGGATCGCATCCTTGCCGAGACTGGCTTCGATCTTGAACGCGAGCAGCACTTCGTAGAGCTTGCGCAGCAGCGTCTTCTCGCTCGACAGGAAGAAGTTTCGCGCGACCTGCATCGTGATCGTGCTCGCGCCCTGGCGCTTGCCGCCGCCGATCAGGTTCGACCATGCCGCACGCCCCACGCCGACCAGGTCGACGCCGGCATGCTGGTAGAAGCGCTCGTCCTCGGCGGCGAGGATCGCCTGCTTCATCGAGGCCGGGACATCCCGAATGCGCACGAAGCTGCGATGCTCCTCGCCGAATTCCCCGATCATCTGGCCGTCGGACGTATAGACGCGCAGCGGGATCTTGGGCCGGTAGTCCGTGAGCACTTCGAGGCTCGGAAGCTGCGGATAGGCGTAGATGATGGCCAGTGCGCCGAGCGCGAGAGCGAACAGCACTGCGCCGATCAGAACCACGATCGGGTAGAGGATCCAGCGCAAGATGGTCGGCAAGGGCGAGCTTCGAGGGGATGTGCGAAAAATTATACAGCCGGGGCGCCGGCCCCCGCCCGGTGAGAGAAAACGCTTTACACGGTTCGTGGTTGTTGCTAGGATTTAATGTAAATTATTGCTACTGTCCATAACATATTGTCACACAAAGGATTTTTCTGAGTGTTCGACATTTCCGTTTTCAACCCGAAGACACGTCCGCTGTTCGGACTCGACATCTCGTCGGCCGCGGTGAAAATGGTCGAGCTGGCGGATGGGGGGCGCGGCAACAGCCGGATCGAACGCTACGCGATTGAGCCGCTCGCACGCGATGCGATCCTCGACGGCAACGTCACGAATCTGGAGGTCGTCGCGGAAGCGGTGCGGCGCGCATGGAAGCGGATGGGCACCTCGACCCGGTTCTGTGCGATGGCACTGCCCTCGGCGGCGGTGATCACCAAGAAGATCATCGTGCCCGCGGGGCTCCGCGACCAGGAACTCGAGATGCAGGTCGAATCGGAAGCGAACCAGTACATCCCGTTCGCGCTCGACGAAGTCAACCTGGATTTTCAGGTCATCGGCCCGTCTCCGAACAATCCGGACGAGGCGGAAGTGCTGATCGCCGCCTCGCGCAAGGAGAAAGTGGAGGACCGGGTCGCGGTGGCGGAAGCCGCCGGGCTCAAGGCGGTGGTGATGGACGTCGAATCCTACGCCAGTCAGGGCGCGTTCGAACTCGTCGAGCGCCAATTGCCGCAGGGCGGACGTGACCAGGTCATCGCCCTGGTGGATGTCGGGGCCCACGTGATGAACGTGACCGCACTGCGCAACGACCAGCCGGTGTACCTGCGCGAGCAGGCCTTCGGCGGCACTCAGCTCACCCAGGAAATCATGCGCCAGTACGGCATGGGCGCCGAGGAGGCCGAGGCCGCCAAGCGTGGCGGAACGCTACCCGACAACTACGAATCCGAGCTGCTGCGTCCTTTCCTGGACAGTCTGGCGCTCGAGGTTTCGCGCTCGCTCCAGTTCTTCTTCACCTCCACCCAGTACAATCAGGTCGATCACATCGTGCTCGCCGGCGGTTGCGCGGTCATCCCGGGGGTGGACGAAGTGGTGCGCGGGCGCACCCAGGTGAACACGATCGTCGCCAATCCGTTCGCCGACATGGCGCTCTCCCAGCGGGTCAAGCCGAAGAGCCTTTCGATGGACGCGCCCTCGCTGCTGGTCGCTTGCGGGCTCGCGCTGCGGAGGTTCGATTCGTGATCCGCATCAACCTTCTTCCCCACCGCGAGGAAAAGCGCAAGGCGCGCCGCCAGCAGTTCTTTGCGCTCGCAGGAATGATCGTGGTGCTGGCCGGGGTCATCGCGCTTCTCGTGCATTCCCTGATCACGGGGCGCATCGAGGACCAGCAGTCGAAGAACGATTATCTCAAGCATGAGGTCGCGGCTCTCGACAAGAGAATCGACGAGATCAAGCGCCTCAAGGAGCAGACCGATGCCCTGCTCTCGCGCAAGCAGGTCATCGAGTCCTTGCAGGCCAACCGCAGCGAGATCGTGCAGATGTTCAACGAGCTCGCTCGCCAGGTGCCCGAGGGCGTGTATCTGGGTAACGTCAAGCAGACCGGCGCCAAGGTCCATATCGTCGGATTCGCCCAGTCCAACGCACGGGTGTCGACCCTGATGCGCAATCTGGGCAGCTCGCCGCTCTTCGGCCAGCCGGTGCTGATCGAGGTGCGCGCCGTCACCCAGAACAAGCGTCCGGTGAGCCAGTTCATCGTCGATGTCGGCATCGCCCGTGCGGCTCCCGACCAGGCAAAGGCGGGCAAGGCGGCGGGGGACCGGAAATCATGAAGCCGCTCAAGCTCTCTGCGCTGCGCGACTTCGACTTCAAGGCATTCGCGGGGGATTTCCGCAGTCTCGATCCGAAGGATGTCGGGCAGTGGCCGCTGGCGCCGCGCGTGACGGTGCTGGTGGCGATGCTGTTCGTGTTGCTGGGGCTGGCCTGGTGGCTGGATTGGCGCGGCCAGTCCGTGGAGCTCGACCTGAAGCGCCAGGACGAAACCAAGCTGAAGGAGGAGTACGTCGCCAAGATGAAGCAGGCCGTCAACCTCGACGAGTACCGACGCCAGCTCACAGAGATCGACCGTTCCTTCGGCGCCGTGCTCAAGCAGTTGCCCAACAAGTCGGAGATGGAAGGCCTGCTGATCGACATCAACCAGGCCGGACTGGGCCAGGGCCTGCAATTCGAGCTCTTCCGGCCCGGGGCCGAGGCCATGAAGGATTTCTACGCGGAGCTGCCGATCACGATCAGGGTGACCGGGAACTATCACGACCTCGGTGCGTTCGTGGGCGATGTCGCGAAGCTGCCGCGGATCGTCCTGCTCGGCGAGCTCGCGCTGGCGCCGAACAAGGACGGGCGCCTGATCATGGATGCGGTCGCCACCACCTACCGCTATCTCGATGAAGAGGAACTGGCGCGCCAGAAGCGCGAGAAGACGGCAAAGAAGGCCAAGTGAGCGGGCGATGAAGAAGACCGCGATCCTGTTGATGTCCGGCCTGCTCGCAGCCTGCGGTGGCGGGCAGCACGAGGACATCAAGGCCTGGATGAAGGCATCGACGCAGGGGCTGAAGGGGAAGGTGGCGCCGCTGCCCGAAGTCAAGCCCTTTGCCATGATCGCCTACGAGGCCGCCGCGCTCGCGAGTCCGTTCGAGGCCCGCCGGCTCGAACCGGCGAAGAAGGCGGGCGGCGGCGGCTCGCAGCCCGATCTCGATCGCAGGCGTGAGCCGCTCGAGGCCTTCCCGCTCGAATCCCTCAAGATGATCGGCTCGATCGCGCGGGGCAAGGTCGTCATCGCGATCGTCCAGGCCGATCGCAACGTCTATCACGTTCGGCCGGGCAACTATGTCGGCCAGAATTTCGGTCTCGTCACCGATGTCGGCGAGACCCAGCTCAAGCTCAAGGAACTCGTCCAGGATTCCAGCGGGGACTGGGTCGAGCGTGTGAGTTCCTTGCAGCTTCAGGAGAAGTAAGCGGAGGCGACCCGATGACCCGAATGACCAGAATGCTTCAGGCAGTGGCGATCGCCGTCTGCACGATCCTCGTCTCACCGGTCCGTGCCCAGGCCCCGGCCGCGAACAGCATCGACGCTCTGCAGGTCGGCAGGCACGCCGGCAGCGTCGTGCTCACGGTCACCTTCAAGCAGCCGCTTTCCGCACCTCCCGGCTCCTTCACCGTGGCCAATCCGCCGCGCATCGCGTTCGATTTCCCGGATACGGCGAATGCGCTCGGGCGCAATGCGCAGACCGTCAATGAGGGCGAACTGCGCAGCCTGAACATCGTCCAGGCGGGCAACCGCACGCGCCTCGTGCTCAACCTCGGGCGGATGCTCGCCTTCGAGAGCCACGCCGACGGCAAGGTGCTGTCGGTGACTCTCTCCGAGGCGCCGGCAGTCGCCGCCGGAGCTCCGGTGACCCGCTTCGCGGAGGCCACGCCGGGCGAGGTGCGCCACAGCATCCGCGGGATCAATTTCCGCCGCGGCAAGGCCGGGGAAGGGCGGGTCGTGGTCGATCTGGCCGACTCCGGCACGGGGATCGACATCCGGCAGCAGGGCCCGAACCTGGTGGTCGAGTTCATCGGTACCGAGGTTCCCGAAAACCTCCGGCGCAAGCTCGACGTGACCGACTTCGCCACGCCGGTGACCAGCGTCACTACCGTGGAGCACGGACAGAACGTGCGCATGACCATCACCCCGACCGGTCTGTGGGAACACAACGCCTATCAGAGCGAGAACGAGTTTGTGGTGGAGGTCAAGCGCATCGTCGAGGATCCCAACAAGCTGGTACAGGGCACGCGCGGGCGCTATCAGGGCGAGAAGCTGTCGCTCAACTTCCAGAACATCGACGTGCGGGCCGTGCTGCAGGTGATCGCCGACTTCACCAATTTCAACATCATTACCTCCGACACGGTGAGCGGCAACCTGACGCTGCGACTCAAGGACGTGCCGTGGGATCAGGCCCTCGACATCATCCTCCAGGCCAAGGGCCTGGACATGCGCAAGAACGGCAATGTCATCTGGATCGCACCGCGCGACGAGATCGCCGGGCGCGAGAAGCTCGAGCTCGAGTCCCGTGCCCAGATCACCGATCTGGAGGCGCTGCGCACCGAGAGTTTCCAGCTCAACTACCACCATGCCAAGGAGGTGTCCGCATTCCTGATGTCCAAGGGGCAGACGGTCCTTTCCAAGCGCGGCAGCGCGCTGTTCGACGACCGCAGCAACAAGCTGTTCGTGACCGATGTGGGGAGCCGGCTCGACGATGTGCGTCGCCTGATTCAGGAAATCGACATCGCGAAGCGCCAGGTCCTGATCGAGGCGCGGATCGTCCAGGCATCCGACACGTTCAGCAAGAATCTGGGCGTGCGCTTCGGCCTGAACGACATCACGCCGGGTGGCCATCGGTTGCTGGGCACCGACACGCGTTTCCTGGCGGGGGTCGCGCAACTGGGCGGGACGCTGGGTACGCTGGGCACGCAGCCGGGCGTGAGCCTGCCGTCCACCGCTGCCAGCCCGGGCCAGTTTTCCTTCACTCTGTTCAACAGTGCGGCGACCAAGTTCCTCAGCCTGGAAATCAGCGCTCTCGAATCCGACGGAAAAGGCAAGATCGTCGCCAGCCCGCGGGTGTTGACGGCCGACCAGGTCGAGGCGCTGATCGAGCAGGGCGAGGAGATCCCCTACCTGCAGGCGTCGAGCTCCGGCGCGACCAATGTCGCGTTCAAGAAAGTCGTCCTGTCGCTCAAGGTCAAGCCCTCGATCACGCCGGACGGACGGATCCTGATGGCAGTGGATGTCAACAAGGATCAGCCGAATACGCGCAATACCGGCGGCTTCGGGGTGGCGATCGATACGCGCCACGTCAAGACCGAGGTGCTGGTCGAGAACGGCGGTACGGTGGTGATCGGCGGAATCTTCGAGGAGACCGTCCAGAACGCCGTTGCCAAGGTGCCGCTGCTCGGCGATCTTCCGGTGCTGGGAGCGCTGTTCCGCAGGAAGGACGACACCGACAACAAGAGCGAGCTGCTGGTGTTCCTGACTCCGCGCATCGTCAGCGAGGCCGCGACGTTGCGATAAGGCGCGGCACCCTCGGAAAGGCCGGCCCTGCGCCGGCCTGTTGCGCTGCGGCGCCGAACGCCGGAAGGTTAGAATGCGTGCGTGAACGCATGCGGCAACATCTACCTGGTCGGCATGATGGGCGCGGGCAAGACCACCATCGGCAAGCGGCTTGCGCGCATGCTCGCCAGGGATTTCGTCGACCTCGATCAGGAGCTGGAGCGGCGCACCGGCGTGCGCATTCCGGTGATCTTCGAGATCGAGGGTGAGGGCGGCTTCCGCGGCCGCGAAGCGCGCCTGCTGCACGAGCTTGCCGGCGAGCGCGATCTGGTGGTGGCGACCGGTGGCGGAGTCGTGCTCGATCCGGCGAATCGCACCTGCCTCGTGCGCAGCGGGATCGTCGTCTATCTGTCGGTCGCCCCGGACGTGCTTTGCGAGCGCACCCGCCGCGACCGGAACCGGCCTCTGCTCCAGGTCGCCGACCCGAAGCGGCGAATCGAGGAGCTGCATCGGTTCCGCGATCCGCTCTACCGTGAGGTCGCCGACATCGTCGTGGCGGGCACCCGCGCCGGGCCCGCGACGGTGGTGAGCCAGATCGAGAAGGAGATCAGGAGCCGATGCGAAGTGTGACGGTCGAGCTCGGCAGCCGGTCCTACCCGATCCACATCGGGCGCGGACTGCTCTCGTGCGCGGAGCTGCTCCTCGCGCGCATGTCCGTGCCGCGTGCGGTGGTGGTCAGCAACGAGGTGGTCGCGCCCCTATACCTGGATCGCCTGGTCACTGCGTTGCGGGGCGCAGGCGTCGACGTGAGCACGCTGGTGCTTCCCGACGGCGAAATCCACAAGGACCGGGCGAGCCTCGATGCGATCCATGACGCCCTGCTGGCCGGGTGCGCCGAACGCTCGACCACGCTGATCGCATTGGGAGGGGGAGTGACCGGGGATGTCGCCGGCTTCGCCGCGGCCACCTACCAGCGCGGCATGCCCTTCATCCAGGTGCCGACCACGCTGCTCGCGCAGGTCGACTCCTCGGTGGGCGGAAAGACCGGCATCAATCACCCGCTCGGCAAGAACATGATCGGTGCATTCCACCAGCCCCGGTTGGTGCTCGCCGACCTCGATACGCTCGATACCCTGCCCGAGCGCGAGCTGAAGGCGGGGCTGGCGGAGGTGATCAAGTACGGGCTGATCCGCGACCGGGAGTTCCTCGCCTGGCTGGAAGAAAACGTCGAGCGGCTCACTGCGCGCGAGGCCGAGGCACTCGCCTTCGCCATCGAGCGCTCGTGCATCGACAAGGCGCAAGTGGTGGCAGCCGACGAGACCGAGTCGGGCCTGCGCGCGATCCTCAATTTCGGCCACAGCTTCGGCCACGCGATCGAAGCCGGCGCGGGCTATGGGGTCTGGCTGCACGGCGAGGCGGTGGCCGCGGGGACGATGATGGCGGCGGAACTCTCGCACCGGATCGGCTGGCTGGATGCGGCGGATGTCGCGCGCATCGAGTCGCTGCTTCGTCGCGCCGGGCTTCCGGTCCGCGGTCCCGCGCTCGGTGTCGATCGCTACCTCGATCTGATGAGCCATGACAAGAAGATGGAGGCCGGACGGCTGCGGCTGGTTCTGCTGGCCCGGATCGGCGAAGCGCTCGTCCATGCCGGCGCGCCGGAGGCCGAAATCCGCGCGGCGATCGCCGCGCGCAGCGCCGACCATTCCCGTCAATGAAGGTTACGAGTTTCAAGTTCCAGGTTTCAAGTTCCGGGAACTCTACCCAAACCGCGGTACCTGAAACCTGAAACCGGCTTCTTGAGGATGAACGCACTTCAACCCTATGCGGCGAGCGAGGAGAACTCGCGTGGCCGCATCCATGCCGAGGAAGCCCCGGCCGAGCGCGGGCAGTTCCAGCGCGATCGCGACCGCATCGTCCATTGCACCGCTTTCCGGCGCCTCGAATACAAGACCCAGGTCTTCGTCAACCACGAGGGCGACCTGTTCCGAACGCGGTTGACCCACAGTCTGGAGGTCGCCCAGATCTCGCGCGGCGTCGCCCGCGCGCTCGGACTGAACGAGGATCTGGCCGAGGCGATCGCGCTCGCCCACGATCTCGGCCACACGCCTTTCGGCCACGCCGGGCAGGACGCGCTCGACGCGTGCATGCGCGCGCATGGCGGCTTCGAGCACAACCTCCAGTCGCTGCGCATCGTCGATGTGCTGGAGGAACGCTACGGTGCGTTCGACGGACTGAACCTGTGCTACGAGACGCGGGAAGGGATCCTCAAGCACTGCTCGGCGGCCAACGCGCGCGCACTCGGCGAGCTCGGGCGCCGTTTCCTGGAGAAGCGCCAGCCTTCCCTCGAAGCCCAGGTGTGCAACCTGGCCGACGAGATCGCCTACAACAACCACGACGTCGACGACGGCCTGCGGGCCGGGCTGATCACGGTCGAGGAACTGGAGACCGTGCCGGTCTTCGCACGCCATGTCGCCACCGTGCGCGCCGCCTTTCCCTCGATCGGGCAGAGGCGGCTGATCCACGAGACCGTCCGGCGCATGATCAATACCCTGGTGCTGGATCTCGTCGGGGAGACGCGGCGGCGCATCGGCCTCGCGCAACCCGACTCGCTCGAAGCGGTGCGCGGCTGCGCGCCGCTCGCAGCCTTCGGCGCGCAATTACGCGCGGAGCAGAACGTGCTGAAGGCATTCCTGAACGAGCACCTCTACCACCACTACCGCGTGCGCCGGATGACGGCCAAGGCCCGGCGCATCGTCGCCGAGCTGTTCGAGGCCTTCGCCGGCGATCCCCGCATGCTGCCGCGACAGTACCAGGAGCGCGCGCGTGAGGATTGCTTCCGCACCGTCGCCGACTACATCGCCGGCATGACGGACCGCTACGCGATCGCCGAACACCGCCGCCTGTTCGCGGTGGGCGAGATCTGACCGGTGGTCGATCGGCAGGCTCGTCCGAGCGAGGGCGCCGGGACGCCCGCGAGGCTCGCCTGGGCGCTCGCCGCGACCGCGGCGTTCGGCGTGGTGGAGCTGGCGGCGGGCTGGTGGGCGGGCTCGCTCGCACTGATGGGCGATGCCGGCCACATGGCCACCGACGCGGTGGCCCTGGGCATCGCCCTGCTCGCCGCGCGCATGGCCGCCGCGCCGCCCTCCCGGCGGCACACCTACGGACTGGCCCGCGCGGAGTTCGTCGCCGCCTTCGTCAATGGGCTGACGATGCTCGCGTTGGTCGCCGGGCTCGCCGCCGCCGCGGTGCGGCGCCTGCACGATCCCACGCCGGTCGAGGGCGGTGCGGTCGCGGTGGTGGCCTTCATCGGCCTGCTGGTGAATCTCGCGGTGGCGGGTCTGCTGCATCAGCACGGGGAGGAAGGCGCCGATCTCAACCGCAAGGCGGCCCTGCTTCACGTGCTGGGGGATGCGCTGGGCTCGGTGGCTGCGCTCGCGGCCGGCGTGATCGTCGCCGTGACCGGCTGGCTGTGGGCCGACCCGGCGCTCTCGCTGGCGATCGGGGTGCTGATCCTGGTGTCGAGCCTGCGCCTGCTGCGCCAGGCCCTCCACGCCCTCATGGAGGGCGCGCCGCTGTCGCTGGACGTCGGCGAACTGGGACGCGCGCTGGCCGCGGTGCCGAACGTGCGCGGCGTCCATGACCTGCATGTCTGGTCGATCGCGAGCGCCCGCGTCGTGCTCACAGCGCACGTGGTCGTGGCCGAGCTCGGCCGCTGGGAGGACACCCGCGTGGCGCTGGAGGGCCTGTGCCGCGACCGCTTCGGCATCGGCCACACGACCTTCCAGCCCGAGACCGGTGTGCGCGCGATGACCTACGCGCCGCGTGCCCCGAACCCGGCGCAGCGCCCGGACGCTTGATGCTCCCGCCGGTTGCGGGTAAATTACGTCGCGCGCCCCGAGGGGTTGCCGGACAGGCCGGCGGGAGGTCTTGCCCCGCCGGCCTTTTTCCGCCGCCGCGCCAGGCGGTTCGCTTCGAGATTTCAGAGATGGCCGAATACGATTGCGTCCCCCGCGGACCCGGACTCTACGATCGCGCCGGCGAGCACGATGCCTGCGGGGTGGGCTTCGTCGCCCACATCAAGGGCGCGAAGAGCCACGGCATCATCGAGAACGGGCTGCTCATCCTGAAGAACCTCGACCATCGCGGCGCGGTCGGGGCCGACCGGCTGATGGGCGACGGCGCCGGCATCCTGATCCAGATTCCGGACGCCTGCTACCGGGAGGAGATGGCTGCGCTCGGCGTCCCGCTCCCGCCCGCCGGGGAGTATGGCGTGGGCATGGTGTTCCTGCCCAAGGAGCCGGCCTCCCGGCTCGCCTGCCAGGAAGAGATCGAGCGCGCGGTGCGCGCGCAGGGTCAGGTGCTGCTGGGCTGGCGCGACGTTCCGGTCGACGCGACGATGGAGATGTCGCCGGCGGTCAAGGCGCGCGAGCCCCTGATCCGGCAGGTGTTCATCGGCCGCGGCCGCGACATCATGACCACCGATGCGCTCGAGCGGCAGCTCTATATCATCCGCAAGCGCTCGGGCCACGCCATCCAGCGCCTGCACCTGAAGCACGGGCGCGAGTTCTACGTGCCCTCGATGTCGGCGCGCACCGTGGTCTACAAGGGCATGCTGCTCGCCCCCCAGGTCGGCGTGTATTACAAGGACCTGCAGGATGCGCGCTGCGTGTCCGCGCTCGCGCTCGTGCATCAGCGCTTTTCCACCAACACCTTCCCGACCTGGGATCTGGCGCACCCGTTCCGCTTCATCGCCCACAACGGCGAGATCAACACCCTGCGCGGCAACGTCAACTGGATCCGGGCGCGCCAGCAGGCGATCTCCACGCCGGTGCTGGGGCGCGACCTCGACCGGGTGTGGCCGCTGATCTACCCCGGCCAGTCGGATTCGGCCTCGTTCGACAACGCACTGGAACTGCTGTACATGGCCGGCTATCCGCTCGCGCATGCCGTGATGCTGATGATCCCGGAAGCGTGGGAGAAGCACACGCTGATGGACGAGAACCGGCGTGCCTTCTACGAATACCACGCGGCGATGATGGAGCCGTGGGACGGTCCCGCCGCGGTCGCCTTCACCGACGGGCGCCAGATCGGCGCGACGCTGGACCGCAACGGCCTGCGCCCGGCGCGCTACATCGTCACCGACGACGACCTCGTGATCATGGCCTCCGAAGTGGGCGTGCTGCCGGTGCCCGAGTCCAGGATCATCCGGAAGTGGCGGCTGCAGCCGGGACGCATGTTCCTGATCGACACCGAGCAGGGACGCATCATCGACGACAAGGAGCTGAAGGACGCGCTCGCCAACGCCAAGCCCTACCGCGAGTGGATCGATCGCATCCGCATCCGGCTCGACGATCTGCCTGCGCCCTGCGAGTGCGCCGAGTCGCCGAGGGAGTCGCTGCTCGACCGCCAGCAGGCGTTCGGCTACACGCAGGAGGACCTCAGGTTCCTGATGACGCCGATGGCTGCGAATGGCGAGGAGCCGGTCGGTTCGATGGGCAACGACTCGCCGCTCACGGTGCTCTGCGCGCGCCCGAAGCCCTTCTACAGCTACTTCCGCCAGCTCTTCGCGCAGGTGACCAACCCGGCGATCGACCCGATCCGCGAGGACCTGGTGATGTCGCTGGTGTCCTTCATCGGGCCGAAACCGAACCTGCTCGACGTCTCCAACATCAATCCGCCGATGCGGCTCGAAGTCACCCAGCCGGTGCTCTCGTGCGAGGAGATGGAGAAAATCCGGCACATCGAGAAATATACCGACGGCAAGTTCCGTTCGCACGAACTGGACATCTGCTACCCGGCGGCCTGGGCGAAGCAGGGCGTCGAGGCGAGGCTTGCTTCGCTGTGCGCCGAGGCGGAGGACGCGGTCAATTCGGGCGACAGCATCCTGGTGATCTCCGACCGGCGCATGGATCGCGACCGGGTGGCCATTCCGGCGCTGCTCGCGCTCTCGGCCATTCACCAGCACCTGGTCGACAAGGGCCTGCGCACCTCGGTCGGCCTGGTCGTCGAGACCGGGTCGGTGCGCGAGGTCCATCACTTCGCCCTGCTCGGCGGCTACGGCGCGGAAGCGGTGCATCCCTACCTCGCGCTCGAAACGGTGGCCGAGCTGGCGAGCTCGCTGCCGGTTCCGATCGACGCGAAGACCGCGGCCAAGAACTTCATCAAGGCCATCGACAAGGGCCTGATGAAGGTGATGTCCAAGATGGGCATCTCGACCTACATGTCCTATACGGGCGCGCAGATCTTCGAGGCGGTTGGACTGCAGCAGGCGTTCATCGACAAGTACTTCGCGGGCACCGCCAGCCAGATCGAGGGCATCGGCGTGTTCGAGGTCGCCGAGGAGGCGATGCGCGTGCACGCCCAGGCGTTCGGTGCCGATCCGGTGCTGGCCGGGATGCTCGATGCCGGCGGCGAATATGCGTGGCGGGTGCGCGGCGAGGAACACATGTGGACGCCGGATGCGATCGCCAGACTCCAGCACGCGACCCGCCTGAACAACGCGCAGACCTACCGCGAATATGCGAAGATCATCAACGATCAGAGCGCGCGGCTGATGACGCTGCGCGGCCTGTTCGAGCTCAAGCCGGCCGGGCCGCCGGTGCCGATCGAGGAAGTCGAGCCGGCGTCCGAGATCGTCAAGCGCTTCGCCACCGGCGCCATGTCGCTCGGCTCGATCTCCACCGAGGCGCACACCACGCTCGCGATCGCAATGAACCGCATCGGCGGCAAGTCCAACACCGGCGAGGGCGGCGAAGACCCGCGCCGGTTCAAGCCGGTGCGCGAGGGCGACACGCTGGCCGGACTGCTCGGGCGCGAGCGCGTCGAGCGCGACCTCCCGCTCAAGGCCGGCGATTCGCTGCGCTCGAAGATCAAGCAGGTCGCCTCCGGGCGCTTCGGCGTCACCGCCGAGTACCTGGCGAGTGCCGACCAGATCCAGATCAAGATCGCGCAGGGCGCGAAGCCGGGCGAAGGCGGTCAGCTTCCCGGCCGCAAGGTGTCCGAGTACATCGCCGAACTGCGCTTTTCGGTGCCGGGGGTGGTGCTGATCTCGCCGGCACCGCACCACGACATCTACTCGATCGAGGATCTGGCCCAGCTCATCCACGACCTGAAGAACGCCAACCCGAAGGCGTCGATTTCGGTGAAGCTGGTCTCCGAGGTCGGCGTCGGCACCATCGCCGCCGGGGTGGCGAAGGCCAAGGCCGATCACGTGACCATCTCGGGCCACGACGGCGGCACCGGCGCCTCGCCCTGGAGCAGCATCAAGCACGCCGGCACGTCCTGGGAACTGGGGCTGGCCGAAACCCAGCAGACGCTGGTCGCCAACCGCCTGCGCGGGCGCATCGCGGTGCAGGTCGACGGCCAGATGAAGACCGGACGCGACGTCGTGATCGGAGCGCTGCTGGGAGCCGACGAGTTCGGCTTCGCCACCGCACCCCTGGTGGTCGAAGGCTGCATCATGATGCGCAAATGCCATCTGAATACCTGCCCGGTCGGGGTGGCGACCCAGGATCCAGTGCTGCGGCGCCGCTTCACCGGCCAGCCCGAGCATGTCATCAACTACTTCTTCTTCGTCGCCGAGGAAGTGCGCGAGCTGATGGCGCAGATGGGCGTGCGCTTCCTCGAGGATCTGATCGGGCGCTCCGACCTGCTCGACACCCGCCGTGGCGTCGGGCACTGGAAGGCCAGGGGGCTGGATTTCAGCCGCGTCTTTCATCGCGTGGAGGCTGCCCCGGGCGATGCGCGCTTCCATTGCGAGGAACAGGATCACCGCCTGGCGAAGGCGCTCGACCACAAGCTGATCGAACTCGCCGCCCCCGCCCTGGAGCGGGGCGAGAAGGTGCGCATCGACCTTTCGATCCGGAACGTGAATCGCACCGTCGGCACGATGCTCTCGAACCGGGTCGCGGTGAAGCACGGACACGCCGGGTTGCCGGAGGACACCATCCACATCGCCTTCACCGGGTCCGCGGGCCAGAGCTTCGGCGCCTTCCTCGCCCGCGGGATCACGCTGGAGCTGATCGGGGATGCGAACGACTACATCGGCAAGGGGCTCTCCGGCGGCCGGCTCATCGTGCGCCCGCACGCGGAGTTCCGCGGCGACCCGCAGGACAACATCATCGTCGGGAACACGGCGTTGTACGGCGCGATCGCCGGCGAGGCCTATTTCCGCGGCGTGGCCGGCGAGCGTTTCCTGGTGCGCAACTCCGGTGGCATGGCGGTCGTCGAGGGGGTGGGCGACCATGGCTGCGAGTACATGACCGGCGGCACCGCAGTGGTGCTCGGCAACACGGGCCGCAACTTCGCCGGCGGCATGAGCGGCGGCATCGCCTACGTCTATGACCCGGCCGGCAGCTTCCGCGCGCGCTGCAATCTTTCCATGGTCGATCTCGAGCCGCTGCCGCTGCCCGGCGCGACACCGCGCGCGCTGCGCCATCGCGGCGAGGAAGACGAGCCGCAACTGCGGCGGCTGATCGAGGCGCATGCGACGCATACCGGCAGCGATGTCGCCCGTGCGATCCTCGCCAACTGGCCGGTCGCGCGCAGCTTCTTCGTCAAGGTGTTCCCGAAGGAATACCGGCGTGCGCTGAAGGAACTCGCCGCGAGTCAGACGCAGCCGGTGTGACGCGGTTTGAAACGTTGCGTGCGGGTTCGCCCGCGCGAGGAATGCACAGGAGTCGTTGCAGATGGGCAAGCCCACGGGATTTCTCGAGTACCAGCGGCTGAGCGAGGCCTACCGGCCGGTCGCCGAACGGTTGAAGCACTTCCACGAGTTCATCGAAGCGCTCGCCGACGAACAGGCGAAGCTGCAGGGCGCGCGCTGCATGGATTGCGGCATCCCGTTCTGCAGCAACGGCTGCCCGGTGAACAACATCATCCCGGACTGGAACGACCTCACCTACCGCGGGCGATATCGCGAGGCGCTCGAGGTGCTGCATTCGACCAACAACTTCCCGGAGTTCACCGGGCGCATCTGCCCCGCGCCGTGCGAGGCCGCCTGCACCCTGAACATCAACGACGATGCGGTCGGCATCAAGTCGATCGAGCACTTCCTCATCGACAAGGGATGGGCCGAAGGCTGGGTCGCCGCACGGCCGCCGCAACGCAGGACGGGCAAGCGCGCCGCAGTCGCAGGATCGGGACCGGCGGGGCTCGCCTGCGCGCAACAGCTCGCGCGCGCCGGCCACGAGGTCGTGGTGTTCGAGAAAAACGACCGCATCGGCGGGCTGCTGCGTTACGGCATCCCGGACTTCAAGCTCGACAAGCGGCTCATCGACCGGCGGATCGAACAGATGCGCGCGGAAGGCGTCGCGTTCCGCACCGGACAGGAGGTCGGCGGCAATCTTCCGGCGGAGCGGCTGCTGCGCGAGTTCGACGCCCTGGTGCTCTCCGGCGGCGCGCAGCGGCCGCGCGATCTGCCGGTGCCGGGGCGGGAGCTCGCCGGGGTACACTTCGCGATGGAGTTCCTGCCCCAGCAGAACCGGGTCGTCGCCGGGGACCGCGTCGAAGGGCAGATCAGCGCAGCCGGAAAGCATGTCGTGGTCATCGGCGGGGGGGATACCGGCTCGGACTGCGTGGGCACCTCGAACCGACAGGGCGCGGCATCGGTCACCCAGCTCGAACTGCTGCCGTGTCCGCCCGCCCGCGAGAACAAGCCACTGGTGTGGCCCGACTGGCCGACCAAGCTGCGCAGCTCGAGCTCGCACGAGGAGGGCTGCATGCGCGACTGGTCGGTCGCCACCAAGGCGTTCCTCGGATCGCAGGGGCGCGTCGAGCGGGTCCGCGCGGTGCGCCTGGAATGGAAGGGCGGCCGGATGAGCGAGATCGCGGGCTCCGAGTTCGAGCTGCCGGCCGAACTCGTGCTGCTGGCGATGGGTTTCCTCGGCCCGCGGCTCGAAGGCATCGCGGACGAACTTGGGGTGGAGCAGGACGCCCGCAGCAACGTCAAGGCGGCCACCGACGGTCCCGGCGCCTACCGGAGCTCGAATCCGAAGGTGTTCGCCGCGGGCGACATGCGCCGCGGCCAGTCGCTCGTGGTGTGGGCGATTCGCGAGGGGCGCCAGTGCGCGCGCGCCGTCGATGAATTCCTGATGGGCTCCACCCTGCTGCCGCGCTGATCAACGCGCACGCGCCGCCCGTCACCGCAACAGCGCGAGCGTGTGGCGCGCGATCATCCATTCCTCGTTGGTCGGGATCACCAGCACGGCGATGCGGCTTTCTGCCGTGCTGATGACGACGGCATCGGCGGCGTTCGCCCGCGCATCCAGTTCGATGCCCAGCCAGGTCGAATCGCGGCACACCCGCTCGCGCACCGGGGCGGCATGCTCGCCGATGCCTGCCGTGAACACCAGCGCATCCAGGCCGCCCAGGGCCGCCGCGAGCGAACCCAGCTCGCGCACGATGCGGTAGCAGAACAGCTCCACTGCCTCGCGTGCGTGCGGCGCGTCCGAGGCGAGCAGGCTGCGCATGTCCTGCGAGAGGCCCGATACCCCGAGCAGCCCGGATTGCTCGTAGAGCAGCCGTTCGAGCCGCTCGCGGTCCATGCCCTTGTAGCGCATCAGGTGGAGCAGCACGCCGGGATCGATGGCCCCGGTGCGCGTTCCCATCATCAGACCGTCGAGCGCGGTGAAGCCCGTGGTGGTGGCGACGCTCGCACGCGAGCGCATCGCGCACATCGAAGCGCCGTTGCCCAGGTGGGCGACGACGACCCGGCCCCCGGCACGCTCTCCGAGGTGCCGCGGCAGGACATGCGCGATGTACTCGTAGGACAGGCCGTGGAAGCCGTAGCGGCGGATGCCTTCGGCGGCGAGCGCGCGCGGCAGCGCGAAGGCAGTGGCGAGCGGCGGCTGGGTGGCGTGGAAGCCGGTGTCGAAGCAGGCCACCTGCGGCACATCGGGCTGCAATGCGGCGAGCGCCCGGATCGCCGCGAGGTTGTAGGGCTGGTGCAGCGGCGCGAGCGGGATGAAGTTGCTCAGCGCATCGACGAGCGCCGGCGTCAGGCGCACCGGCTCGGCGTAACGTCCTCCGCCATGGACCACCCGGTGGCCGGCGGCGAGCAGGCGCGCACCGCCCTCGTGCGCTTCCAGCCAGCGCAGCAGGAAGTCCAGCGCCTCGTGATGCTGGGATTCGACCGTGCCCGCAGCCGGCAGGGCGGCCTCGGCGATCGCACGCCCGGTGGCATCCTTCGCGTGAAGCCTGGGCTGCGCCCCGATGCCCTCGATCTGCCCGGAAAGCTGCGCGAACTCGCGAAGCTCGGGATCAAGGCCGAAGAGCGCGAACTTGATGCTCGATGAGCCGGCGTTGAGGACCAGCAGGGAGGGGATCATTTCAGAGGACGGAGGACGGAGGTCACGGAGCCGTCTGCGTGCTGCTCATGCCGCCGTGATCCGTTGCCTCCGCCCCGCGTGGGCGATCAGCGTGGCGATCGCGCACGAGGCGGCGCGGGTCTGGGCGGTGTCCGCGCGGCTGGTGAGCACGATGGGCACCTGGGCCCCGAGGACGATGCCGGCGGAAGCGGCGCTGGCGAGATACTCGAGCTGCTTGGCGAGCATGTTGCCCGACTCGATGTCCGGCACCAGCAGGATGTCCGCCTGGCCCGCCACCACGCTCCTGATGCCCTTGGTGCGGGCGGCGACCATGGAGATGGCATTGTCGAAGGCGAGCGGACCGTCGAGCAGTGCGCCGGTGATCTGGCCGCGGTCGGCCATCTTGCACAGGGCGGCGGCGTCCAGGGTCGCGCGCATCTTCGAGGTGACCGTCTCGACCGCCGCCAGGATCGCCACCTTGGGCTCCGGGATCGCCAGGATGTGCGCGAGGTCGATCGCGTTCTGAACGATGTCGACCTTGTCCTCCAGCGACGGCTCGATGTTCACCGCGGCGTCGGTGATCATCAGCAGCCGCGGATAGGTCGGCACGTCCATCAGGAAGACGTGGCTGATCCGCCGCTCGGTGCGCAGCCCGGTCTGCGTGGCGACCACCTCGGCCATCAGCTCGTCGGTGTGCAGCGACCCCTTCATGATCGCCTCGGCCTGGCCGCTGCGCGCGAGCTGCACCGCCATCGCGGCTGCGGCGTGGCTGTGCGGCGCATCGATGAGGGAACAGCCGGCGAGGTCCAGCATCAGCTCCTCGGCGAGCGCGCGGATCCTGCGCTCGGGGCCGACCAGGATGGGGACGACCAAATCCTCGTCACGCGCCGCGAGCGCACCCTTCAGGGCTTCGGCGTCGCACGGGTGGACGACCGCCATCGGGATCGACTCGATGCCCTTCGCGCGCTCGATGAGATGCCGGTAGCGCAGTTCGCGATCGGCGACGATCAGCGCGGGCAAGGCCTTGCGCGGGCGCCTGATCTTCTCGGTCGGTGCGAGCACCTCGGCGGTGCCGCGGATCACCTTGAGGCCGTCCTGATTGACGCACAGGCAATCGAAGAGAATGTGATGGTTGTGGTCGAACTTCTGCTTGCAGGTCACGGTGACGGTGATCGTGTCGCCGATCACCACCGGGCGCGAGAAGTGAAGCGTCTGGTCGATGTAGATCGTGCCCGGTCCGGGAAACTGCGTGCCGAGCACGGTGGAGATCAGCGCGCCGCCCCACATGCCATGGGCGATTACCTCGCGGAACAGGCTGGAGGCCGCATATTCCGGATCGACGTGGGCGGGATTGACGTCGCCCGACATGATCGCGAAGAGCTGGATGTCCTCGGGTCGCAGCGTGCGCGTGAGCATCGCCGCGTCGCCGACCCGGATCTCTTCGTAGGTGCGGTTCTCGATGAATTGCGACAGCGTCGCCGGGCGCACCGGGTCCATGGGTCGGGGATCGCAGCGGGGATCGGAAGGTTTGCTGAATGTCACTGGATGTCGCGCCCGCATTGTACACGCCGCCGGTCAGCGCCACGAACCCACGTGACGCAATTCGCAACCGAGGCCTGCATGCCGGTGGATAATGTCGTCACCTTGGTCATGCCTTCCCCCATGCAGGTCGTCGTCCTCGCCGCCGGTCAGGGCAAGCGCATGCATTCGCGCCTGCCCAAGGTGCTCCAGCCGCTGGCGGGCGCGCCGCTGCTCGCTCACGTGCTCGATGCCGCCCGCTCGCTGTCGCCTGCGCGCATCGCGATCGTCCATGGCCACGGTGGCGAGCGGGTGCCGCAGGCCTTCGCGGACGCCCCCGGGCTCGCATGGGTGCGACAGGAACCGCAACTGGGCACCGGGGACGCCGTGCGCCAGGCGCTCCCTCTGCTCGATGGTGCGGGCATGGTTCTCGTCCTGTATGGCGACGTTCCCCTCATCGGTGCGGCGACCCTCGCGCGGCTCGCGCGCGCGTGCTCGGGCGCTCGGCTCGTCCTGCTCACCGTGGAACTCGCCGACCCGACCGGCTACGGGCGCATCGTCCGCGACGGCGCCGGGCGCGTGCTGCGCATCGTCGAGGACAAGGACGCCAGCGCCGCGGAGCGCGCGATCCGCGAGATCAACACCGGCATCCTGTGCGCGCCGGTCGCATCGCTCGGGAACTGGCTCGAGCGGATCGGATGCGACAACGCCCAGGGCGAGTACTACCTCACCGACGTCGTGGGGATCGCCGCCGCGCAGGGCGTCGCGATCGACACCGTGCATCCCGCGGCCCCGTGGGAGACGCTCGGGGTGAACAGCAAGACGCAGCTTGCGCAGCTCGAACGCATCCTCCAGGGCGAGCGGGCGCGTGCGCTGATGGAGCAAGGCGTGACCCTGATCGACCCGGCGCGCATCGACGTGCGCGGGGAGCTCGTGTGCGGGCGCGACGTCGAGATCGACGCCGGCTGCATCTTCGAGGGCCGCGTGGAGCTCGCCGACGGCGTGCGCGTGGGCGCGAACTGCGTGCTCCGCAACTCGACAGTCGGCGAAGGCGCGCGCATCCAGCCCTTCTGCCACATCGAGGACGCAGTGATCGGCCCGTCCTGCCAGATCGGTCCCTACGCGCGGCTGCGGCCGGGCGCGCGGCTGGCGGAAGAGGTTCACGTCGGCAACTTCGTCGAGATCAAGAACAGCAGCATCGCCGCCCATTCCAAGGCCAACCACCTGTCCTACGTCGGAGACGCCACCGTCGGAAGCAACGTGAACATCGGCGCCGGCACCATCACCTGCAATTACGACGGCGCCCGCAAGCATCGCACCGTCATCGAGGACGACGCCTTCATCGGCTCCGACACCCAGCTCGTCGCGCCGGTCACCGTCGGTCGCGGCGCCACCCTGGGCGCCGGCACCACGCTGATCGAGGACGCGCCGCCCGACGCGCTCACTCTCTCGCGCGCCAGGCAGGTCACCATCCCCCGCTGGCGCCGCCCCACCAAGGCGAAAGCGTCCGGCAAGTAACCCCGAACCTGAAACCTGAAACCTGGAACTCGAAACAGATGTGTGGAATCGTCGCCGCCCTGTCCGACCGCAACGTCGTGCCGATCCTCCTCGAAGGCCTGAGGAAGCTCGAATACCGCGGCTACGATTCCGCCGGGCTGGCGGTGCTGAACGGCGGGCTGAGGCGGCTGCGCTCGGCGGGGCGCGTCGCCGAGCTCGCCGCGCAGGCCGATGCGGATCGCACCGCGGCGCCGATCGGCATCGCGCACACACGCTGGGCGACCCACGGCGTGCCTTCCGAACGCAATGCCCATCCTCATGTCAGCGGCGGGCTGGCGGTGGTGCATAACGGCATCATCGAGAACTTCGAGGCCATCAAGCGGCGACTGATGGGGCTCGGCTACGAATTCGTCTCGGACACCGACACCGAGGCGATCGCCCATCTCATCGCCCACCGGCGCAAGACCGATCCGGACCTGTTCGACGCGGTGTGCGCGGTGTGCCGCGAACTGGTTGGCGCCTATGCCATCGCAGTGATCGCCGAGGACGATCGCAGCCGCGTGGTCGTGGCCCGCTGCGGCGCGCCGCTGCTGCTCGGACTGGGCAAGGACGGCAACTACGCGGCCTCCGACGCAGCCGCACTGCTGCAGGTCACCCGCGACATGATCCATCTTGAGGATGGCGACGTCGCGGAACTCACGCGCACCGGCGTGCGCATTCGCACGGCCGGCGGCGCGGCGGTCGAGCGGCCGGTGCATGTGAGCAGCCTCTCGGCCGACGCGGTCGAGCTCGGACATTTCCGGCATTACATGCAGAAGGAGATCTTCGAGCAGCCTCAGGCGCTCGCCGCCACGCTCGAGATGCTGGGGGCCGCGCACTCGGTCTCGCCGCAGCTCTTCGGGGCGCGCGCGGGCGAGGTGTTCGCGGGGGTGAAGGGCGTGCTCATCGTCGCCTGCGGCACCAGCCATCACGCAGGCCTGGTCGCCCGCTACTGGATCGAGCAGATGGCCGGCATCCCGTGCGCGGTGGAAGTCGCAAGCGAGTACCGTTACCGCGCCTCGGTGGCCGATCCCGACACCCTGGTCGTGGCGATCTCCCAGTCGGGCGAGACCGCGGACACGCTCGCCGCCCTCAAGCACGCCGCCGCGCTGGGCATGAGCCGCACGCTCGCCATCTGCAACGTCGCGGAGAGTGCGATCGTGCGCGAGGCGAACCTGCGCTTCCTCACCCGTGCCGGCCCCGAGATCGGGGTCGCCTCGACCAAGGCCTTCACCACCCAGCTCGCCGCACTGTTCGTGCTCACGCTCGCGCTCGCCCGGCTGCGCGGGCGGCTCGATCCGGCCGAGGAGGCGCAGTGGCTGGAGGCCCTGCGCCACCTTCCGGTCGCGGTCGCGCGGGTGCTCGAGCTCGAGAACGACATCCGCGCCTGGGCCGAGCGCTTCGCGACCAAGCAGCACGCGCTCTTCCTCGGCCGCGGCATGCACTACCCGATCGCGCTCGAGGGCGCGCTCAAGCTCAAGGAGATCTCGTACATCCACGCCGAGGCCTATCCGGCGGGCGAACTCAAGCACGGCCCGCTCGCGCTGGTCGACAAGGACATGCCGGTGATCGCGGTCGCGCCCAACGACGCGCTGCTGGAAAAGCTCAAGTCGAATCTCCAGGAGGTGCGCGCGCGCGGCGGCGAGCTGTACGTGTTTGCCGACGCCGGTGGCGAGATCGCCGGGAGCGAGGGCGTGCACATCCTGCGCATGCCGGAGCACTACCGGCTGCTCTCGCCGGTGCTGCACGTGGTGCCGCTGCAGCTTCTCGCCTATCACGCAGCGCTCGTGAAAGGCACCGACGTCGACAAGCCGCGCAACCTCGCGAAGTCGGTTACGGTGGAGTGAGCGCTCGCGCCCGATCCTCGCGGAAGACCCAGAACCGGAGCAGGAGCGCGGCCGCGAGCGCACAGGCGGCGGAGAAGGCGTGTGCCAGCGATTCTAAACGGCAGAAGGCCGGAATCGCCTCGAATGCACTGCCAGGAGA
>MNXU01000057.1 GCA_001872285.1 Betaproteobacteria bacterium CG2_30_68_42
CTCCGCTGCGCTCCGCCGCCGCAGGTTATCGCCAGCGTTAGACCACTCATGTAGCTTTTTCGGGAATATTGAGAGGAGTGAAACCCATGAAGACCAATGAAATCCGCCAAGTCGTGCAGACGCGCTACGGCAAATTCGCGGCAGCGGCCGGACGCACGGTTGCTTCCTGTTGCAGTAAGCCGGCCAGCAAGGCTTGCTGCGCGCTCGAACAGGGTCTCTATAGCGGGTCGGAGCTTTCTTCGGTACCGGAGACCGCCCGCAATCTCTCGCGCGGTTGCGGCAATCCGACCGGCTTCGCGAATTTGCAGACGGGCGAGGTCGCCGTTGATTTCGGTTGCGGAGGCGGAATAGACGTAATCCTGGCGGCACGCAAGGTTGGCGGCCGTGGCAAGGTCTATGGGGTCGATTTCACGCCGGAAATGATCGAACGGGCCAAAGAGGCCGTGGCGCAGGCTGGCCTTCCGGATAGCGCGATCGAGTTTCGCGAGGCATCCCTGGACGACACGGCGTTGCCGGATGCCTTAGCCGATGTGGTGATCTCGAATTGCGTGATCAATTTGACGCCGGACAAGGACGCGGTGTATCGAGAGGCGTTTCGGATTCTCAAGCCGGGCGGGCGACTCGCGATCTCCGACATCCTGTTGACCGGTCCGATTGACGCCGAACTACGCGAGCGACTGCAATCAATGTGGGCGGGGTGTACCGGCGGCGCCTTGCCGGAAGGCGATTACTGGGAAACGGTGAACAACGCAGGATTCTCCGAGGTCAAAATCGTCGCGCGTCATCTGCTCTCCGACCCAGAACTCAACGAGATGGCCCACTGCCCGGGCGAGGAATACACACCTTCCCCGGCAGCAAACGACCTGGACCGTCTGTCTGGCAAAGTGGAAAGCGTCAAATTTACCGCGATCAAGCCGTCGCTCGGGTTCGTGGTCTAACAACGCGTTGCAGGAGACGCGCCGAAGCGGCGCGCTCCTGAACGCGGACGTTCGACGGCAAGATGGAGTAACTCGGTGAACACCCGCAGCGCATGGAGTACGATGCCCGAATGAAGGCGCAACAGGTACAGCCACAGTTGAAGTCTGCAACCGCAGCGTCGCGGGCACGCAACAAGGGGTCAGGTCTTGACATCACTCCCCCGCCGAGCACGCTCGTGCGACATGCAGTGCCAATGCGCGATACCAAGAGCCCCATGTGTTCTATTTCTTGCTGCCGGCATCCAGCCGCGACTTGAGATCGGCGAAGGGCTGATAGGTTGCTGCGGGTGGGTGAGCGGTCGCGTTCGGGGCCTGGCCCCTGGAATCGAGTTGCCGCGCGTGCTCGTTGTCGTGGCAATACACGCACAGCAGCTCCCAGTTGCTGCCGTCCGGGGGGTTGTTGTCGTGGTTGTGGTCGCGGTGGTGAACGGTGAGCTGCTCCACGTTGGCGCGGGTGAATTCGCGGGCGCAGCGGCCGCAGATCCAGGGGAACAGCTTGAGGGCCTGCTCGCGGTAGCCGCGCTCGCGCTGCGCCCGATCGCGCTGCGCCTGCGCGATGATGCGGTCGAGTCTCGCGGTGTCCGGCGTCTTCGGTGCGGTCATGCTTCTATCCCCATAGCGTCGCATTCCGGGCGCGGCACGTGCAGGGAGAATCGGCGTGCTGCCCCGAAGCTTCCATGTGCATCGAACGCGCGCTCCTCGAAGTCGAGATTGCCCTCGCGGTCCAGCGCGACCACGGTCGAGGATCGCGTTCCGTAGGTCGGGGAGCGCACGAAGGCGGCCGAAAGCAGCCGCTCCCATTGGACGCTCACGCCGGTGGCAGGCAGTTGCGCGTCGGCAACCGGGCTTCGATCGAGAAGGAGATCGAATAAGGGCTCGCGGCCGGGCAGGGCGCGCAGCGCGAACGCGAGTGAGGACTTGGCCCGCGCCACCTTGGGCCAGGGCGTGTCGAGGAGATGGTTGCTCAGTCCGTAGATGCCCGGCTCCAGGTGCCGCGGTCCGTCAGCGCGGTTGGAATACCAGGCGAGCGAGCAGCGGTCGGCGACCAGCAGGTTGAAACCGTTGTACGCGGACGCAACGGCAGGCAATGCGGCAAGGAACGCGGCCGGAGACGACTCGGATCTCAGATAGTCGCTCACCAGCGCGCCGCGCGAGGGTGCGTCGGGCCGAATGCGCGCGGGGTCGCGGAAATTCGTGAGCGCGCCGAAACGGCCCTCCCGGGTGACGCCGAGCCAGGTTCCGCCGGCGCCGAGATCCCTTCCGGCCAGCACGTCCGGTGCGTCGGACCAGAATTGCGCCGGGGCGCTCGGCCGCGCGTAGTACTCGTCACGGTTGGCGGCGACGACCAGCGGGAAATCGGGGTGTGCGCGCCATGCCAGCAGGATCAGGCACACGTGAGCCGCGCCTCGCCGCGGGAGAGCGTTCAACTGACCGGATAGGGCAGGGGCTGCAAGCGCAACTCCGGCCCGTCCGGCCTCCCGAGGCGGATCGCGCCCGACTCCGCGCTCGAGGTCTGAACCACTGCGAGGAGGTCACATCCGCCCCCCGGCGCAGGGACGGCGTCGACCACGGCTCCGCAGGACTGGTCGCCGAGCTTGACGCCGTAGAGATGCTCCCCCGGCGTCGGTGCGGCTGCGGCGTCGAGGTGGGCGAGGACCATCCGGCGCTTGATCTTGCCCAGGTACTGCGAGCGGGCGACGACCTCCTGTCCGGGATAGCAGCCCTTGTGGAAGCTTACCCCGCCGACGAGTTCGAAGTTGACCATCTGCGGCACGAACTCTTCGCTGGTGGCCGCCACGACGAGGGGGATACCGGCCCGGATATCGAACCAGCGCCACAGCGCTTCCCCGCCGGGGCGCGCGACGCCGCACAGCGCGTCCCAGAGCGCGGCGGCAGCCGGCGCGCGGACGGCGATCTGGAAGCGCGCGTCCCCGACCCGGATCACCATTCCGTCCGCGAACGCGGCAACGCCCATCGGTTCGCGCGGCGCAGGCAGACCGCAACGGGCGGCCGCAGCCTCCGCATCAAGGCCGGCGAGACCGAGGAGAACCCACTGCGCATCGACATCGCTCAGACTCACCTTGCTGCGCAGGACATACATGGCGAGCCTGCGAAGCAGGGCGTCCTTGAGGTCGCGCGCCGTCGCGAGCAGTAAGCCGTCCGCTTCGCGCCAGAGGAGGAAGCTCGCCAGCATCCGGCCCTTCGGAGTACACAGGCCGTCGTACTGCGCCTGGCCGGAGGCGAGCCCCTTGACGTCATTGGTGACGAGGTTGTGAAGGAAGGTCGCCGCGTCGGGGCCGCCGGCGCGAACGACCGACAGATGGCTGAGCGGCACGAGCACCGTGCCCGAAGCGGCGTTCTCGCGCTCCGCATCCGGCGCGCCGAAGTCGGCGACGCGCCCACCGTCGATCCGGGCGCCACGGGAAACCAGGTGTTCCTGAAACGCGGGATTCATGGCTGTCCAGTCAAGCTGAGGGTCAAGTATTATACGGGCCGCTCCGGCTTCGCCATCTCCCCGACCGCGGAGGCATCATGACCCGCGCCTTCGCCCGCATCCTTGCCCGGTTCGCACTTTTCTCGCTGATCCCCGCGGCACTGTTCGCCGGTTGGATGGCATGGTTCGCGTCCGCGCCGATTCCGTTGTCATTCTCGCCGCTCGAATTCCGGATCAAGCCGGGCAGCGGACTTCGGGCAGCGGCGCGCGAGCTGGCGAACGCGGGGTTAAGAATCGCACCCTGGCAATTCGAGTTGCTGGGGCGCGTGCGCGGGGATTCGACCCGGATCAAGGCCGGCAGCTACGAGGTGGAAACCGGCATCACGCCGCTCGGCCTGCTGGACAAGCTCACCCGGGGCGATGTCAGCCAGAGCGAGGTGCTGATCGTGGAGGGGTGGAACTTTCGGCAGATGCGTGCGGCCCTCGATGCCGCGCCCGGGCTCGCGCACGACAGCACGGCGCTGTCCGAACGCGAGATCATCGAGCGCATCGGCGCGACCGAGAGTTCGCCGGAGGGCATTTTCTTCCCCGACACTTACCTGTTCGATCGCCACGCCAGCGACCTCGACATCCTCCGGCGCGCGCATGTCCAGATGCGTCGCACGCTCGATGAGGAATGGGCGAAGCGTGACCCGACCGTGCCCTACGCTCGACCCTATCAGGCCCTGATCGTCGCCTCCCTGGTCGAGAAGGAGACCGGGCGGGCGGAGGACCGGCCCCGGATCGCGGCCGTCTTCGCGAATCGCCTGCGCCGCGGGATACCGCTGCAGACCGATCCGAGCGTCATATTCGGCCTGGGCGAGCGCTTCGACGGCAATCTGCGCAGGGCGGATCTCGCCCGTGACACCGCTTACAATACCTATACGCGCCCGGGACTGCCCCCGACGCCGATCGCGATTCCCGGACTGGCATCGATCCAGGCCACGCTTCATCCGGCGCAAGCGGAGGATCTGTACTTCGTCGCACGGGGCGACGGATCGAGCGAATTTTCACGCACCCTGGACGAACACAACCGCGCAGTCGCGCGCTACCAGAAGCGCAGATGACAGGGAAATTCATCACCTTCGAAGGCATCGACGGCGCGGGAAAGAGCACCCATCTCGTCCGCTTCGCCGAGCGGCTCGCCGAGCGGGGCATCGAGGTCGTGACGACGCGCGAGCCGGGGGGCACTCCCCTGGGGGAGCGGCTGCGCGAACTGCTGCTGCACGAGTCCATGTCGCTCGCCACGGAGACGCTCCTCATGTTCGCCGCCCGCAACGAACACCTGGAACGGTTGATCCGGCCGGCCCTGCGCGAAGGCAGGTGGGTGCTGTGCGACCGCTTCACCGACGCCACCTTCGCCTATCAGGGCGGAGGCCGAGGGCTCGACCCAGGGCGGATCGCCACCCTGGAGGAATGGGTGCATCCGGACCTGCAGCCGGATCTCACCGTGGTTTTCGACGTGCCGGTTTCGATCGCCTGCCGCCGCCTCGCGAAGGCGGGCACTTCTCCGGACCGGTTCGAGCGCGAGCCCGCCCTGTTCTTCACGCGAGTCCGAGCCGTATATAAGGAGCGGGCCGCCCGCTTTCCGGGCAGAATCCGTGTCGTGGACGCCAGCCGGAAGCCGTCCGAAATCATGAAAACACTTGAAGACATTATCCTAAATATCTGTTAGATAATGATTTATCCGTGGCACAAGAAGCAGTGGGATGAGTTGCGGGCGAACCTCGATCGCCTCCATCACGCGCTCCTGTTCTCGGGGCCGCCCGGTTGCGGAAAGGCCGTCTTTGCCGAGGATTTCGCACGTTCGCTGTTATGCAGGTGTCCCGGCGCGGCAGGCGAGGCGTGCGGCGTATGTCCCTCCTGCCGCTGGATCGAGGCGGGAAATCATCCCGACTTTCGCCGCATCGTCCCGGAAGCGAGCGCCGAGAGCGTTTCGGGCGAGGCGGCGGAAGGCGTTTCGGTGGCGCGCAAGCCGCGCAGCAGTCAGATCCGGATCGAACAGATCCGATCCCTCGGGGACTTGACGTCCGTCGGGACGCACCAGTCGGGACGGCGGGTCGTCGTCGTTCGGCCGGCAGAAGCGATGAACCCGCATACTGCCAACGCGTTTCTGAAATTACTTGAGGAACCTCCATCAAGTACTTATTTTATATTGGTAACAGGCGATCCAGCCCGCTTGCTGCCCACGCTTCGCAGCCGCTGCCGGAAACTCGGATTCGGGAAGCCGGATGCAGGTGAGGCGGTGGCGTGGCTGGCGCAGCAGGGGATCCCCGAACCCGATCTGGCTCTGCGCGCTGCGGGCGGCATGCCGCTGGAGGCGGCGAGATGGGCCGACCCCGGCTACCGGAGCTTGTTCGACTGGTTCATCGGCCAGTTGGCCGATGGGGCGGCGGTCGATGCGGTCGGCGTGGCGGCCGCCTGGGAAGCCAGGAACCGCGGTCGAGCCGAAGAGCCGGGCGGCCCGGCGCTATCGACGCTGGTCATCTGGCTGCAGCGCTGGCTGTTCGACCTGATTTCATGCCGCATGGGTGGGGGTCCGGTCTATTTCGCGGGAGCGCGGCAGGTGCTGGAGAAGATCGCCAGCCGCAGCCTCCTGACGGCGCTGTTTGGTTGTTACAATGAAGCCATCGCGTTCAGGCGGGTCGATGAGCACCCGCTCAATGCCCGCCTGTTCATGGAAGACATGCTGAGCCGCTACGCGCGCGCGTTGCCGGCGGCAGGGAGCCGTTGATGGGGAACGAGGCCAATGTCCGGGACTTTCCACGCCCCAGCGTCCTTTCCCTGAAGATCGCCTCGAAGTCGTTGCTGCTCGCCTCGTACATGCCGTTCCTGAGTCGGGGCGGGATCTTCGTTCCGACCACGAAGCGCTACGGATTGGGCGACGAGGTGTTCATGCTGCTGTCGCTCATGGAGGAACCCGCCCGGCTGCCGATTGCGGGAAAGGTGATCTGGGTGACTCCGGCCGGGGCGCAGGGCAACAAGACGCAGGGGATCGGCGTGCAATTCAGCGACGACGAGAGCGGCCAGGCGGCGAAGACGCAGATCGAGACTCTTCTCGGGGGCCACATCGGCTCGACCCGGTCGACCCATACGCTGTGACCGTGTTCGTCGATTCCCACTGCCATCTCGATTTTCCGCAATTCGCCGGACGCGTCCCCGAGGTTCTCGATGCGATGGCAGGTGCGCGCGTCGTGCATGCGCTGTGCGTGGCGGTCAACCTGGAGAATTTTCCGGCCCTGCTTGCGCTGGTCGAAGGCCATGATCAGCTCCATGCGACGGTCGGAGTGCATCCCGACCACCGAGGCGGGGACGAACCGACCGCCGAGCATCTGTGCCGCCTGGCCGACCATCCCAAGGTCGTCGCGATCGGCGAGACCGGGCTCGATTACTTTCGCGGAGCGCAGGATGCCCCGCTGCAGCGCAGCCGCTTTCGCGCCCACATCCGCGCCGCGCGTGCGTGCGGAAAGCCGCTGGTCGTCCACAGCCGGGATGCCGAGGAGGACACGCTGGCCATCCTGACCGAGGAGGGCGCCAGCCAGGTCGGCGGGGTGATGCACTGCTTCACCGGCTCGGACCGGATGGCGCAGCAGGCAATGAATCTGGGATTCGCAATCTCCTTTTCTGGCATCGTCACCTTCAAGAATGCACCCGTGCTGCGGGAGATCGCGATGCGGATTCCGCTCGAGCGGATGCTGATCGAGACCGACTCTCCCTATCTGGCTCCGGTTCCGCATCGCGGCAAGGTCAATGAACCCGCGTACGTCGCGCTGGTCGCGCAGGAGCTCGCACGGCTCAGGGATGTGGATGTCGCGGAGATCGGGCGGGCGACGAGCGCGAATTTCCGCCGTCTTTTCCGCGTCCCGGAAACTCGATCATGAATCCGGTGAGCCCGGCTCGCTGCCTGCGGGTCGCGCTGCTGGCCGCATGGCTGATGCTGCCCGGCGCCGCGCATGCGGGGAGCTACGACGAACTGTTCGCGGCGATGCGCGCAGGCAACACGGAGGCGGTCAGCGGCTTCCTGCGCGCCGGCGTCTCGGCGGATCTTGCCGACAATGCGGGGACGACGCTGCTGATGATGGCGGCGCGTGAGGGCCGGCCGGAACTCGTCGATGTGCTGCTCGCGGCCGCTGCGCGCGTCAACGCGAGAAATTCGGTCGGGGACTCGGCCCTGATGCTCGCGGCACTGAACGGGCATGGCAGCATCGTCAGGCGGCTGGTACACGCCGGGGCCCAAGTCAACCACGAGGGCTGGAATGCGCTGATCTACGCCAGTGCCGGAGGCCGCGACGAGATTGCGAAACTGCTCCTGGCGCTCGGCGCCCGGATCGATGCGCGGGCGCCCAACGGCACGACCGCGCTGATGATGGCTGCGCGAGGCGGACACGCCTCGACGGTGCGCGTGCTGCTGGCCGCCGGGGCGGATGCCGATCTGCGAAACGACGACGGTGCCACCGCGATGGCCTGGGCCGCAAAGAATGGCCACGAGGACATCGTGCTGTTGCTCCAGGCTGCTCCGATCAAGTAGGTTCCTTCCGCAGTCTTTCGAATACGGTCGCCGGTTCGAGCATGCCCGCGCCGGGCACGATCCCGGACGCCCCGGATCATTATTAACATAATGCACATTATGCGCGTTATGTTGGCAGAGATTCGACCGGCCGCTTCGGAATAAATGCGGCCCGCCCTTCGTACACGGGGATGCAGTACCTTCGATCCATTCTCACGGAGACCCCCATGAACAAGATCGCACCAGTCCTGATCCTGTCCGCCATCCTGGCGAGCTGCGCCACCTACGAAGCCACGCCACCGGCGAGAATCACCGACGGCGTCCTCACCGCGAGCAACGGCATGACCCTCTATGTCTTCGACAAGGATGTCGCAGGAAGCGGCAAGAGCGTCTGCAACGGACCATGCGCCACCAACTGGCCGCCTTTGCACGCGATGGACCGACAATCGCCCGGCGCCGACTTCAGCGTCGTCACCCGCAACGACGGCACGAAGCAATGGGCCTTCAAGGGCAAGCCGCTCTATTTCTGGAGCAAGGACCGGAAGCCCGGCGACCGGACCGGCGACGGCTTCAAAAAGGTCTGGCGCGTCGCCCGACCCTGAGCGCCGATGGACAGCCGCGCGATCATCGACCAATTGCCGCGGCTGCGCCGCTATGCGCGGGCGCTGGTGGGCGATCGCGCGGCTGCGGACGATCTGGTGCAGGACACGCTGGAGCGCGCGTGGTCACGCATCGGCCAATGGCGCCCGGGAGGCGATCTTCGCGCATGGCTGTTCGGAATCATGCACAACCTCCACATCGACCAGGTGCGGCGCCCGTCCCTGGACGGTCCCTCGTCCGGAGCCGAGGAGATCGAGGTGCCGATCCGGGCCACCCAGCCCGAGCGGATGGAGCTGGAGGATCTCGCCGCGGCCCTCGCCCGCCTCCCGCAGGAACAGAGCGCCGTCCTGCTGCTCGTCGCGCTCGATGAAATGCGTTACGAAGACATCGCACAAACCCTGAACATCCCCATCGGTACCGTCATGTCGCGACTGGCGCGCGGCCGCGAGCGGCTGCGGCGGATGCTCGACGAACACCCCAACCCTTCGAACCTGCGAGTAGTGCGATGAGCAAGCACATGGTGACCGATGACGATCTGCATGCCTATGTCGATGCCCGATTGCCGCCTGCCCGGCGTGCGGAAATCGAGGCCCATCTGGCTGCGGACTCCGAAGCAGCGACCCGAGTGCGGGCCTATCAGGCGCACCGGCAGGGCTTGCACGATCTCTTCGATCCGGTTCTCGACGAGCCGATTCCGGCGTCGTTGCGCGAACTGGCGGCGGAGATCGACACCAGGCTGGAGGCACGCGGGACGCGCTTCGTAGCCCGCAGACTCCTCCGAAGCCGCATCGCCGCAGGCGTGCTGATCGCCTCCTTCGGCGGCGCACTCGGCTGGCTGGCGCACGGGATCCATCGTCCTGCGGAAACGCTGGCCGCAGGCACGTCGCTGCACCGTCAGGCGGCCGTCGCGCACGCGGTGTTCAGCCCGGACGTCCGGCGCCCCGTGGAGATCGGCGCGGATCATGAAGATCAGCTCGTCACCTGGCTTTCGAAGCGGCTGGGCGTACCGGTGCGTCCGCCGAAGCTCGCGGCGCTCGGCTACGGGCTGATCGGCGGGCGCCTCCTGCCGGGCAACAGCGGCCCGGTGGCCCAGTTCATGTACCAGGACGCCGCGGGGCGGCGGCTCACGCTCCTCGTGAGCACCGAGGTTGCGACGGGGGGCGATACCGCCTTCCGCTTTGCCCAGGAAGGGCCGGTCAACGTCTTCTACTGGATCGACGGCAAGTTCGGCTACGCCCTCTCGGCCGGCATTCCCAGGGACGAGCTGGCGCGTGTCGCGGCGGACGTCTATGGCCACCTCGAAAACCGGTAGCCTTCATCGAGCCGCGGGCACGACGACGAGGAAAGAGTGGGCGCAGCGGCCCCCCGGGCCGCCGAGCGCGTCATCGCAACGGCCGCCCCGGAGCATCCGCCCGAGCCGGCGGCATCGAGGCCAGCAGATCCCGCATCCGCTGCCGGTGCGAGCCCCGCCAGAACACCCGGCCGCAGCGTTCGCACAGGGTGAAGCGGCTGTGTGCGGCGCGCACGGATGCGGGCAGTAGCGCGATCACCCGCGCCTTTTCGACCGCCCTCAGGGGTTCATTGCACTCCAGGCAAAGCGTGAACGGCCGCAAGCTGCGCGCAAGATCGAGACGGGCCACGATCTCGCGCAATTGCGCCTGCGGCTCGATGGCGCGCACGTAGCAGGCGTGCGTGAGGCCGCGCAGCTTGAGCAGCTCCCGGTCCCGCGTCAGCAGGATGCGCCCGTCGCGGATCGAGATGTCCGCGATCTCCCGGTCTGCGTAGTCGTTGCGGTAGAGCGTATCGAAACCGGCCATGCGCAGCAGCCGGGCGAGCCTGCCGAGATGGGCGTCGGCAACGAAGCGCGTCACGCGCAGCGGGCGCTGCCTCACGCGCAGCAGCGGCGTGACGTCCAGCCGCTCGAATCTCGGATAGACCGCCACGCGGTCGCCCTCGCGCAGCAGCCGGTCGAACCCCACCGATTCGCCATTGACCAGGATCAGCTCGACCTCGGTATGTGGCACCTCGAGGGCTTCGATCATGTGCTTGGTCGTGGCCGCACGCGCGCAGCGCACGCCGAATGCCCTCCCGCGCCGCTCGGGGGGCAGGAAGTCGTTGAGTTCCTCATAGAAGCGGAACGTCGCGATGACACCGGCTCCGGCACGAATGCCGGCGATGCTGTCGCAGGTGGGGGTGGCACGGACCATGGCGAGTCGAATCGGTGACAGTCAGGCGATGATCTCGCGGCGCATGAGCTCGACGATGTACCCGGCGCTCTCGCCTGCCGCCGTCTCACCGCGTTCGCCGCGATTGCGGCCCGGATCATCTTCTCCCGAGAGCAATTTTCAATAGGCTCACGCCATGAGCGTGTCACAGCGTATTCTGTTCAGGCGTTCCGGCAATGCCGCCGGAGGGTGGACGGGAGATCCGACATGCCCGATGCCGCCAATGCGCCTCGACTCATTCTCACCCCGCTCAAGCCCGGGTCCTGCTGCTCTCCGACGGCAACGCGAACGCCGGCGCCAGCCGTGATCCCGGCGAGATCGCCGCCCAGCGCGCAGCGGCCCTGGGCACTGCCAACGCCACGGCAGGCAGACAGCGGTCCGGCGTACGACCGCTGCCGATTCGCCACGGCCCGGACTGCGCACGCGCGCATCGTCCGGATCGATCAGGGCAGCGCGATCCGGACCGGAGCGGACGCCATCCCCGTGCGTTGCAGTCAGGCGAAGACCGAGTCGGCGCTCACGGTCTCGATGCGTCCAGTAAAGCGCTTTGCATCGGGATGGTCGTCGAAGGCGACGTCGGCCTCGGCAAGCAACATGACGAGGATCTCGAAGCCCTTGACGAAGACGATCAGGCTGCGCTTGTCGTACTTGTCGGCGAGCTGCCCCGCGGTCGCGGAGAACAGCAGGAAGGGCAGGATGAAGAGCGCCCCGATCACGAGCCCGGCAAGGGAGGCCGGCAGCCACGCGACCTCCAGCCGGTAGGTCACCAGCACCGTGAAGGCGAACTTGAACAGGTTGTCGTTGGCCGCACCGCAGAACTGCGTCCAGAAGAAGGGCGCGAAACGGCGCTGGCGAAGCAGCGCGAACTGGTCGGGACTCTCACGCGGTTCATCGGGATGCACAGGCATGGTCGTTGTCGTTGGAAGAGGAGCTGGTAGCCGCGGGGCGGGAGCGGCTCGCGGCCGGATCGGGCACGAGGGCGCGCCGCGCGCGCAGGGCATGGATCACCGGCCAGGCGGCGAGCGCGCCGACCAGATGCTTCAAGCTGTGCCCCGAGATCAGGTGGGCGGTGAATTCATACACGGCGGCATCGGTCAGCTCGAACGCCTTGGCGAGCCCGTAGAGGAGCAGGATCGCGGGCCAACGCACCGTCGGACCGGACGCCGGCAACATCGCCGCAGCGAGCAGCAGCGCCATGCCACCGAACTGGAACAGCGCCCAGGGAAGCACGTTGCCCGAGAGCGCCCAGTCGGCGACGGCTGCGCCCCCGAGGAGCAAGGCGAGCCCTGCCAGCACACTTCCGGCCCGTTCGCTCACGCGCTCGGCGGCGGCGAGCGCGAGCAGCCCGGAGAAGGCCGGCACCATGCACAGCCGATCGAGCACGAGCCCGGCATCGGCGGGCTGCGCGTGATACCAGGCCGAGCCGAAGGCGGTGGCGATCAGCCCCCAGAAGAAGAGCACGGCCGCCTGCCCTTGCACTCGCGGCAGCGCTCCGGGGGCAAGCCGCGCGAGCATCACCAGACCCACGACGCCCCATGCGGCGAAGGCGAGGTTGGTGAGCGTATCCATCGCGAACGGGATGCCCGCGAGCGTCCGCGTGTCGGCGAATTCGCCGTAATGCGCAGGCTGCGCGAGCGCGGGCGCGAAGAGGGCGAGCAGCACGAGCGCGGCGAGGGCTGCGGCGAGACCGGTTTCGCGCTGGTTCAGTGGCGGGTTCATGGCATTGCCCGGCAAAGGCACGGCCGCGATTCTGCCCGCGCGCGGGCCGGCCCACCAGCACCGCAGCGACCAGAGGTTGCCCGCCGGCGCACGCGAGGGCTACACGCTGCTGCTCGCGATGCGAAGCTGGGAATTCCGGGCACTGGCGCAGCTGCGGCGCTGAGCGGGTCGCGCCCCGGCGGGAGAATGCGCGGGCCGCGTTCCTTGCTCGCCTCGAGCCGAACTGCGGATTCGTGGAGGCGGGGGTCGGAATCGAACCGGCGTAGACGGCTTTGCAGGCCGCTGCATGACCACTTTGCTACCCCGCCGCGCGTCCGGAAGGAAAAGGGGGAAGCCAACGCTTTCCCCCGACGAAACTGGAGCGGGAAAGGAGTCTCGAACTCCCGACCTCAACCTTGGCAAGGTTGCGCTCTACCAACTGAGCTATTCCCGCGCGAGGGGCGAATTATAGCCCGCGACATCCCCCTGTCAATGCGGGCCGCCCTCCGGCCGCCGGCGCTCCGGCGTGGTTCCAGCCGACAGATACGGCGCCGCCCGGCGCAGGTAATACACCATGGACCACAGGGTCAGAAACGCCGCGACATAGAGCAACAGCGTACCGACGAGGTGGGTGTCGATTCCGAGCAGGAGTCCATGGAACAGCAGCATGGGGATCGAGACCATCTGCGCCGTCGTCTTGATTTTGCCCAGCAGCGACACCGCCACACTCTTCGCGGCACCGATGATCGCCATCCACTCGCGCAGCGCGGAGATCGCGATCTCGCGCCCGACGATGATGAAGGCCAGCATCCCGTCAATCCGGCCCAGGTGCACCAGCACGATCAGCGATGCGGCGACCATCAGCTTGTCCGCGACGGGATCGAGGAAGGCGCCGAACGCGGAGGTCTGACCGAGGCGCCGCGCGAGATAGCCATCGAACCAGTCGGTCACCGCCGCCGCAACGAACAGGACGGTTGCGGCGAGGTTCTGCTGGCCGGAACTGAGCAGGTGGACCGGCGCGTAGAACACGCCGACGAACAGCGGGATGACGAGGATGCGGGCCCACGTCAGAGCCGTCGGAACGTTGATGCGCATGTCAATGCAGCCGGCCGAAGATGCGCTCCGCGAGCCTGGCGTCGATGCCGGGAACGCGGCACAGATCCTCCGCGCTCGCCGCGACCACGCCGGCCAGTCCGCCGAAATGCGCGAGCAGCCGCTTGCGCCTCGCCGGCCCGATTCCCTCGATTTCCTCCAGGCTCGACGTGCGGCGCGCCCGCGAGCGCGCGGCGCGATGCCCGGTGATCGCGAAGCGATGCGCCTCGTCGCGAATCTCCTGGACAAGGTGCAGCGCAGGATCCATCGCGGCGAGCTTCGCTCCGGTCGACGTCCCTGGGAACACCAGTTGGTCGAATTCGGCCTTCCTTCCTTCACCCTTGGCGATTCCCAGCGCCGGCAGATCCGCCAGACCGAGATCCCGGAGCACCGCGATGGCGACCCCGAGCTGACCCCGGCCGCCGTCGATCAGCACCAGATCGGGTCGCCGGCCCTCCCCGGCCGCGACCTTTCCGTAGCGCCGTCCGATCACCTGTCGCATGGCCGCATAGTCGTCCCCTGGCGCGATTCCGGTGACATTGTAGCGGCGATACGCCGAGCGTTGCGGCCGCCCGCCTTCGAAGACCACGCACGAGGCCACCGTTGCCTCCCCCTGGGTGTGGCTGATGTCGAAGCACTCGATGCGGCGGGGCACCTCCGGCAGCCCCAACGCACGGGCGAGCAGTTCCAGGCGCTGCCCGCCGCGCGCCGAGTCTGCCGCACGCGCGCGAATCGCGAGCCGCGCACCCTGCTCGGCCATCTCCATCCATCCGCGCTCGATCTCGCCGCGCGGCCGGTCGATGCGCGCGCCGCTCGCGGCGAGCGCCGAGCCGAGTTCCGCGAACTGCGCGCCGATCGGGGCAGCCACGAGGATGCGGGCGGGCGCGGGATAGCTGCCGTAGTGCTGTCCGATGAAGGCCGCCAGCGCCTCCCCGGCGTCGCACTCGGCGGCGTTGTGCGGGAAGTGGGCGTGATCGCCGAGATGTCGCCCGCCGCGCACCATGGCGAGATTGACGCACACCACGCCATCGGCCGACGCCGCCGCCACGATGTCGGCGTCGCGCGCCTCACCGGTGCTGACGACGTTCCGGTGCAGCACTTGCTGCAGGGAGCGGATCTCGTCGCGCAGCCTCGCCGCAGCCTCGAAGTCCAGGGCGTTCGCCGCCTCGCTCATCCGCGCGCTCAGCCGCTCGATCACCTCGCCATGCCTGCCCTGGAGAAACCACTCGGCCATGCGCAGGTCGGCGACATAGGCGCGCTCATCGATCAGCCCGACGCAGGGCGCGCTGCAGCGGCCGATCTGATGCAGCAGGCAGGGCCGGGAGCGGTTGCGGAACACCGAGTCCTCGCAGGTGCGCAGGCGGAAGACCTTCTGCAGGAGATGGAGGCTCTCGCGCACCGCCGCGGCGCCGGGAAACGGCCCGTAGCAGCGCCCGCCGGCAGGAGCGCTGCCCCGGTGAAAGGCGATGCGCGGGAAGCGCTCCGCGGTGATCAGGATGCCGGGATAGGACTTGTCGTCGCGGAAGACGATGTTGTACTTCGGGTGCAGCCCCTTGATCAGGTTGTTCTCGAGCAGCAGCGCGTCGGCCTCGGAGCGCGTCACCGTCGTTTCGAGCCGCACGACCTGGCGCACCATCAGCGCGATGCGCGCAGACAGGCCGCGGCCGCGGAAGTACGACGCCACCCGCCGGTGGAGGTTCTTCGCCTTGCCCACATAGAGCAGCTCACCGGCCGCGCCGAGCATCCGATACACGCCGGGCGATTCGGGCAATGCCGCGAGCAGTGCGGCGGGATCCTCGATCATCGGGCCGGTCCGGCAATCGACCGCTAGCAGCCCCTGCCCCGCGCGGCCGAAGGCGGAATCGCGGCGACCAGGGCGCGCGCCACGCGATGATCCTCATCATCTGCCGGGGGCCGGGAACGGCGCGGCACCAGTGCGGCGAGCCGCTGCGCGAGGGCGGCGGAGTGCGGCGGATGCCAGCGGTCGAGCAGGAGCGCGGCCGCTTCGGGGGCATTGCACACCAGCACCACGTCGCATCCGGCCGCATCGGCCGCTTCGGCGCGCTCGACGATGCCGCCGGCCATCCGCGCACCCTCCATGCTCAGGTCATCGCTGAAGACGACTCCGCGAAAACCCAGCTCCTCGCGCAGCACCCGCTGCAGCCAGAACGCCGAGAATCCCGCCGGCATAGCGTCGCAGCGCTCGTAGATGACGTGCGCCGGCATCACCCCGCCGAGCCGCCCCGCCAGCCGCCGATAGGGAAGGATGTCGCGGGCTTCCAGCTCGTCCAGGCTGCGGGGATCGACCGGAACGGCGACATGCGAATCGGCGGCGACCCATCCGTGCCCCGGAAAGTGCTTGCCGACGCCCTGCATGCCCGCACGCGCGAGCCCGTCGAGCAGCGCCCCGGCCAGCGCGCAGACCGCTTCCGGATCGCGATGCAGGGCGCGATCGCCGATCACCGTGCTCGGGCCGTAGTCGAGATCCAGCACCGGCGCGAAACTCAGATCCACACCCTGCGCACGCAGCTCGCCGGCGAGCACGGTGCCGAGTGCCTCGGCCGCGGCGCGCGCGGCGAGCGCATCGCGCTCCCACAGGCTGCCCAGCGCCGCCATCGCCGGAAGCAAGGTGAAGCCATCGCGGAAACGCTGCACGCGCCCGCCCTCCTGATCGACGGCGATCAGCAGCGACGGCTCGCGCAGCGCATGGATTTCGCGGGTCAGCGCCGCGAGCTGCGCGGGCGAGGCGTAGTTGCGCGCGAACAGGATGACGCCGGCGACGAGCGGATGGCGCAGCCGCTCGCGCTCCTCGGGCGCGAGCGTGGTCGAGGCGAGGTCGAGCATCAGCCGGCCGAGCGGGATCGGTTCGGTCATGTCGGTGCCCCGTCGTGCTCGATCACCACGAAGGCGAGCGCCAGGCCGGCCTCGTCGGAAAGGCTCAGATGCGCCGTCAGGCCGCGCGCCTGCATGCTCACGTGCAAGGCTCCCGAGAAGGCGAGTGAAGGCCTGCCGAGCGCATCGTGCTCGACCGCCACCTCGCGCAGCGTGACCGGCGCACGCACACCGCTTCCCGTCGCTTTGGCGAAGGCCTCCTTGGCCGCGAAACGCTTTGCGAGAAACGACGCCGGATCGGCCGCGCTCGCGTAGCCCGCCATCTCCTGCGCAGCGAGGATGCGGGAAGCGGCGCGCGCACCGTGGCGCGCCACGAGCCCGCGCATGCGCTCGATGCTCACGAGGTCGGTGCCGATGCCGGTGATCACCGCACCTCGACCATCAGGCGTTTCATGCGCCGCACCGCGTTTTCCCAACCGGAGAACAATGCCTCGGCGACGATGGCGTGCCCGATGTTGAGCTCGCCGATTTCCCGGATCGCCGCGACCGGACCGACGTTGTCGTAGTGCAGCCCGTGGCCGGCATTGACGCGCAGGCCGCGCGCGACGGCCGCGCGCGCCGCATCCTTCAGGCGCGCGAGTTCGCCGGCCCGCGCCTGCTCCGTGGACGCATCGGCGTAGCAGCCGGTATGCAGCTCGACCACCGGTGCGCCGCACGCAGCCGCGGCATCGATCTGCCTGCGCTCGGGATCGATGAACAGCGACACGCGGATGCCCGCCTGCGAAAGTGCGCGCACCGCCTCGCTCACCTGCGCGAGGCTGCCGGCGACATCCAGCCCGCCCTCGGTGGTCAGTTCCTGGCGCTTCTCAGGCACCAGGCAGACGTCCTGCGGCCGGATGCGCAGCGCAATCGCGATCATCTCCGCGGTGATCGCGGATTCCAGGTTCATGCGGGTCGTCAGCCGGCTGCGCAACTGCTCCACGTCGCGATCCTGGATGTGGCGGCGGTCTTCACGCAGGTGCAGCGTGACGGCGTCCGCGCCGGCCTGCTCGGCCAGCAGCGCGGCGCGCACCGGATCCGGATAGGTCGTGCCGCGCACCTGGCGCAGCGTGGCCACATGGTCGATGTTGACGCCCAGCTCGATCATCGCGGAATCACAGTTCGCTCAGTTCCATGAACACGCGGCGGGTGTTGAGCGGCCGCTCGCCGAGATAGTGGCCGAGCACCTGCCGCATCAGCGCCTTGCCCTCCGAAAGCGTCCGCGGATCGCTGAAATCCTCGCGTGCCATCGCCAGCAACGCCTCGCCCGAGACCGCCGCCGCGCCCGCCCCGGCTCCGGCAAGCGGGACCACGCCGCGCTCGATCACGAACGCATACTCGCAGCGCGGGCGCACCGCCTCTTCGGTGAGTGCCTCGCGGTCGAGCGTCAACCCCCAGCCGAGCGAGCGCAGCATCCGCAGCTCGAAGCGCCGCAACGCACCTTCCGCCGCACCGCTCCGGGCAAGTTCGTCGAGCGCGTGCGCATAGTGGTCGAACAGTTCCGGATGAGGCGCCTCGCGTGGCATCAGCCGCAGCAGCAGTTCGTTGAGATAGTAGCCGAAAAGAAGCCCGCGGCCGGCAAGCGGCGCGTGTCCGCCCATCCACTCCGCTCTTGCGAGCGTCTTGACCTCTCCGGCTCCGAACCAGGACAGCGCGAGCGGCCGGAACTCCATGAGCAGCCCGCGCAGGGCGGAATGCGGCCTTCGCGCACCCCGGGCGACCAGCGCCAGCCGGCCATGGGTGCGGCTGAAGACCTCCGCCACCAGACTGGTTTCGCGGAAGGGATGGAGCTGGAGCACGAACGACTCCTGCCCCTCGACGCGGCTGCGGATCGCGCCCACCGGTCAGTACCCGAGCGCCTTCAGCGCGCGCTCGTCCTCGCTCCAGCCGCCGCGCACCTTCACCCAGACCTCCAGGAACACCTTCGTTCCGAACAGCCGTTCCATGTCGGCGCGCGCCTCCGTCGCGACCTGCTTGAGAGCCGCGCCGCCGCGCCCGATGACGATCGGCTTGTGGCCGGGTTTCTCGACGATGATCGCGGCGGCGATGCGGCGCAGCCTCTCCTTCTCCTCGAAGCGCTCGATCGTCACGGTCAGGCCGTAGGGAAGTTCGTCGCCCAGGCGCCGGAACAGCTTCTCGCGAATGAACTCCGCAGCGAGGAATCGCTCGCTGCGGTCGGTCAGCGTGTCCTCGGGCAGCAGGGAATCGGCTTCCGGCAGATGGGCCGCCGCCGCGCGCAGCAGTTCATCGAGGTTCTCGCCGGTCGCCGCACACACGGGAACGATCTCGGCGAATCGCCCCTGCCGGGACACGGTGTCGAGAAAGGGCAACAGATTCTCGCGCGGCCGCACCCGGTCGATCTTGTTCACGACCAGGATCACCGGCGTTTCGCCGGTCAGTCGCTCGAGCACGGCGGCATCCTGCGCCCCGAATCGGCCCGCCTCGACCACCAGGAAAACCAGATCGACCCCGGCAGCCGAATCCGCGATGCTCCGGTTCATGATCCGGTTGAGCGCGCCGCGGTTCTGCCGCTGGAAACCGGGCGTGTCGATGAACACGTACTGGCAATCCTCTGTGCTCAGCACGCCGCGGATCGCGTGCCGCGTGGTCTGAGGCTTGGCCGAGGTGATGCTGATCCGCTCCCGCACCAAGCGGTTGAGCAGGGTCGACTTGCCGACGTTGGGGCGCCCGACGACGGCGATGGAACCCGCGCGATGTCCACCCATGCTCACAGCCCGCCGAGGAGATCGAGCGCGCGGCGGGCCGCGTCCTGTTCGGCCGCACGGCGGCTCGCCCCGATACCGAGCGTGGCGATGCCCAGCTCCGGAACCGCACACTCGATCTCGAAGCGCTGCGCGTGCGCCTCGCCGCGGGTCGCGCGAAGAACGTATCTCGGCAGGGCATGACGCCTGGCCTGAAGCAGCTCCTGCAGACTGGTCTTCGGATCCTTGGCCGGACGCGTCGGATCGAGTTGCGCGAGCACCGGGACATAGAGCCGCTCGATCGCGGCGGCAGCCGCCGTGAAGCCGCCGTCCAGGAACACCGCGCCCAGGACCGCTTCCATGGCGTCGCCGAGAATCGAGGGCTTGCGCACGCCGCCGCTCTTCAGTTCGCCCTCGCCCAGACGCAGGTGCTCGCCCAGCCCCAGTTCGCCCGCGATCCGGTGCAGCGTCTCCTGCCTGACCAGGTTGGCGCGCAGCCGCGACAACTCACCTTCGCGCAGCGAGCCATAACGCGCGTAGAGCAGGCGCGAGATGGCGCAGTTCAGCACACTGTCGCCGAGAAATTCGAGCCGCTCGTTGTGGGCGGCATCGAAGCTGCGGTGCGTGAGCGCCTGTTCGATCAGGCCGGCGTTCGCGAAACGGTAGCCGAGTGCCTGTTCGAGCGCCTCGCGATTCATTTGCGCCAGGCTATGGATTCTAGCGGCCGCCGCCCGGTCCGCTGCTGCCCTCGAAGTCGAGGCAGATGCTGACGTTGCCAAACAACGGAATCTTCTTCGCGTAGGCGAAAGAGATCACCACCTGCCCGCCCGACTTGCCAATGTCGAGATCCTGTGCGCCCACGCTCGTGATGTCGTCGACTGTCGCGCGCCGATCGTAGGCCTTGCG
This sequence comes from Betaproteobacteria bacterium CG2_30_68_42, assembly GCA_001872285.1. Taxonomy (GTDB): domain Bacteria; phylum Pseudomonadota; class Gammaproteobacteria; order Burkholderiales; family Rhodocyclaceae; genus CG2-30-68-42. The sequence continues at coordinate 20,052 of MNXU01000057.1, forward strand.
GATGTCGGCGACCGTCCCCTGCGTCTCTCCGCTCTGGACGACGGCCTTCACGTTCTTCAGGATCGTGTAGTACTCGATCACCGCCGGCGCGACCTTGATGAGCACCATCGCCGCCGCCGCGACCAGCGCGCCGATGAGGATGAGTCCGATGAGGCTGAGACCACGCTGTGTTTTCACGTCCTTGTCCTCACTTGAAAAATCCGACCCGCCCGAGATCGCCGAAGTTGAACCAGATCAGGAACGCGCGCCCGACGATGTTGGCTTCCGGCACGAACCCCCATACGCGGCTGTCACTGCTCGCGTCCCGGTTGTCGCCCATCATGAAATAATGACCGGGCGGCACCTCGCAGCTCACGCCTTCGTTATTGTAGAGGCAGCGGTCCTGAAATGGGAATGGGGTCACGTGGCTGACGAACGGGGGTGCCTCGGGCTCGATCAGGATGGCGTGCTCGACGGTGCCGAGCGTCTCCGCGAACTTCGGCGTGTAGTACATCCGGTCCTTGTGCAGGTATTCGCCGTCTGGGCGTGCCGGGATTTCGGTTCCGTTGATGGTGATCCGCTTGTTGCGCACCTCCACGCGATCCCCCGGCAGTCCGACCACGCGCTTGATGTAGTCGAGGGAAGGATCCTCGGGATAGCGGAACACCATCACGTCGCCGCGCTTCGGTGCGCCGACCTCGATGATCTTCACGTTCACGATCGGCAGCCGGATTCCGTAGGCATACTTGTTGACGAGGATGAAGTCTCCCACCAGCAGCGTCGGGATCATCGACCCCGAGGGAATCTTGAACGGCTCGACCAGGAAGGAGCGCAGCAGGAACACCGCCAGGAAGACCGGGAAGAAGCTCGCCCCGTACTCGACCCACCACGGGTCGCGCCCGTGCGCTTCGCGGCGCCGCCGCAGCACCAGCCGGTCAGCGAACCAGGCCGCCCCGGTAACCACGGTCAGCAGGAAAAGAATCAGGGCGAAATTCAACGTTGCATCCTCCCGGTTACCGGCCGCATCTCGAGCGCCGCCGGCGCGCGCCTACTTGTTCTCCACCCGCAGCACCGCGAGGAAGGCTTCCTGCGGAATCTCGACGCTGCCCACCTGCTTCATGCGCTTCTTGCCCGCCTTCTGCTTCTCCAGCAGCTTCTTCTTGCGCGTGACGTCGCCGCCGTAGCACTTGGCCAGCACGTTCTTGCGCAGCGCCTTGACTGTCTCGCGGGCGATGATCTGCGAGCCGATCGCGGCCTGGATCGCGACATCGAACATCTGGCGGGGAATCAGTCCGCGCATCCGGGTCACGAGATCCCTTGCGCGTGCCTGCACGCCGGCACGGTGCGTGATCATCGAAAGCGCATCGACCTTGTCGCCGTTGATGAGCACATCGAGCCGAATGACGTCGGCGGCGCGGTATTCCTTGAAATCGTAATCGAGCGAAGCGTAGCCGCGCGAGGCCGACTTGAGCTTGTCGAAGAAGTCGAGCACCACCTCCGCCAGCGGCAGCTCCCAGGTGAGCATCACGTGGCGGCCATGGTACTGCATGTTGAGCTGCATCCCGCGCTTCTGGGTGCATAGGGTCATGATGTTGCCGACATATTCCTGCGGCACGAACAGGATCACGGTCAGGATGGGCTCGCGGATCTCCGCGATCCGGGACGGATCCGGCATCCTGGCCGGGTTCTCCACCATCTGCTCGGAGCCGTCGCGCAGCGCGACCTGGTAGACCACGGTCGGAGCGGTGGTGATCAGCTCGACGTCATATTCGCGCTCGAGCCGCTCCTGGACGATCTCCATGTGCAGCAGGCCGAGAAACCCGCAGCGGAATCCGAATCCGAGCGCGTCCGAGACTTCGGGTTCGAAATGCAGCGAGGCATCGTTCAGCCGCAGCTTCTCGAGCGCCTCGCGCAGGGCGTTGTACTGGTTCGCCTCGACCGGGTAGAGCCCGGCGAAGACCTGCGGCTTGATCTCCTTGAAACCGGGCAGCGGCTCCGCAGCCGGCCGATCGGCCCGCGTCAGGGTGTCTCCAACGCGCGCGGCGGTCAGCTCGCGGATCCCGGCGACCACGAACCCGACTTCACCGGCCGCGAGCCGCTCCCGCGGCTGCGACTTCGGCGTGAAGACACCGACCTGTTCGCACGTATGGGTCGCGCCGCTCGACATCAGCACGATGCGGTCCCTCGGCCGCAGGGCGCCCTCGCGCACCCGCACGAGCATCACGACGCCGACATAGTTGTCGAACCACGAATCGATGACGAGCGCCTTGAGCGGCGCCCCGGGGTCCCCCGCCGGCGGGGGAATGCGCGCGATGACCGCCTCGAGCACGTCCTCGACACCCTCCCCGGTCTTCGCGCTCGCGCGCACCGCCTCGTGCGCGGGAATGCCAATGACATCCTCGATCTCGGCGATGACCTCTTCGGGGCGCGCCTGCGGCAGGTCGATCTTGTTGAGCACGGGGACGACCTCGACCCCCTGCTCGATCGCCGTGTAGCAGTTGGCGACGGTCTGCGCCTCCACCCCCTGCGAGGCATCCACGACCAGGAGCGCGCCCTCGCACGCGGCGAGCGAACGGGACACCTCGTAGGAGAAGTCGACGTGCCCCGGCGTGTCGATCAGGTTGAGCCGGTAGAGCTCGCCGTCGCGCGCGCGGTAGGCCAGCGCGGCCGTCTGCGCCTTGATGGTGATGCCGCGCTCGCGCTCGAGGTCCATCGAGTCGAGCACCTGGGCCTCCATCTCCCGCTCGGAGAGCGCTCCGCAGCGCTGGATGATGCGATCAGCCAGCGTCGATTTGCCGTGGTCGATATGGGCGATGATCGAGAAGTTGCGGATATGCTGCATCAATCGGATACGGGATGCGGGAGCGCGCTCGCGCGTGGCCGCGGCGGACTGAAACGGGCCGCAATTCTAGCCGATCCGAGCCAGGTAGGCTGAAACCGCAGCTTCGTCGAGAACGTAGTGGCAGAGCTCCCGGCCGCCGGCCTCGAGCACCGGCACCAGAGCGCCATAGCGTCGCGCGAGTTCGAGATCGTCATCGACGTCGACCAGCCGCAGCTCGAACGCGGAGCGGCTGCGCAGCCCCTGCAATGCGGATTGCATGACTTCGCAGAGGTGGCAGCCCGCGCGTCCGTACAGCGTCAGCACCGGCCCTGCGGCCGGCTCAGCCCGCATTCTTCAGCGTGACGAAGGTCTGGTTTTCCCCGCGGCGGATCAGCACCGTCACCGCGACCGCCTTGTCGAGCTGGCCGATCGTCCGGTTGAACTGCTCGACGGAGCGGATCGTCGTGCTGTTGCCCTTGACGATCAGGGCCAGCAGGATGTCTCCCGGCCGGATGTCCGAAGCACGGTTACCGTTCTGCACGTCTTCCACCAGCACGCCGCCCTCGATGCCGAGCTCCTTGCGCTGATCGGCGTTCAGGTCGGCGAGCACCAGGCCGTAGCGGTTGGCTGCGGCTGCGGCCTTCGGCTTCTTCGTGCCGCGGGCTGCGATCTTGTCGTCCGGGATCTCGCCCACGGTGACCGTGACATCGCGCGTCGCACCCTTGCGCCAGAGCTGGACGATCGCCTTCGAGCTGGGCCGCGTCCCTCCGACCATGCGCGGCAGGTCGCTCGATGCCGCGACCGGCTTGCCGTCGAACTTGAGGATGACGTCGCCGGCCTCGATCCCGGCCTTGTCCGCGGGACCGCCCTTCTCGACCGAATTCACCAGTGCGCCGGCGTTCTTCTGCAATCCGAACGAGTCGGCCAGCTCTCTGGTCAGCTCCTGGATCACCACCCCGATCCGCCCCCGGCTCACCCGGCCGCTGGCGCGAAGCTGCGACTGCACTTCCATCGCGACGTCGATCGGGATCGCGAAGGACAGCCCCATGAACCCACCGGTACGGCTGTAGATCTGCGAGTTGATTCCGACCACCTCGCCCTTCAGGTTGAACAGCGGCCCGCCCGAGTTGCCCGGATTCACCGCCGCGTCGGTCTGTATGAACGGGACATAGTTCTCCTGAGGCAGGCTGCGTCCCTTGGCGCTGACGATCCCCGCCGTCACGGTGTTGTCGAAGCCGAACGGCGAGCCAATCGCGACCACCCATTCCCCGACCCGGAGCTTGCCCGGATCTCCGAGCCGGGCCGCCGGCAGTCCGGTGACGGGGATCTTGATGAGCGCCACGTCGGTGCGCTTGTCGGTGCCGATCACCTTCGCCTTGAATTCACGCTTGTCGTTCAGCTTGACGAGGATCTCCTCGGCCCCATCGACCACGTGGGCGTTGGTGAGGATGTAGCCGTCGCCGCTGACGATGAAGCCGGATCCCAGCGAGCGGCTCTGGAATTCCTTCGGCACACCGGGCTGGCGCGGGATGAAGCGTCGGAAGAACTCGAACATCGGGTCGTTCTCGTCGAGGTCCGGAATCTGCGGAAACGCCCCGCGGTTGCGCACGGTCTGCACGGTGCTGATATTGACCACGGTCGGCCCCTGCTTCTCGGCCAGTTCGGTGAAATCCGGAAGCTCGCGGGCGCCGGCCTGCGTGGCTCCGAAGAATACGGCCAGCGAGACGAGCAGGATGCGGAAATACGATTTCATGACGACCTCACGTTGAAAGTACCTCAATGGATGTCCGGCCGGCACAACACCGGCCGGTATCTCGGATCGGACGAAGCCATCCGGTGAAACGCCAGTACTCCGGCTAGCGACGCGGCGAGCCCCGCAGCCGCACCCGCAGCCGCACCCGCGTCCGTTCCGCCTGCGGCGACACCGAGCGCGGCGCCCAGGATCACGAACACGACCGGCATCAGATAGACCACGCCCGCAGCACGCGTGACCGACGACTCCGGAAGTTCCAGGACGACGCTCTCACCCGGTCGCGCACCGATGGTGTCGGGCACGCGAAAACGGGTGCAGCGCCGGCCGAACGCCTGCGTGAGCAGCTCCGAGCCGCAGCCTCCCGGCTGCGCGCAGCGCCCGCAGCCGCCTCCGGTGCCGGTCAGCGTGACCACCGCCAGCCCGCCCTCGATCCTATCGACGCGACCCTCTGCCCGCACGCGCGCCTACCTCGGTGCGAGACCGTCGGCGACGCCCTTGAGGGCCCGTCCCGGAACCTCTCCGACGACCGTCACGACATGATCCCCGAGGACGCGCTGATAGGCCTGAACGCCGCCCGAGCGGTCGAATCCCTCGCGCGGGCGCTCGCCGCGCGCGGGCGCGACCTCGATGAAAACCGAGATCGCCGCCATCCCGTCCGTGAACACGTAGTGCATCGCCTCGCGGTCATCGTCGCGCAGGCGCAGTTTCACCCCGGCGCTGCGGGCGAATCCGGGCGGCAGGAAGCGGAACGCCCAGCGATCGTCCGTGCCGATTCTCTCCACCGCCCGGGTGTTGTAGACCTGCCAGTTCGCAGTCTGAGCGGCGAAGCGCGAGGTCAGCGCCTCCGGGGGGATCGGTACGCCGACCTGAACTTCGGTGAAGCCGAACTGCTCCACGACTCCGCCGTTCTCGTCCACGGTACGCAGCTTGAGCAGCAGGCCGCTCGCGCGCTCGGCCCACAGCCGGTATCCGAACCGCATCCGGTCCCTGGGCTCCATCACCAGCACCAGCGCATCGCGTCCGGCGACGCGGTCGGCGGCGCTCGCCTTCACGCGGTAGTTGCGCGTCACCCGATCCATCGCCTCGCGGGGAAGCGCGGGGAATGCCCGCCGCGCCTGATGCTGGATCAGCACCATGCGCTCGGCCGGGAGATAGCACTTGACTTCGTCATCCACGCGGACGAGTTCGCGCGGACTGCCGTCCAGCACTTCCAGCTTCTCGCGCTCGATATGGCCGTCGTAATAATGAGCGATGCGCGAGGTCTCGGAATTCGCACCCCGCTGATAGGTGAAGGTTCCGATGTAGTTGAGTTTCTGCGCGGCCGAAGCGATCCGTTCCAGCCATGCGAAGGCATCGGCGGCCGGCTCGGCCTGTGCGGAAAACGCGATGGTGCCGCAAGCGGCGATCAGCGCCACCGTCCCTCTCATTTCGCGGCGCCCGTCTCCGAAACCACGCGCAGATATTGCGCGATACCCTGGAAGTTGGGCGAGTAGCCCTGATGGGCGAACAAGTAAGCCAGCCGGTTCGGCGGCATCTTCTCCGTGCCCGCGGACGCCTGCACCGGCTCGCTTGCCGGCGGCGCTACGGCGGACTTCACGACGGCGACCGGCACGACGGGTTGCGCGACCGCGACCGGCGCCACCATCGGCGCGACCGCGACCGCCGGCTGCGACGGCTCGTTCTGCGACACGCCGACCGCGAACCAGCCGACCAGGGCCACCCCGGCGACCGATGCCGCCGCGGTCAGCAGCGGGTGCCGCAATGCGGATCGTCGCCGCAGGGGCGCGGCGACGATCATTGGCTCGCCGGCCAGACGATCCATCACCCTGCGCGTGAAATCGGCCGGCAGCGGGTCGAGGCCGCGCAGCGCATCTCCGATCGCGCAGTACGTTTCCCATTCCTGTCGCAGGATGGGGTCGCGGCACAGCGCGCCGATCGCCTGCGCCTGCGCCGCCTCGTCGAGCTCCTCGTCCATCAGCGCCGATACTTCAGTCTTCATGGCCTACCACCTCTTGTCCGGAGCAATGTCCAGCAGCGGCCGCAGTTTCTCGGCCACCGCTTCGCGGGCGCGGAAGATCCTGGAGCGCACGGTGCCGATCGGGCAGTCCATGATCTTCGCGATTTCCTCATAACTCAGACCCTCGATTTCACGCAGGACGATCGCGGTGCGCAGATCCTCGGGCAGGACTTCCATCGCCGCATTGACCGTGTTGCCCATCTGCTTCGACAGCAGCATGTTCTCCGGCGTGTTGATGTCCCGGAGCTGATCGCCTTCCTCGAAGTTCTCCGCCTCGTCCGCGTCGAAAGCGGTCGATGTCGGCGCACGCCGGTTTTGCGATACCAGGTAGTTCTTGGCGGTGTTCACGCCGATCCTGTAGAGCCAAGTGTAGAACGCGCTGTCGCCGCGGAAGCTCGGCAATGCCCGATAAGCCTTGATGAAGGCCTCCTGAGTCACGTCTTCGACCTCGGCCGGATCACGGATGAGGCGCGAGAGCAGGCGAGCCAGCTTCCGCTGATACTTGCCGACGAGAAGACCGAAAGCCTTCTTGTCACCTCGTTGCGCGCGCTCGACCAGTGCCTGGTCTGCTTCGCGGTCTGCCATGTGTGGTTATTGTGTTGCCCCCTGATGGGCAGCGCGAAGTATACCCGAGCCACCCGCCGAAGCCCTGCAGTGACCGGCCAACACCTGCACAGACCGGGCATCCCGCGAATAGTTCATATCGCTCCAGGGTTAATGCATCGGCGCGCGGCGCACGCCTTCGCGGCGGGCTCGAAGGGCATCCCCTTCGTGCTATATTCCACGCGGGTTTTCGATGGAAGGGGTTGGCGGTGCTCTCGTTCGACGTGGTCGTGATCGGCAGCGGACTGGCGGGGCAGTCGGTGGCGCTGCGGCTCGCGGACCGTTTCCGCGTCGCCCTGGTGACGAAGCGGCGGCTGGAAGACTCGGCCTCCGCGCGCGCCCAGGGAGGGATCGCGGCGGTGCTCGATACCGATGATTCGGTCGAAGAGCATATCCGCGATACGCTGATTGCCGGGGCCGGCCTGTGCGATCCCGCCGCCACGCGCTTCACCGTCGAGCACGGCAATGCCGCGATCCGCTGGCTCATCGCGCAGGGCGTGCGCTTCACGCGCGACGAGCACACCACGCTGGGCTATCACCTCACCCGTGAAGGCGGCCACAGCCACCGGCGGATCATCCATTCCACCGACGCCACCGGCAACGAGGTGCAGCAGACGCTGGCCGCGAAGGTGCGGGCCCATCCCGACATCTCGATCTTCGAGAACCACGTCGCGATCGATCTGGTGACGGGCGCCAAGCTCGGGCGGCCCGAGCTGGGCTGCGCCGGCGCCTACGTGCTCGATACGGTGCAGGACCGCGTGCGCAGCTTCAGCGCGCCGCACACGGTGCTCGCCACCGGCGGCGTGGGCAAGGTCTATCTGTACACGACCAATCCGGACACCGCCACCGGGGACGGCATCGCGATGGCCTGGCGCGCCGGCGCCCACGTGGCCAACATGGAATTCATCCAGTTCCATCCGACCTGCCTCTACCACCCCCGGGCCGGCTCGTTCCTGATCAGCGAAGCGGTTCGGGGCGAAGGCGGCCTGCTCAGGTTGCCGGACGGCACGCGCTTCATGCCCGAGCACGATGCACGCGCCGAACTCGCGCCGCGCGACATCGTCGCCCGCGCGATCGACTTCGAAATGAAGAAACGCGGACTCGACTGCGTGTTCCTCGACATCACCCACAAGCCCGCCGGTTTCGTCGAGGAGCACTTTCCCAACATCCACAAGCGCTGCCTGTCGTTCGGCATCGACATGACCCGCGAGCCCATTCCGGTCGTGCCTGCCGCGCACTACGCCTGCGGCGGGGTACTCACCGATCTCGACGCTCGCAGCAACGTCGAAGGACTGTATGTGGTCGGCGAAACCGCGTGCACCGGCCTGCACGGCGCCAACCGGCTCGCCAGCAACTCGCTGCTCGAATGCCTGGTGTTCGGAGAGGCCGCGGCAAGGCACATCGCGGCGGCGCCGAAGAAGGACGCACCGCCGCTGCCGCAGTGGGACGAGAGCCGAGTGAGCGACGCGGACGAGCAGATCGTGATCTCGCACAACTGGGAGGAACTGCGGCGCTTCATGTGGGACTACGTCGGCATCGTGCGCACCAACCGGCGGCTCCAGCGCGCCATGCACCGAATCCGTCTGCTGCGGCACGAAATCGACGAGTACTACTCGAATTTCCGCGTAAGCAACGATCTCGTCGAGCTGCGTAACCTCGTGCTCACCGCCGACCTCATCGTCCGCTGCGCGATGAAGCGGCACGAGAGCCGCGGGCTGCATTTCAGCCGCGACTACCCGGAAACCGCCGCGATCGCACGCAAGACCGTGCTGCGCAATCCGCTCAGCCCGCGGCCGCCTTTTCGGCGCGCCAGCGCAGCCAGGTCTTCAGCGTCCTGAAATCGTCCGCCTCGCACGAATCGGAAACAACGGCGATTGCGCGCGTGCGCCCGCCCGCCTGAGGGCGCGCGAGGATCACCGCCGCCCGCGGAAACACGCGGGTCGCCGGCAGAACCCGCGCGCCGATTTCGTTGCCCGCCGAATCCCGCAGCCACAGGCTGCCGTCATCGAGCAGGCGCAGGGCCTCGACACCGAGCGCGCCCCGGCGCCGCCAGAGCATCAGGCCGCGCGAGGCCGCCGCCGCCACCGCGAGCGCGAGCAGCACGCGCACCGGCAACCGCAGCTCCGCTATCGTCACGCTCGCGCCCGCGACGAGATGCAGCGCGAGAAGGTACAGGCCCAGCGATGGGGAGCGGCGAAGCGGCACCGTCCGCCCCACGGCCGCCGTCCTCAGATGCGCCGAAAAACGAGAGTGCCGTTGGTGCCGCCGAAGCCGAAGGAGTTCGACAGCGCGACCCCGATCTTCATCGGGCGGGCGGCATTCGCGGCGTAGTCCAGATCGCAGCGCTCGTCCGGATGGACGAGATTGATGGTTGGCGGCGCGATCTGGTCGCGCACCGCAAGCGCGGTGAATACCGCTTCGACGCCGCCGGCCGCCCCGAGCAGGTGGCCGGTCATCGACTTCGTCGAGCTCATCACCAGGCGCTTCGCGTGATCCTCGAAACAGCGCTTCACCGCGATGGTCTCGGCGAGATCGCCCAGCGGCGTCGAGGTGCCGTGGGCGTTGATGTAGTCGACGTCCGCGAGCGCAGACTGCGAATTGCGCAGCGCATTCACCATGCAGCGCGCCGCACCTTCACCGTCCTCGCACGGCGCCGTGATGTGGTGCGCATCCCCGCTCATGCCGTAGCCGGCCAGCTCCGCGTAGATCCGTGCTCCCCGCGCGCGCGCATGTTCGAACTCCTCGAGCACGAGAACGCCCGCGCCCTCGCCGAGCACGAAGCCGTCGCGGTCGCGGTCCCACGGGCGCGAGGCGCCGGCGGGGTCGTCGTTGCGTGTCGAGAGCGCCTTGGCGGAGGAGAATCCGCCGACCGACAGCGCAGTGGTCGTCGCCTCCGAGCCTCCCGCGATCATCACGTCGGCATCGCCGTACTCGATCAGCCGCGCCGACTCGCCGATGCAGTGGGTGCCGGTGGAGCAGGCGGTCACCATCGCCAGGTTCGGGCCCTTGAGGCCGAGCAGGATGGAGAGGTTCCCGGAAATCATGTTGATGATCGTGCCGGGGATGAAGAACGGCGAGATGCGCCGCGGCCCGCTCTTGAGATATTCGGAGTGGGTGTCCTCGATCATCGGCAGGCCGCCGATGCCCGAGCCCACGTTCACGCCCATGCGCGCGGCGTTCGCCTCGGTGACCTCGAGGCCGGAATCCCTGAAGGCGTCGATCCCGGCGGCGATGCCGAAATGAATGAAGCTGTCCATGCGCCGCGCGTCCTTCGCCGAGAGGTAGGCGGTCGGATCGAAGCCCTTCACCTCACCGGCGATGCGCGCCGGAAACGCGCTCGCGTCGAAACGCGTGATCGGCCCGATCCCCGAGCGGCCGGCGAGGATGTTCTCCCACGCCTGCGTCACGCCGTTGCCGACCGGGGAGACGATCCCGATCCCCGTCACGACGACCTTGCGGTGAGACAATCTCGGCTCCGGAGCGGAAAGACCGTTACTGCTTGACGTGCGCGGCGACGTAGTCCACGGCCTGCTGGACGGTGGTGATCTTCTCCGCTTCCTCGTCGGGGATCTCGCACTCGAATTCCTCTTCGAGCGCCATCACCAGTTCGACGGTATCCAGCGAATCGGCGCCCAGGTCATCCACGAACGAGGACTCGTTCTTGACCTCGGCCTCTTTGACGCCGAGCTGTTCCGCGACGATCTTCTTGACCTTTTGTTCGATACTCTCCATGTTGCCTCCTTCCTGTGGATCGCGTGGGACGCGAAAAAGCGGCGGTAGTTTAACAGAACGCTGCGCGCCAACGGCCCGCCGGCGTCATTGCATGCGCAAACCGCCATTGACGTGGATCGTCGCTCCGGTGATGTAGGCGGCTGCGGGCGATGCGAGGAAGGCCACGGCCGCGGCGATCTCCTCCGGCTGCGCCATCCGGCCGAGCGGGATTTCGCGCAGCAGCGCCTGGCGCTGCGCCGGCGCGAGCACGCGCGTCATGTCGGTATCGACGAAGCCGGGCGCGACGCAATTCACCGTGATCGAGCGCGAGCCCACCTCGCGCGCAAGGCTGCGCGTGAGCCCCTCGACGCCCGCCTTCGCCGCGGCGTAGTTCGCCTGGCCCGCATTGCCGCTGGCCGCAACCACCGAGGTGATGTTGATGATGCGCCCGGCGCGCGCCCGGATCATCCCGCGCAGGACCGCCCGGCACAGCCGGAACACGGCGCTCAGATCCGTATCCAGCACAGCCGCCCAGTCCTCGTCCTTCATGCGCAGCACAAGGCCGTCGCGAGTGACGCCGGCGTTATTGACCAGGATGGTGACCGCGCCGGCACGCTTCTCGATGGCGGCGACGAGCGCATCGCCTGCGGCCGCATCGCGCACATCGAGCACCGCGCCGGCGCCGGAATACGCTTCCAGCATCTCGCGGATGCCGTCCGCGCCCGCTTCGGTGGTCGCGGTTCCGGTGACGGCGGCGCCGCGGCGCGCGAGTTCCTGCGCGATCGCACGCCCGATGCCGCGGCTCGCCCCCGTCACCAGGGCAGCCTTCCCCGAAAGTTCGCATTGCGCGCTCATGCGCCTGCAAGCTCCGCGAGCGCGCGGTCGAGCGATGCCGCGTCGCACAGCGCGACTCCGGCGAGCGCCGGGTCGATGCGCCGGACGAGCGGCGCGAGCACCTTGCCGGGGCCGCACTCATAGACATGCGAAACGCCTTCCCGCGCCATGAGGCGGATCGTCTCCACCCAGCGCACCGGAGAATGCGCCTGGCGCACCAGCGCATCGGCGATGCGGCTGGGATCCTCCCACACGGCGGCGTCCGCGTTCTGCACGACCGGAATGCGCGGCGCGCAGAGCTTCAGTCCCGCGAGCCGCTGCGCGAGCCGCTCGCCGACCGGACGCATCAGGGAACAATGGAAGGGCGCGCTCACCGGCAGCATCACCGCACGCTTCGCGCCGCGCGCCTTCGCCGCCTCCGCCGCGCGCGCCACCGCCGCCGCATGGCCCGCAATCACCGTCTGGCCCGGCGCATTGAAGTTCACCGCTTCGACGACTTCGCCCTGCGCGGCCGCGGCGCACGCGGCACGGACTGCCTCGTCGTCCAGTCCCAGAATCGCGGCCATCGCTCCGATGCCTTCGGGTACCGCCTCCTGCATCGCACGCGAGCGCAGTTCGACGAGCCGGACGGCATCGCCGAAGCCGATCGCCTCCGCCGCCACCAGCGCGGCAAACTCGCCGAGGCTGTGTCCCGCCACCAGCGCCGGGGCCGCACCGCCCCGACTGCGCCACAGCCGCCACACCGCGACGTCGGCCGCGAGCATCAGGGGCTGGGTGTTCACCGTCTGGTTCAGCAGCTCGTGCGGGCCCTCGGCGGCGAGCCCCCACAGGTCGCGACCGAGCGCTTCGGAGGCTTCCTCGAAGGTCGAACGGAGCACCGGCGCATCCCCGTATGCGGACATCATCCCGATCGACTGGGAGCCCTGTCCCGGAAATACAAATGCGAAAGTCATGACGGCCGATGCATTCAGAGTCTCAGCAGCACGGCACCCCAGGTGAAACCGCCGCCGACCGCCTCGAGCAGGACGCTGTCGCCGGCGCCGATGCGGCCGTCGCGCCACGCCGCGTCGAGCGCAAGCGGAATCGAGGCCGCCGAGGTGTTGCCGTGCTCGGCCACCGTCGAGATCACCTTGTCCATGCCCAGGCCGAGACGCTTGGCGGTCGCCTGCAGGATGCGCACGTTGGCCTGGTGCGGAACGATCCAGTCGAGCTCGGTTCGCGCCATTCCGGCGGCGGCGAGCACCTCGAGCGCGACATCGCCGAGCACCTTCACCGCCAGCTTGAACACCGCCGGCCCGTCCATCTGCACATAGGGCGAACCGACCACATGCCCGCCGCATACGGTGCCCGGCACCGAGAGCAGATGCTCGAAGCTGCCGTCGGCGTGCAGCGCGCTCGAAAGAACGCCCGGCGCATCGGCGGCCTGCAGGATCACCGCGCCGGCACCATCGCCGAACAGCACGCAGGTCGAGCGGTCCTTCCAGTCGAGGATGCGCGAGAAGATCTCGGCGCCCACCACCAGCGCGCAGCGGTGGCTGCCGGAGCGGATGAATTTCTCCGCGGTCGCCAGCGCGTAGACGAACCCCGAGCACACCGCGTGTACGTCGAACGCAGCGGCGCCATGAATGCCCAGGCGCGACTGAAGAAGGCAGGCGGTACTCGGGAAGATCATGTCGGGAGTCGAAGTCGCGAGCACGATGAGGTCGATCGCGCCGGGATCGATGCCCGCATCTGCCATCGCCGCGCGGCTCGCTTCGAACGCGAGATCGGCCGTGGTCTGGGTCTCGCCGGCGAAGTGGCGGTTGCGGATCCCGCTGCGCTCCACGATCCACGCATCGCTGCTGTCGATGCCGCGCGCGGCAATGAGCTCCGTGTTGCTCACCGGAGCTCCGGGAAGGCAACTGCCCATGCCCACGATCCGGGAGAATTTCATGGCCGGTTCCGTGGCTCGGTCACGCCGCGGCAGCCTGGTTCATCCGTGCGCTGATGCGCTCGAGCAGGCCGTTGCGCACCGCCTCTGCGGCGCGCGCGATCGCCTGCTCGAATGCGTAGGCGTCGGCCGAGCCGTGGCTCTTCACCACCACGCCGCGCAGCCCGAGCAGGCTGGCACCGTTGTAGGCGCGGTGATCGATGCGGCGCTTGAAGCCGCGCAGCGCCGGCGCCGCGGCGAGCGCGCCCAGCCGGGTCAGCCAGTTGCGCTCGAATTCCTCGCGCAGGAAGGTGACGATCATCTGCGCGAGGCCTTCCGAAGTCTTGAGCGCGACATTGCCGACGAAGCCGTCGCACACCACCACGTCGGTCGTGCCCCGGTAGATGTCGTCGCCTTCCACGTTGCCGTAGAAATTCAGCCCGGAGGCGCGCAGCAGCTCGCCGGCGCGCTTGACGACTTCGTTGCCCTTGATCGCCTCCTCGCCGATGTTGAGCAGGCCGACGCTCGGTCGCTCGCGGTGTTCCAGCGCGGAGACCAGCATCGCTCCCATGATCGCGAACTGGATCAGGTGCTCCGGCGCGCAGTCGACGTTGGCGCCCAGATCGAGCACGTAGGTGTGGCCGCGCATGGTCGGCAGGACGCTCGCGATCGCCGGCCGGTCGATGCCCGGGAGCATCTTCAGCACGTAGCGCGAGATCGCCATCAGCGCACCGGTGTTGCCCGCGCTCACGCATGCCTGCGCCGCTCCGCTCTTCACGAGATCGACCGCGACGCGCATCGACGAATCCTTCTTCCCGCGCAGTGCCTGGGCGGGCGCCTCGTCCATCGCGATCAGCTCGGCTGCCTCGCGCAGCCGCGCGCGGCTGCCGAGTGCGAGCCCGATGCGGTCGGCGGCCGGCTCGATCGCCTCGCGCCGGCCGACGAGGATGACGGAGGCATCCGCATCCCGGCGCAGGAAGTTGCTCGCCGCGGCGAGCGTGATCTCGACCCCGTGGTCCCCGCCCATGCAGTCGATCGCGATTCTGACGCTCATCGCATCACTGCCTCGTTCGAGGAGCTGCCCGAGACTGGGCCATGCGTGCCCGTGCGGCGCCGGCCTGCTCAGCCCGCCTTGCCCGGGATGACCTTCTTGCCGCGATAGTAACCGGTCGGCGTGATGTGGTGGCGCAGGTGCACTTCCCCAGTCGTCGCTTCCACCGCGAGCGCCGGCTTGGCGAGGAAGTCGTGGGCACGGTGCATGCCGCGCTTGGAAGGGGACTTCTTGTTCTGCTGGACTGCCATCAGGTATCTCCTGTCGATTGTTCGGTACTCCGGCCCGCTAATTCGGCCGCAGCAGCTTCGCGAGCCCCGCGAAAGGCCGGGGTTCCCCTGCCTTCAGCCCCGGAGCCGGCGCTTCGCACGTCTCGTGCCGGGGCGCAAGCGGCAGTGCGAGCAGGATCTCGTCTTCGACCAGGGTCACCAGATCCAGTTCGCGCTGCGCGGGGATCGCATCGTAGCGCTCCTCG
>MNXU01000028.1 GCA_001872285.1 Betaproteobacteria bacterium CG2_30_68_42
GGGTCGGTCGGAAATTGCGCAGGCCCTGGGTCACAAATCTGTTTCAGGCGCAGCCAAGCAAGCCATCGCTGACCTTATGGAAGCGGGCCTGATCGAATATACCCTCCCGGAGACGCCGAATAGTCGCCTGCAAAAATATCGCAGGACTCAGAGAAGAGCGGGCGCTCAATGATCTACAGCCATCCCAGAAGCGGGTATGAAAGCGGGTACGAAATGAAGCCTGAAAAATCAATCTCAAGCATTGGCGCGGCTCGTCGCCCGCTCTTCCTGTTCAATGTCTGAGCCCGGCGGCGCCGGCCGATGCGGCTGTGACCAGGCGGGACTCAGCCGGCCGGATCGGCGTGCGATGCGGCGACGTCGGCCCGGATGGCGTCCATGTCCAGTCCGCGAACCTGACCGATCAGCTCTTCGAGCGCGGCCGAGGGGAGCGCGCCGGCCTCCGAATACAGGACGATCTGGTCGCGAAACACCATCAGGGTGGGAATCGAGCGGATGTTGAAGGCGCCCGCGAGCTCCTGCTGCTCTTCGGTGTTAACCTTGGCGAAGACGACGTCCTCGTGCCTGTCCGAGACGGCCTCGTAGGTCGGCGCGAAGCTGCGGCAGGGGGCACACCAGGGCGCCCAGAAATCGACCAGGACGATCGGGTTTTCATCGATCGTGGCGCGGAAGTTTTCAGCATTCAGTTCGAGGGTGGCCATGTGCGTTCTTCTCCGGAAAGCCGGGCACGCTAGCCGATCGGCGAGCGCGCTTCCGTGACTGAGGTCACTTATGCCGGATGCAAACGCCCCCCTTTCCCGTCCCCTGTCCCGTCTCCCCTGACATGAGCGGCTACCGCGGTCGCTTCGCCCCGAGCCCGAGCGGGCCGCTGCACTTCGGTTCGCTGGTCGCGGCGGCTGCGAGCTGGCTGGACGCGCGCGCGGCGGGCGGTGCCTGGCTGGTGCGCATCGAGGACATCGACGCACAGCGTTCGAGCCGGGCAGCCGAGGATGCCATCCTGCGCACGCTCGCCGCCTTCGGGCTCGAATCGGACGAGGGCGTCGTGCGCCAGAGCAGCCGCAGCGCGCTGTATCGCGAAGCGTTCGAGCGCCTGGAGCGGGCGGGACGCGTGTTCGGCTGCCGTTGTTCGCGCCGCGAGATCGCCGATTCGGCGTTTGCGGGCGAGGCGACGAGACGCTATCCCGGAACCTGCCGCGACGGCCTGCCGGCGGGAGAGTGGCCACGGGCCTGGAGGGTGCGGGTCGACCCTGGGGAGATCGGCTTCGAGGACCGCGTGCAGGGAAGCTGCCGCCAGGATCTCGCCGCCGAGATCGGGGATTTCCTGATCGCCCGCGCCGACGGCAGCTTCACTTACCAGCTCGCGGTCGTGGTCGATGACGCGGCGCAGGGGATCACCGATGTGGTGCGCGGCGCCGACCTGCTGGGCTCGACCGCCCGCCAGATCTGGCTGCAGCGCCTGCTCGGGCTGCCACGCCTGCGCTACCTCCATGTCCCGGTCGCGCTCGATGCGGCCGGCGCCAAGCTCTCGAAGCAGACCCGGGCCCGGGGGCTGACGCCCGCGGATGCCGCGCGGCTGCTGCCTGCCGCGCTCGCCTTTCTGGGGTATGCGCCGCCCGCCGAACTCGCGCGGGCACCGGTCGCCGAACTGCTCGCCTGGGCGGTTCACGCGTGGTCGGAGGGGGACATCCCGCGTGCGGCGGCTTTGCCGGCGCCGGCGGATACAATGCCGTCGTCAAGGGAGATTTCGCGATGATCGACGATATCGCCGGCCTGCGGCGGATCCTGACGGAGAACCGCACGATCGCCGTAGTGGGGCTGTCCGCGAACTGGAACCGGCCGAGCCATTTCGCCGCGAAGTACATGCTGGAGCACGGCTATCGCGTGATCCCGGTCAATCCGCGCTACGCGGAGGTACTCGGGCGGAAGTGCTACCCGCGCCTCGAGGACATCCCCGAGCCGGTGGGCATCGTCGATTGTTTCCGGCGCTCCGGGGACGTGCCCGAAATCGTCGAAGCCGCAGCGACCATCGGCGCCCGCGTACTGTGGATGCAGCTCGGGGTCGTCCACGCGGAAGCGGCGCGGCGCGCCGAGGCGCTCGGGCTGGAAGTCGTGATGGATCGCTGCGTCAAGATCGAACACGCGCGGCTGTTCGGCGGACTGAACTGGGCCGGCGTCAATACCGGCATCATTTCATCCCGCCGGCCGCCGTGTCCGCCGGCCGCCAGCCGCGGGTGAGCTCGCGCGCGGCGCCGGTTCAGCGCGCGCCCCCGTAGCCCGCCAGCCCGACCAGCAGCTTGACGATGCCGTAGGCGATCCAGCGCGCGGCGCGCGCGGGCCATGCCATGTGGTTCCATCGATCCGGTTCGAGCCGGTGCGCGGCCGCGTCGATCGCACGCTGAAGGCTGGAGCGCAGCTTCCCCGCAAAGGCCTCGTCACGGATCACGACGTTGGCTTCGCGCGCGAGCAACAGGCTGAAGGGGTCGATGTTGCTCGAGCCGACCGTCGCCCAGCGCCGGTCGATGACCGCGACCTTGGCGTGCAGGAACCCCTTGTGGTATTCGTGGATTTCGATTCCGGCGGCGAGCATGGAGCCGTAGAGCGCCTGCGATGCGTAATGCAGCAGCATGTATTCGACCCGGCCCTGCAGCAGCAGGATCACCTTCACGCCGCGCGCGGCAGCCTGCGCGAGCGCGCTGCGGAAGCGCCGGCGCGGAAGGAAATACGCGTTGGCGATCACGATTTCGCCCGATGCGGCTTCGATCGCATCGAGATAGGCTTCCTCGATGTCGCGGCGGTGGAGGACATTGTCGCGGATGATGAAGGCGGCATGCACGTCGCCGCGCCGCGCCGTCACCGGCGGCGGGTCTGCACCGCCCGGTAGCCGCCGCCTGAAGTTCGCCCATCCGGTGAGCTGCCACAGCCAGGCCGCACTGTGGCGGATCTGGTCGAGCAGCGGGCCCTCGACGCGCACCGCGTAGTCCTGGCGTGGCGGCGTGTGCCGCGGCGTGTGCATGTCGTCGATGATGTTGATGCCGCCCACGAACGCGAGCCGCGCATCGACCACCGCCAGCTTGCGATGCATCCGGCGCAGGCGGTGCCGGTGGAACGGCGACAGCGCGATGTCGGGGCGATAGATCAGCACTTCGACGCCTTCGGCCGCGAGCCGGGGCATCACTGTTGCGGCGAAGTTGCGCCCGCCGAAGCCATCGACCAGCAGCCGCACGGCCACTCCGCGCCTGGCGGCGCGCACGAGCGCATCGGCGATCTCGCGGCCGGCCGTATCCTCCTCGAAGATGTAGGTCTCCAGATAGACCTCGTGGCGCGCCGCGTCGATCGCCGCTCGCAGCGCCGGAAAGTAGTCGCTGCCGTTTTCCAGCAGCTCGATCCGGTTGCCGGGAACGAACTCTGGCTGCATGTCAGCCCCGGCACACCGCCAGATGCGCGGAAATCACGGCGTGATCCGAAATCTTCGACCACGGAGGCCCGTAATAGACGGCCGCCCGCTCCACCTCGAATCCCCGCGTATAGACCCGATCGAGCCTGAGCACCGGCAGCACGCTCGGAAAACTGCGCGCCGGCTCGCCGGACGCGGCGGAGAAGACCTCGGTGAGCCCGAGCCGCTCGATGAGCAGGCCCGCCGCTTCGTTGCGCCAGTCGTTGAAGTCGCCCGCGATGATGAGCGGCGCCCCGTCCGGGGCGAGCCGCTCCATCCGCTCGGCGAGCGCGGCCATCTGGCGGCGCCGGCTGCTGGCGGTGAGCCCGAGATGCACGCACACGCAGTGCAGCGGCTCCTTCCAGCCCGGCGGCGCCACCTGACAGTGCAGCAGCCCGCGCCGCTCCAGCCGGTGCGCGGAGATGTCCTGGTTCTGGTAGGAGAGGATGGCAAAGCGCGACAGGACCGCGTTGCCGTGATGCCCGCTGTCGTACAGGGCGTTGCTGCCGTAGGCGCTGTCGGCCCACACGTCCTGCGCCAGGAATTCATGCTGGGGAGCCTCGGGCCAGTCCTCGTACAGGGCCGCGTGCCCGGTATGCACCCCCTGGACCTCCTGAAGGAAGAGGATGTCGGGATTGAGCGTGCGCAGCCGTTCGCGCAGTTCGTGAATCACCAAGTGGCGATTGAACTGCGAGAAGCCCTTGTGGATATTGTAGGTGGCGACGTGGATGCGCCGGGTCATGCCGCCGGCGCGCCGCGCGGATAACGGCCGGTCGTTGCGCGTCACGATGCCTCGAACATCCGCTCCAGCGCGATGCGGGCCAGCCGCGCCTCGTGCTCGGGCACCCGGATCTGATTGACGATCTTGCCCTCCACGAGATTCTCCAGGCACCAGGCCAGATGCTGGGGATCGATGCGCGCCATGGTCGAGCAGTTGCACACCATCGGGGCCATGAACTGGACGATCTTGCCCTGCGGCCGGACTTCCTCCGCGAGCCGGTTGACCAGGTTCAGTTCGGTCCCCACCAGCCAGCGGGTGCCGGGCGCCGCCTCATGGATCGTCCTGAGGATGAATTCCGTCGAGCCTACGTAGTCGGAGAGCCGGCAGACCTCGAAGTTGCACTCCGGGTGAGAGATGACCAGGCCATCCGGATGCTCGCGCCGGAAGCGCAGGATGTGCGCGGCCTGGAACATCTGGTGGACGGAACAGTGACCCTTCCACAGCAGGATGCGCGAGCCCGCGAGCTGTTCCGGGGACAACCCGCCGCGTTCGAGATCGGGATCCCAGACGGCCGTCTCCTCGAGCGGGATGCCGAGCTGATGCGCGCTCCAGCGGCCGAGGTGCTGGTCGGGAAAGAAGAGCACTTTCTCGCGCCGGGCGAAGGCCCATTCCAGGATCCCGCGCGCATTGCTCGACGTGCATACGATTCCGCCGTGCTCGCCGCAGAAGGCCTTGAGGTCGGCCGCGGAATTGATGTAGGTGATCGGCGTGTAACGGCTGTCGGGATCGGCGCCGGCTTCGGCGAGCTCGCGCCAGCAACGCTCCACCTTGGCGAGGCTCGCCATGTCCGCCATCGAGCAGCCGGCGGCGAGATCCGGCAGGATCGACATCTGATCCGGCCGCGACAGGATGTCGGCGACCTCGGCCATGAAGTGAACGCCGCAGAAGACGATGGTGCGGGCCCGCGCCTGCGCCGCGAGCCGCGAGAGCTTGAGCGAGTCTCCGGTGAGATCGGCGTGGCGATAGACGTCGGCCCGCTGATAGTGGTGGCAGAGGATGACTGCCTCGGCGCCGAGGCGGTCGCGCGCGGCGAGGATGCGATCCTGCGCCTCGCCGTCGGTGAGATCGTTGTAGCGGTCAAAGCGCAGGATCGGCACGTCGCATCGTCCGGCCGCAAGGCCGGCGCCGCTCAGGACTGGCTCCAGGGCAGGCTCGCCAGCCGCCACCCGCCCAGCCGGCCGCGCTGTCCGTGTGCGTCCCGGTCGCCCTCGAAACCCTCCAGCACGTTGTAGCAGTCCGGGTAGCCCGCCTCGGTCGCGGCGGCTGCGGCACGATGCGAGCGATGGCCGCTGCGGCATATGAACATCACCAGGGATTCGCGATCGACCTCACGGCCGAGCTGGGTCAGGAAATGGGAATTGAGCGCATTGCCGGGGTACGAATGCCACTCGATCTCCACCGCCCCCGGAATGCGGCCGACGAAGTCGAGTTCGGCACGCGTGCGCACGTCGACCAGCCGCGCACCGGGCGCGAGCTGCCAAACCTCGAAGGCCTCGCGCGGCGTGAGGGCTCCCTCGTAGGACAATTGAAATTCTTTCGCCCGAGTCTGCGCGAGCGAAAGAATCCCGGCAAGTTTTCCCATGGACGGTCGCAACCGTGGAACAGGGCGGCAGAGTATACGTCAACTCATTTCGGGTGCGGCCGTCGCGAGGCCGCCGCACCGAACCTGTGCGGGCGCGTACCGTCGTGCGCCAAAAAAGTGCATGAGCCGGATGCCGGCAGGAGCGAAGCGCATGGACGTCACGGATGGCATGGAGCGTGCTAATCTCTTGCACGTTCGCGATTTCGGACCACTCGCCAAGGAGAGGACATGCAGCCGCAAGACGTGATGAAGATGATCAAGGACAAGGAAGTCAAGTTCGTCGACCTGCGCTTTACCGACACCCGCGGCAAGGAGCAGCACGTCGGCGTGCCGGTGAAGGCATTCGGCGAGGACAAGTTCGAGGAAGGACACGCCTTCGACGGCTCCTCGATCGCCGGCTGGAAGGGAATCCAGGCCTCCGACATGCTGTTGATGCCGGACGCGCGCACGGCCTATGTCGATCCGTTCATGGACGAGACCACGCTGGTGATTTCCTGCGACGTCGTCGAGCCGGCCGACGGCAAGGGCTACGACCGCGATCCCCGCTCGATCGCCAAGCGTGCCGAGGCCTTCCTCAAGTCGACCGGGCTGGCCGATACCGCCTACTTCGGCCCCGAGCCCGAGTTCTTCGTCTTCGATTCGGTCGAATGGTCGGTCGATATGTCCGGCGCCTACTGCAAGGTGTTCTCGGAAGAGGCGGCGTGGGCGTCCGGCGAGAAGTTCGAAGGCGGCAACATCGGCCACCGGCCGGGCGTGAAGGGCGGCTATTTCCCGGTGCCTCCGGTCGATTCGCTCAACGATATCCGCGCCGCGATGTGCCTCGCGCTGGAGCAATGCGGCGTCGAGGTCGAGGTGCATCACCACGAGGTGGCCACCGCCGGCCAGTGCGAGATCGGCACGAAGTTCAACTCGCTGGTTCGCCGCGCGGACTGGACGCAGATCCTCAAGTATGTGGTCCATAACGTCGCACACACCTACGGCAAGACCGCGACCTTCATGCCCAAGCCGATCGTCGGCGACAACGGGTCGGGGATGCATGTGCACCAGTCGATCTGGAAGGGCTCCGAGAACCTGTTCGCCGGCAATGGCTATGCGGGGCTGTCCGAATTCGCGCTCTACTACATCGGCGGCGTCATCAAGCATGCCAAGGCGCTCAATGCATTGACCAACCCCGGCACCAACTCCTACAAGCGGCTGGTGCCCGGTTTCGAGGCGCCGATCAACCTCGCCTACTCGGCGCGCAACCGCTCGGCGGCGATCCGCATCCCGTTCGTCTCGAGCCCGAAGGGGCGGCGGGTCGAGATCCGCTTCCCGGATCCGACCGCGAACCCGTATCTGGCGTTCTCGGCGATGATGATGGCGGGCCTCGACGGCGTCATGAACAAGATCCACCCCGGCGATCCGATGGACAAGAACCTGTACGACCTCCCGCCCGAAGAGGCTGCCAAGGTTCCGCACCCCTGCGCATCGCTCGACGAGGCCCTCGCCTGCCTCGATGCGGATCGCGAATTCCTGTCCCGCGGAGGGGTGTTCTCCAGCGACATGATCGACGCCTACATCGAGCTCAAGATGGAAGAAGTCACGCGTTTCCGCATGACCACGCATCCGGTCGAATACGAGATGTACTACTCGGCGTGATCGGTGCCGCGCTCCGGCGCTCGGAAAAGGGTGGCCCTCGCCACCCTTTTCCGTTTGAACTCGGCGCGCGCTTTGCAATAGACTGGCAGCCTCGTCGTTCTCCGGGATCGAAGATGCCGTCGCGGGCATGGGTCGTCGTGGCATTGCTTGGAGCCGGTGTGCCGTTCACGGCGCACGCGGACATCTACAAGTGCGTCGATGGCTCTGGCCACGTCACCTACTCGAACATCGTCCAGGCGGGCTGCCAGAAGCTGAACCTCGAACCGCTCTCGACCATCCCCCCCCCGCCGAAGCCGGCAGTGAAGCCGGCCGCGGGCGCGCGATCCGGCCAGCCCGGCTTCCCCAGGGTTGACGCGGGCACCCAGAAGAAGCGCGACGGCGATCGGAGGAAGATCCTCGATGACGAGCTGGCGACGGAAGAGCGCGAGCTCGAGGAGGCCAGGAAGGCCCTCGCCGAGCAGGAAGCGCTGCGTTACGGCTCCGAGCGCAACTATCAGAGATTCCTCGACCGGGTCGCGCCCTACCGCGAGGCGGTCGCCCGGCACGAGCGCAACATCGAAGCGCTCAAACGCGAGCTGGCGAACGCCAGGTAGCCGCGCGCGCGGGCGCGCTTCTTGCTGCCTCCGAGGGACAGGTGTCCCATGGAAACCGTGACGGAACCGGCTGCACTCCGCGGTCTCGATCTGCTCTCCTCGGCGGTGGTGCTCGTCGATGCGCAGCTCGTCGTCCGCTACCTCAATCCGGCCGCGGAGAACCTGTTCGCCGTGAGCGGGCGGGCGCTTCACGGACGGCCGCTTTCGGCGCTGCTCGGCCAGCCGCCGGGTCTGACCTCGGCGCTCGAGAACGCCATCCGCGACAACTGGAGCTACACCGGACAGAGCATCGCGGTCACGCGCGCAGACGCGAGCCCGCTCAACCTCGACTGCACGGTGAGCCCGGTGGACTCGGGCGGGCTGCGCCTCATCCTCGAGTTTCGCCTCATCGATCAGTGGCTCAAGGCCGACCGGGAAGAGCGCGTGCTGGAGCAGCAGCAGGCGAGCCGCGAGCTCGTGCGCAACCTCGCCCACGAGATCAAGAATCCGCTCGGCGGAATCCGCGGCGCAGCGCAACTGCTCGAGCACGAACTCGCCAATCCGCAGTTGCGCGAGTACACGCAGGTCATCATCGCCGAGGCCGACCGCCTCCAGAGCCTGATGCACCGGCTGCTCGATTCGCATCGCATGATGCAGCCTGCAGTCCTCAATGTGCATGAAATCCTGGAGCGGGTGCGGCTTCTGGTCAACGCCGAGTTTTCGCGCCTGCGGGTGGTGCGCGACTATGACGTCAGCCTGCCGCCCATCACGGGCGACCGCGAGCAGCTCATCCAGGCCCTTTTGAACATCGCGCGCAACGCCGCCCAGGCGATGGGCGGCGAGGGCGAGATCGTGCTGCGCACGCGCGCGGCGCGGCAGGTGACGCTCGCCAAGCGCCGCTACCGGCTCGCGCTGGAACTCCAGGTGATCGACAGCGGCCCGGGTATTCCCGAAGCGATCCGGGACAAGGTGTTCTATCCGCTGGTTTCGGGCCGCGAGGGCGGCAGTGGGCTCGGGCTGAGCCTGGCGCAGAGCTTCATCCATCAGCATCACGGCAGCATCACGGTGGACAGCCGCCCCGGGCGCACCTGCTTCAGCGTCCTGCTGCCGGTGAAGGGCTGAGGAAGGCAACGACCATGAATCCGATCTGGATCATCGACGACGACCGCGCGATCCGCTGGGTGCTGGAGAAGGCGCTCGAGCGCGAGGACATCGCCGCGAGGAGCTTCGCTTCGGCGACCGAGGCGCTCGAACTGCTCGAAGCCGGCACGCGTCCTCCCCAGGTGATCGTCTCCGACATCCGGATGAACGGCGCCTCCGGGCTCGAGCTGCTGGCGCGGGTGAGGGAGCGCTTCCCGCAGCTTCCGGTGATCATCATGACCGCCTACTCCGATCTGGACAGCGCCGTCCAGGCCTTTCAGGGCGGAGCCTTCGAATACCTGCCCAAGCCCTTCGACGTCGATCACGCGGTCGCGCTGATCCGCCGCGCCCTCACCGAGAGCCGCTCGCCCGAGGACACGGAAGATCTGTCCGCGATCACGACCGAAATCCTCGGCCAGGCGCCCGCGATGCAGGAAGTGTTCCGTGCGATCGGGCGGCTGGCGCAATCCTCCGCGACGGTTCTCGTCACCGGCGAATCCGGCACCGGCAAGGAGCTGATCGCGCACGCCCTGCACCGCCACAGCCCGCGGCGCGAGGCGGCCTTCGTCGCCATCAACACCGCGGCGATCCCGCGCGAGCTGCTCGAGTCCGAGCTCTTCGGCCACGAGCGTGGCGCCTTCACCGGCGCGACCGCGGCGCGCCGCGGCCGTTTCGAGGAAGCCGCCGGGGGAACGCTCTTTCTCGACGAGATCGGCGACATGCCCCCGGAGATGCAGACCCGGCTGCTGCGCGTGCTCTCGGACGGGAACTTCTACCGCGTCGGCGGCCACGCGCCGATCCGGGCGGAGGCGCGCGTGATCGCCGCCACCCATCAGAACCTCGACGAGCGGGTGCGGGCCGGGCTGTTCCGCGAGGATCTGTTCCATCGGCTGAACGTGATCCGGCTGCGGCTGCCGGCCCTGCGCGAGCGGCGCGAGGACATTCCGCTGCTGGCCCGGCATTTCCTGTCGGTCGCCGCGCGCGATCTCGCCGTGGAGACCAAGCGGCTTTCGGACGCAGCCTTGCGTCATCTGGCGACGCTGGAATTTCCCGGCAATGTCCGCCAGCTCGAAAACCTCTGCCACTGGCTCACGGTCATGGCGCCGGGGCAGAACGTCGATGTCGGCGACCTGCCCCCCGAGCTGCGCGAGGCGGCCCCGCATGCCGGCGACTGGCGCACCGCCCTGGCGGCGGCGGCCGACCGCCTGCTCGGCGAGGCCGGCGGGGAGGCCTTCGATGTGCTGCTGCGGGAATTCGAGCGCACCCTGATCGAACGGGCGCTGGCCGCCACCGCGGGGCGGCGGATCGAAGCAGCGCGCCTGCTCGGCATCGGACGCAACACGCTCACGCGAAAGATCCAGGAACTCGGCATCAAGAAGGCGCCGCCGGAAGACCCCAGGACCGCCGGAGTCGATGGATAATGAATTCATGTTCATCGGTGACAGAAGTCTTGCCGGCGAGGCGCTCGACGCCGACCGCATCCGCGCGGCGCTCGGTGCCGCCGCCGGGCGCTTCCAAATTCTCGTGCGCGAGCGCTGCGTGTCGACCAACACCGAACTGCGCGAGCTCGCCGAAGCCGGCGCATCGCATGCCAGCGTCCTGGTGTGCGAGGAGCAGACCGGCGGGCGCGGGCGGCGCGGGCGGCCCTGGCATTCGGTGCGCGGCGGCAGCCTGACCTTCTCGCTGCTGTGGCGCTTTCCGGCGGCCACCCCGGCCCCGGTCGGGCTGAGTCTCGCGATCGGGGTCGCGGTCGCGCGCGCGCTCGATGATCTGGGCGTTGCGGGATTGAAGCTCAAGTGGCCGAACGACGTGCTGCACTGCGGGCGCAAGCTCGCCGGCATCCTGGTGGAGCTGGCCTCCGGCACCCACCCCGGCCCGGTGGCCGTGATCGGCGTCGGTGTCAACGTCGCGCTGCCGCGGGATTTCGACCCGTCCGGCACGATCGAGGCCACCGACATCGCGGGTGCGGCTGCGCGCCGACCCTCGCGCAACCGGCTGCTCGCCGAGCTGCTGCGCTCGCTCGGGCGCGACCTCGACCGCTACTCCGCGGAAGGTTTCGCGCCGTTCCGCAGCGACTGGGTGAGGCGCGCCGCATGGATGGGCGAGCGCGTGCGCCTCGTTTCGGAGTTCGCCGCACCCCTCGAAGGCCGCTTGGTCGGGATCGATCCGGACGGTGCCCTGCTCGTGCTCGGGGAGGGCGGCGTGCACCGGCTCGCGAGCGGCGAGCTGTCCCTGCGCAGGCTCCTGTGATCCTCGCCATCGACATCGGGAACACCCGCATCAAATGGGGCTTGCACGATGGAATCGGGTGGCACGCGCGGGGCGCCGTTGCGCTGGCCGACGCTGCCTCGATCGCGCTGTGGCTTCCGCGCGGGCACATCGACCGGACCGTCATCGCCAACGTTGCGGGCGTTTCGGTAGCGGAGTCGATCCGCGCGGCGCTCGGCGAAGATCGCGGTGAGCTGATCTGGGCGCGCTCGCTGCCAGAGCAGTGCGGGGTGCGCAACGGCTACGACGACCCGTCCCAGCTCGGTGTCGATCGCTGGGTGGCGCTGATCGGGGCGTACGGCCTGCACGGCGGTTCCTGCGTCGTCGCCAACGCCGGCACGGCGACGACGGTGGATGTGCTCGATGAGAGCGGAGTGTTCCGGGGCGGCATCATCCTTCCCGGCATCGAACTGATGCGCCGTGCGCTCGCGCACGGCACCGCCGGCCTGACACTGCACGCGGGAGCAATCACGGAGTACCCGCGCACGACCGCCGATGCGATCGAGAGCGGCTGCATGCAGGCCCAGCTCGGGGCGGTGGAGCGCCAGTTTGCGAAGATCGCGGCAGAGCCCGGCGCAATCTGCATGGTGAGCGGGGGCG
The DNA here is from genome assembly GCA_001872285.1 of Betaproteobacteria bacterium CG2_30_68_42. Taxonomy (GTDB): domain Bacteria; phylum Pseudomonadota; class Gammaproteobacteria; order Burkholderiales; family Rhodocyclaceae; genus CG2-30-68-42. The sequence goes on from MNXU01000028.1 coordinate 12,012, forward strand.
CCGGAGCGCCGCTGTACGAAGCGCTGCAACTGCCCAAACGGCTGATCGGCAACCTGGTGCTGGAAGGGCTCGCCCGCATCGGCGCCAAGGCGGCCTGACGCAGCGAGGCGCGGCGTTGTTGTCCGCGACCCGAATTCGCGGTAACGTGCCGATTCCGGGATACAGTGTCCCGTATCCCTCCACACACCGACAAGAGGAGGAACGTCATGGTCGCCACCCGTGTCATGCTGGACGAATCCGAAATTCCGACCCAGTGGTACAACGTCGCCGCCGACATGCCCAATCCGCCGGCCCCACCCCTGGGACCCGATGGCAAGCCGGTAAGCCCGGAACAGATGCTCGCCATCTTCCCCGGCCCACTGCTCGAACAGGAGATGTCGGCGGCGCGCTGGATCGACATCCCGGAGCCGGTGCGAGAGGTCTATCGGCTGTGGCGGCCCACTCCGCTGTGTCGGGCGCTGCGGCTGGAGAAGGCGCTGGGCACTCCCGCGAAGATCTTCTACAAGTACGAGGGCGTGAGCCCGGCCGGCTCGCACAAGCCGAACACCTCGGTGCCGCAGGCCTATTTCAACAAGATCTCGGGCATCAACCGGCTGTCGACGGAGACCGGCGCCGGACAGTGGGGCTCGGCGCTCGCCTTCGCCGGGCAGATGTTCGGGCTCGAGGTGCGCGTCTACATGGTCAAGGTGAGCTATCACCAGAAGCCCTACCGGCGCTCGATGATGCAGACCTGGGGCGCGGAGGTCTACGCGAGTCCGACCGACATGACGCAGGCCGGGCGCAACGTGCTCGCGCAACATCCCGACAGTCCCGGTTCGCTCGGCATCGCGATCTCCGAGGCGGTCGAGGAAGCCGCTTCGCGCAAGGACACCAACTACGCGCTCGGCTCGGTGCTCAACCACGTGCTGCTGCACCAGACCGTGATCGGGCTCGAAGCGAAGAAGCAGTTCGCCAAGATCGGCGAGTACCCGGACATGGTGTTCGCCCCCTGCGGCGGCGGATCGAATTTCGCCGGCATTGCGTTCCCGTTCTTCGCCGACAAGGCGGCCGGAAAGAACGTCCGTCTGGTCGCGGTCGAGCCCACCTCGTGTCCGACGCTCACGCGGGGTGTCTATGCCTACGATTTCGGCGATGCCTCGGGCTACACGCCGCTGATGCTGATGTACACGCTCGGCCACGACTTCATGCCCCCGAGCATCCATGCCGGCGGCCTGCGCTACCACGGCGACTCCCCGCTCGTCTCCCAGCTCTGCAAGGAGGGGCTGGTCGAGGCGCTGGCGGTTCCCCAGCTCGCGACCTTCGAGGCCGGCGTGCAGTTCGCGCGCACCGAGGGCATCATCCCGGCGCCCGAATCCTCCCACGCGATCCGCGCCTGCATCGACGAGGCGCTGCGCTGCAAGCAGACCGGCGAACCCAAGACGCTGCTGTTCAACCTCTCGGGCCATGGCCACTTCGACATGGCCTCGTATGACAGGTACCTGGCCGGCCAGCTCGAAGACTACGAGTACCCGCGCGAGGCGATCGAGGCCTCGCTCGCCAAGCTTCCGAAAGTCGCCTGAGGACCGTCGGCCGGGGCTCGCCGCCCAGGCCGCGGGCCCCGTCGATCCGGGCGCGAGTGTAGTCTACGCGCGCCCGGACCGGTCGCGCCCTCCCCATGAAACTGCTTCGCCTCGCCTGCCTGCTGCTCGTCGTCGTCAACATCGTGCTCTTCACCTGGGGCATGGGTTACCTGGGCGGCGGGCCGAGAGCGGGAGCCGAGCCGCAGCGGCTCGCGCAGCAGCTCTCGCCCGAACGCATCCGCATCCTCGGCGCGATCGACTCTCCTGCGACAGCGGCCGCAGGAAACCAGACTGCGCGATGACCTGGGTGGTCGGCCTCACCGGGGGCATCGGAAGCGGCAAGAGCGCCGCCGCGGCCATGTTCGCCGAACTGGGCGCCGCCGTGGTCGACACGGACCTCATCGCGCACGAGCTGACCGCGGCCGGCGGCGCGGCCATGCCGCAGATCGTAGCGCAGTTCGGAGACGCCGTCGTCACAGCCGGCGGTGCCCTGGACCGCGCCGCGATGCGCCGCCTGGCCTTTGCGCAGCCGCAGGCCAGGGCACGCCTGGAAGCCATCCTCCACCCGATGATCCGGAGCGAGGCACAGCGACGCTGCCGGGAGGCGCGCGCCCCCTACGTGGTGCTGGTGGTGCCCCTGCTCGTCGAGTCCGGCGCGTATCGCGATACGCTCAGCCGCATCGCCGTGGTGGATGTCGACGAGCCCACGCAGATCGCGCGGGTCATGGCACGAAGCGGCCTTACGCAGGCCGAGGTGCGCGCCATCATGGCGACCCAGGCGAGCCGGGCGCAGCGGCTCGCCGCTGCCGACGACGTCATCGACAACCGGGGCGATCCCGCATCCCTGCGCAAGGCGGTCGCAACGCTGCACAGCCGCTACCTCGCGGCCGCGGCCGCGTGCCGCGCGGCGCAGCCTCATGGCGGCTGACCGGCACCGTGATCGCGCACGGGGCCGCGCAAGCCGAAATAGCGCGGCGCGCTACAATCGCAGCGAGGAGCGAGCCGATGAATTCGCCGTACTACCGCTACCATGTCTTCTTCTGCTGCAACCAGCGCGCAACGGGCGAGACCTGCTGCAACAACCACGGCGCCGCCGCGATGCGCGCTCACGCCAAGGACCGGATCAAGGCGCTCGGGCTGGACGGGCCGGGCAAGGTCAGGATCAATTCGGCCGGCTGCATGGGCCGCTGCGACGACGGCCCGACCGTGGTGGTGTATCCGGAAGGAGTCTGGTACACCTACGTCGACGCGCAGGACATCGACGAGATCGTGGAGGAGCACCTCGCGCACGGGCGCATCGTCGAACGGCTGCGGATATGACGCGGATCGTCGCGAGCCGCGTCCTGATCGAGGGCGCGGCCGGCCCGATCGAGACGCTGATCGAGGTGCCCGAGCAACCTCGGGGCATCGCGCTCGTCTGCCACCCTCATCCGCTGTTCGGCGGCACGCTGGAAAACAAGATCGCCCAGACGCTCGCGAAGACGCTGCGCAGCCTCGGCCACGTGGTCCTGCGTCCCAACTTCCGCGGCGTCGGCGCGAGCGCCGGAACCCACGACGAGGGCGAAGGGGAAACCGAGGACATGCTCGCGCTCGTCGATTACGCTCGCGGGCGATGGGGCGAGTCTCCGCTCGTGCTGGCCGGGTATTCCTTCGGCGCGTGGGTGCAGACGCGGGTGGCGAAACGGCTCGCGGAGCACGGGAAGCCGGCGCGCCGCCTGGTGCTGGTGGGAACCGCCGCCGGCTTCGTGAGCGGAGCCCGCAGCTATCCCGCCGAGGCCGTGCCGCCGGATACCATCGTCATCCATGGCGAGAAGGATACGACGGTTCCGCTCGCCAACGTGCTGGACTGGGCGCGCGGAATCGGGCTTCCGGTCACGGTCGTGCCCGACGCCGACCATTTCTTCCACCGCAGGCTGCACGTCATCCGCGCCATCATCGAGAACGCATGGCACCACTGAGGGTCGCGGGGCTGCGCAAGCGCTACGGCGCGCACGATGTGATCGCGGGCATCGGCTTCGAACTCGCGCGCGGCGAATGCTTCGGCCTGCTCGGGCCGAACGGAGCGGGCAAGACGACGACGCTGCGCTGCGTGCTCGGTCTGACGCAACCGCTCGCGGGCGAGATCACGCTCGCGGGCCTTCCAGTGCCGCAACAGGCCCGAGCTGCGCGCGCGCGGGTCGGGGTCGTGCCGCAGACGGACAATCTCGATCCCGACTTCTCGGTGGCCGAGAACCTGCTCGTCTATGGCCGCTATTTCGGCCTGCCCGAGCGCACGATCCGCAGCCGCATTCCGGAGCTGCTCGAGTTCGCCGGCCTGGGCGCGCGCGCGCAGACCAGCATCCGCGAGCTCTCGGGCGGAATGAAGCGGCGGCTGACGCTCGCACGCGCGCTCATCAACGAACCCGAGCTGCTTGTGCTCGACGAACCCACGACGGGCCTGGATCCGCAGGCGCGCCATCTGATTTGGGAGCGGCTGAAGGGCCTGCCTCAGCGCGGTGTCACCGTGCTGCTCACCACGCACTTCATGGACGAGGCGGAGCGCCTGTGTCACCGACTCGCGATCCTCGACGGTGGGCGCATCGTCGCGCAGGGCGCGCCGCACGAGCTGATCGAGGCGCACATCGAGCCGCAGGTGGTCGAGGTCTATGGGGAGAATGCCGCGAACTGGGCCGGAACCCATGCCGCCGGGTACGCCGCCCGTTTCGAGGTGAGCGGCGAGACCGCCTACTGCTATGTCTCTCAGGCGGAGCCGCTGCTCGCGCATCTCACGCGACAGGTCGGCCTGCGCTACCTGCATCGCCCGGCCAATCTCGAGGACGTCTTCCTCAAGCTGACCGGACGCGAGTTGCGCGAGTGAGTTCCGGAAAAATCCATCCGACGCGCGACGCCGGGGGCGCTCCCGTGCGCGAGGACAGCTTCCGTTTCCCCCGGCTCAGCCTGCGCTTCGTCCCGGTGTGGCGGCGCAACTTCCTGGTCTGGCGCAAGCTGGCGATCCCTTCCATCCTCGGCAACCTCGCCGACCCGATGATCTACATGCTGGGGCTGGGTTACGGGCTGGGCCGGCTGCTTCCCGAAGTGGGAGGCGCGTCCTATATCGTGTTTCTGTCCGCCGGCACCGTCTGCTTCTCGACGATGAACGCCGCGACCTTCGAAGCGCTGTATTCCGCCTTCTCGCGCATGCAGGTGCAGCGGACCTGGGACGCCATCCTCAATACGCCGATCGCCCTCGACGATCTGGTCCTGGCGGAGCTCGTCTGGGCGGCGAGCAAGTCCTTCCTCTCGGGCATCGCCATCCTCGCCGTGATCTGGGCGCTGGGCCTGTCCTCGTCGGCTCTCTCGCTGTGGGTGTTGCCCTTGATCTTCCTCGTCGGGCTCGCTTTCGCCGGACTCGGCCTGATGGTGACGACGCTCGCGCCGAGCTACGATTTCTTCATGTACTACTTCACCCTCTTCATCACGCCGATGACCCTGCTCTCCGGCGTGTTCTTCCCGATCGAGCAGTTGCCGGCGGCCTTCCAGGCGCTCGCACAGGTCCTGCCGCTCGCCCACGCCGTCGAACTCGCGCGCCCGCTGCTGCTCGGGCACGCACCGGACGCCGTGTTCGTGCATGTGGCGGTGCTCGCCGGGTATCTGGTCGTCGCCTATCCGGTCGCGCTCGCGCTCGCGCGCAGGCGCCTGCTCCAGTGAGGCGGGCTGCGCCGCAGCCGCGCCGCTCCCGGTGCGGTTCGATACAATGCCCGCATGAAGGCGCTCCTTGTCCTCACCACCGTCCCCGATCGGGAATTGGCCGAGGAGCTCGCGCGCGGCCTGGTCGAGGCGCGGCTCGCGGCCTGCGTGAGCATTCTCGCCCCCTGCCAGTCCGTCTATCGCTGGGAAGACCTGATCGAGGCCGCGAGCGAGATTCCCCTGCTCATCAAGACCACGTCCGGCCGCTATCGGGCGATCGAGCAGGCGATCCGCGAACGGCACCCCTACGAACTTCCGGAAATCCTCGCAGTCGCAACGGACAAGGGACTTCCCGCCTACCTCGAATGGATCGCCTCCGAAACGGCGGCCGAAACGCAGCGCCCGTGATTCCAGAGGCATACCGAACATGCTGAAACGCTGGCTCGTGCTGCTGTTCTGCCTGTTCGCCGCCGCCGCGGTCGCCGGCGAGGATCTCCTGCAACCGGAGCAGGCGTACCGGCTGTCCGCACGTGCGCTCGACGCTTCCACACTCGAAGTCCGCTACCAGATCGCAGACGGCTACTACATGTACCGCAGCAAGTTCCAGTTCGCCGTGGAGCCGGCGCAGGTCAAGCTGGGCGAGCCGCGGCTGCCGCCGGGAAAGCTCAAGCACGACGAGTTCTTCGGCGACACGGAGACCTACCGCAACGAGGTCGTCATTGCCGTGCCGTTTTCCGGGGCGGAAGGGCTCCGCGAGCTGAAGCTCACCGTCACCTCGCAGGGCTGCGCCGACATCGGCGTGTGTTTCCCGCCCACCGCACAGAGCGTCCCGGTGAGCATGGCCGGCGCGAGCGCCGCGACGGCGGCCGAACCGCCTGCCGCCGCACGCTCGGGCGACGAGTCCTCGCGGGTCGCGCAGATGCTCGGGAAGGCGGGCTTCTGGCTCGCGGCCGCCAGCTTTTTCGGATTCGGCGTCCTGCTCACCTTCACCCCCTGTGTGTTTCCGATGGTGCCCATCCTCTCCGGGATCATCGTCGGCCACGGCCGCGAAATCTCGAAGCGGCGCGCGCTCGCACTCTCCGGTGTCTATGTCGTCGGCATGGCCCTCACCTATGCCATTGCCGGGGTGGCGGCCGGGCTGTCCGGCACGCTGATCTCGGCGGCATTGCAGAACGCATGGGTGCTGGGCGTGTTCGCCGCGCTCTTCGTCGTGCTCGCATTGTCCATGTTCGGCCTCTACGAGCTGCAACTGCCGGCGGCGCTGCAGACCCGGGTGAGCGAGACCGCGAGCCATCGCCCGCGTGGTTCGTTCGCCGGGGTGGCCGGGATGGGCGCGCTCTCCGCACTCATCTGCGGACCCTGCGTGGCGGCGCCGCTCGCCGGAGCCCTGCTCTACATCGCACAGAGCGGCGATGCGGTGCTGGGCGGTGCCGCGCTGTTCGCGATGGGACTGGGCATGGGTGCGCCGCTCATCGTGCTGGCGGTGTCGGCGCGCAGCCTGCTGCCCAGGGCAGGCGCGTGGATGGAGGCGGTCAAGAAGTTCTTCGGCGTGGCGTTGCTCGCGGTGGCGATCTGGATCGTCTCGCCGGTGCTGCCCGCGGGCGCGAGCATGCTGGCGTGGGCCGTGCTGCTGATCTTCTCCGCCACCTATCTGCACGCGCTCGATCCGCTCCCCGCGGGCGCGAGCGGCTGGCAGCGTTTCTGGAAAGGGGCCGGAGTGGTGCTGGTGCTCACCGGGGCGTCGCTGCTCGTCGGGGCGCTCGCGGGCAGCCGCGATCCGCTGCAGCCGCTTGCCGTGCTGCGCGGCGCGGGCGCGGCCGCCGAGCGGCCGGTCGCCTTCGAGCGCGTGCGCAACCTCGCCGAACTCGACGCCAGGCTGACCGCTTCGACCCGGCCGGTGATGCTCGACTTCTACGCGGACTGGTGCGTCTCGTGCAAGGAGTTCGAGCGCTACACGCTGAGCGACGCCGCGGTCCGGGCACGGCTCGGCAGGATGCTCCTGCTGCAGGCCGATGTCACCGCGAACAGCGATGAGGACCAGGCGCTGCTCAAGCGCTTCGGTCTGTTCGGTCCGCCCGGGATCCTGTTCTTCGCAGCCGGTGGACGCCAGATTCCGGATCTGCGCGTCGTCGGCTTTCAGCCGGCCGAGGAGTTCGTGGGCATCCTCGATCGCGCCCTGGCCGCGCGCACGCCGCGCCCGGCCGTCGCGCTGCGCTAGTACAATGCGGCCCTCACCGAGGATCATTCCGCCTTCATGTTCTCCGGAATCGTCGCCGCCGTCGGCCGCATCGTTCGCACCGAACCGCTGGCGAAGGGGCTGCGTTTGAGCGTGGAGGCCACCGCGCTCGACCTGTCGGATGTGGCGATCGGAGACAGCATCGCGGTCAGCGGCGTTTGTCTCACGGTGATTGGCCGCAGCGCCACGCAGTTCGAGGCGGAGGTGTCGCACGAAACCCTGCGCTGCACGGCAGGACTCGATGCGCCCGGTGAGGTCAACCTGGAGAAGGCCCTGCGCATGGGGGAGCGGCTCGGCGGCCACCTCGTGAGCGGCCACGTGGATGGCGTGGGCGAGGTGCTTCGCTTCGCCCGCGCCGGCGAGTGCCATGAACTCGTGGTGAATGCGCCGGAGGAGCTTGCGCGCTTCATCGCCCGCAAGGGCTCGATCACGATCGACGGCGTGAGCCTGACGGTCAATCGGGTCGCGGGAAGCGAATTCGAGGTCAACCTGATTCCGCACACGGCGAGCGCGACCACGCTGGGGCAGCTCGCCGCGGGCAGGCGCGTGAATCTGGAGGTCGATCTGATCGCACGCTACGTGGATCGAATTCTTGCCGAGACCACGGCCGGCTGAACGATGGGCGCACTGTCCTCCATCCAGGAGATCATCGAGGAGATCCGCTGCGGGCGGATGGTCGTTCTGGTGGATGAGGAGGATCGCGAAAACGAAGGCGACCTCGTGCTCGGCGCCCAGTTCGTCACTCCCGAGGCGATCAACTTCATGGCCCGGCACGGGCGCGGTCTCATCTGCCTGACCCTCACCGAAGAGCGCTGCCGAGCGCTCGATCTCTCGCTCATGGTGCGCGACAACCGCGCCCGCCACGGCACCGCCTTCACCGTTTCCATCGAGGCCGCCGAAGGGGTCACCACGGGCATCTCGGCCCACGACCGGGCGCGCACGGTGCAGGCCGCCGTGGCACGCACTGCCGGGCCCGGGGACATCGTGCAACCCGGCCACGTATTTCCGCTGATGGCCCAGCGCGGCGGCGTGCTGGTGCGCGCCGGGCACACCGAGGCGGGCTGCGACCTCGCCGCGCTGGCGGGACTGGAGCCGGCCGCGGTGATCTGCGAAATCCTCAAGGAAGACGGCTCGATGGCGCGGCTGCCCGACCTGGTCGACTTCGCGGCCGCCCACGGGCTGAAGATCGGTGCGATCCGCGACCTGATCAACCATCGCGCCGCCTCCGAGGTGCTGGTCACCCGGGTCGCGGAAAAGGAGGTCGAGACCCTCCACGGTCCGTTCAGGCTCTACGCCTACTCGGACCAGACCAGCGCCGAGGTGCATCTGGCACTGGTGAAGGGTGCCATCAGCGCGCAGGTCGAGACGCTGATCCGGGTCCACGAGCCGGTCTCGGTGTTGGACTTCCTCGACTGCGGGGATCCCCGCCATTCGTTCAGCATCGAGCGCGCGATGCGCATCATCGCCGAGCGCGGTGCAGGGGTGATCGTGCTCCTGCACCGCGCCGAGAGCGGCGCCGACATGCTGGCAGCAATGCGAAACGAGACGCCGCGCCCGGCGGCGCGCTGGGATCCGCGCCTGTACGGGATCGGCGCCCAGATCCTGCGCGACGTGGGCGTCGGCAAGATGCGCCTGATGATGAGCCCGCGCAGGATGCCGAGCATGGCCGGCTTCGGCCTCGAGGTGTGCGGTTTTCTTTCCCCCAACGAGGCGAAGGCGTAGCCGATGGCGCGATACGACGAGATCGATGAAATCGAGCCCGCGACATCCGGCGAGGGATTGCGGCTCGGGCTGGTGATGAGCCGCTTCAATCCGGAGGTCGGCGACGGGCTGCTGGCCGCCTGCACCGAAGAGCTCCTGCGGCTGGGCGTTCGTCCGGCCGACCTGCTGGTCGCGACCGTCCCGGGAGCACTCGAGCTGCCGCTCTCGCTCAGGCGGATGGCGGATTCCGGCCGCTTCGACGCGCTCATCGCGCTCGGTGCGGTGATCCGCGGCGAGACCTATCATTTCGAGATCGTCTCGAACGAATCCGCGCGCGGCATCACCGAAGTGCAGCTCGCGACCGGCATCCCGGTCGCCAACGCGGTGCTCACCACCGAGGATGACCATCAGGCGCTCGCGCGCATGCGGCAGAAGGGCGAGGATGCCGCACGGGTGGCGGTCGAAATGGCGAACCTGCTGCGCAGCCTCGCCGCGCGCCGATGAAGTCCTCGCGCCGCCTGGCGCGCGAGTTCGCGCTGCAGGGGCTGTACCAGTGGCAGCTCAGCGCGAATGCGCTCGAGGACATCGAACGTCATCTGGCGGAAGCGGGCGGATTCGCCAGAGCCGACCACGAGCTGTTCACGACCCTCCTGCGCGGGGCGGCAGCCGAGGCCGCGCAGCTCACGGCGGAGTTCGCGCCACTGCTCGATCGCGCCGCGGAGGACCTCTCTCCGATCGAGCGCAGCATCCTGCTCATCGCCGCTTTCGAACTCAAGCACCAGCCGCAGACGCCTTACCGCGTCGTGCTCAACGAGGCGATCGAGCTGGCCAAGGCCTACGGGGCCACGGACGGCCACAAGTATGTCAATGGCGTTCTCGACCGGCTCGCCGCAAAGCTGCGCCCCGAGTTGGCGGGCACGGAGCGCAGCCAGCGGGAACGCTGAGCGCGCATTCGAGGGCGATGGTTTCCGAGTTCGAGCTGATCCGGCGCCATTTCACGCGCCCGACCGCGCATACCGTTCTCGGCGTCGGGGACGATGCCGCGCTGATGCGGATCCGCCCCGGCATGGAACTCGCGGCCTCGACCGACATGCTGGTGGCGGGCGTGCATTTCCTCGCCGGCACCGATCCGCGCAATCTCGGCTGGAAGGCTCTGGCGGTGAATGTCTCGGATCTCGCGGCGATGGGGGCACAGCCGCGCTGGGCTCTGCTGGCGGCTGCGCTGCCTTCTCCCGACGAAGTCTGGATCGCAGCCTTCGCCGAGGGATTGTTCGCCTGCGCGCACGCGCATTCCATCGACATCGTCGGCGGCGACACCACGCGCGGGCCGCTCACCATCAACGTGAGCGTTTTCGGCGAAGTGCCCGCGGGAGAAGCCCTGCGCCGTTCCGGGGCGCACGCGGGCGATGACATCTGGATCTCGGGGACGCCCGGAACGGCGGCGCTCGGGCTCGCCGCCCTGCGCGGGCGCATCCGCCTCGGCGCGCAGTCGCAGGCGCGCTGCGTCGGCGCCCTCGAGCGGCCGCAACCGCGCGTCGCGCTCGGGCTGGCGCTGCGCGGGCTCGCCTCCGCCGCTATCGACGTCTCGGATGGCCTGCTCGCCGATCTGGGCCACATCGCGGAGTGCTCGGCGCTCGCGGCCGAAGTGCGCGACGACTGGCTGCCCTGGGCGCCCCTTGCCGGGCTGACCTCCGATGCCACGCTCGCACGCGAGTGCCTGCTCGCCGGAGGCGACGACTACGAGCTCGCCTTCACCGCCGCAGCCGGGCGCCGCGGCGAGATCGAGGCCGCCGCGAGCAGGCTGGGCGTGACGCTCACCCGCATCGGCCGGATGCAGGGCGGGCCCGCTGGTAGCGTCGTTCTGGTCGATGCGGGCGGCAGCCCTCTGCCGGTCGTCGCGCGCGGCTTCGACCACTTCGAGTCTGCGCCAGAATGAACCGTCCCGGGCTCAAGTTCCTTTTCGCCTCGCCGGCGCACTTCATCGCCTGCGGGCTGGGCAGCGGGCTTTCGCCATTCGCACCGGGCACCGCAGGGACCCTCGCGGCATGGCTGCTGTTTCCCCTGCTGCGGGCGCGGTTTTCCGATGCGGGCTTGCTGATCTTCCTGGCCGCGGCTTTTGTCATCGGCATCTTCGTCGCACAGCGCACCGGCGAGGCACTGGGCGTCGCCGATCACGGCGCGATCGTGTGGGACGAGATGGTGCCGTTCTGGCTGGTACTGCTCATGACGCCGGAAGGAATCCTGTGGCAGGCGGGCGCGTTCTTCCTCTTCCGTGCCTTCGACGTCGTCAAGCCGCCGCCGGCGCGCTGGATTGACACCCGGGTCAAGAACGGTTTCGGCGTGATGGCCGACGATGCAGTCGCGGCGCTCTACACGCTGCTCGTGCTCGCGGCCGTGCAGCGGCTGACGGGCTGAGGGATGGAACCCGAGCTCGCGGATCTCTCACGGCGTCTGGGCGAGCGACTCGCCCATGCCGGCTGGATGGTCGCAACGGCGGAATCCTGCACCGGGGGCTGGGTCGCCGAGGTCATCACCGCCACCGCCGGCAGTTCCGGGTGGTTCGAGCGCGGCTTCGTCACGTATTCGAATGCGGCCAAGGAGGAACAGCTCGGCGTGAGTCCGGAGACGCTGCGTGCGGCTGGTGCGGTGAGCGAAGCGACAGCGCGCGAGATGGCGAGCGGCGCGCTGCGGGCGAGCCACGCGCAGGCGAGCCTCGCGATCACCGGCATCGCGGGGCCTGCCGGCGGGAGCACGGAAAAGCCGGTGGGCACCGTATGCTTCGCCTGGTGCCTGCCCGGGCATGCGATGGAGAGCGCCATCCGGCACTTCGCAGGCGACCGCGAAGCCGTCCGGCGCGCTGCGCTACTCTTCGGCCTGACCGGACTGATCGCCAGACTACCGCCCGATAGTTAGTGCACACTACCGTTACGGACCTCGAAAACACTACGCTAAAACTCATGTCCTAGGACCGGCTCCGAACTCGGCTGGTGTGTCATAATGCCGCCGTTGATGGGAGAACACGCGATGGAAGACAACAAGAGCAAGGCACTTGCGGCAGCCCTGGCCCAGATCGAAAAGCAGTTTGGCAAGGGCTCGATCATGCGGCTGGGCGATGGTGGGGTCGCGCCGGATATCGAGGTAGTGTCGACCGGCTCGCTCGGGCTGGACATCGCCCTGGGAGTCGGCGGACTGCCGCGCGGACGGGTGGTCGAGATCTACGGCCCCGAGTCCTCGGGCAAGACCACCCTGACGCTGCAGGTCATTGCCCAGGCGCAGCGCGCCGGCGGCACCGCCGCCTTCATCGACGCGGAACACGCGCTCGACCCGCAGTACGCGGGCCGCCTGGGCGTGGACGTGCAGAACCTCCTCATCTCGCAGCCGGACACGGGCGAACAGGCGCTCGAGATCGCCGACATGCTGGTGCGCTCGGGCGGCATCGACATCGTGGTCATCGATTCGGTGGCGGCGCTGGTGCCGCGTGCCGAGATCGAGGGCGAGATGGGCGATCAGCTCCCCGGCCTGCAGGCGCGGCTGATGAGCCAGGCGCTCAGGAAGCTCACCGCCAATATCAAGCGAACCAACACTCTGGTGATCTTCATCAACCAGATCCGCATGAAGATCGGCGTCATGTTCGGCAATCCCGAGACCACCACCGGCGGCAATGCGCTCAAGTTCTATGCCTCGGTGCGGCTCGACATCCGCAGGATCGGCAGCATCAAGAGGGCTGACGAGGTGGTCGGCTCGGAAACCCGCGTCAAGGTGGTGAAGAACAAGGTTGCGCCGCCCTTCAAACAGGCCGAGTTCGACATCCTCTACAACGAAGGCATCTCGCGCGAGGGCGAGATCATCGAGCTCGGTGTCCAGCACAAGATCGTCGAGAAGTCGGGTGCCTGGTATGCCTACAACGGCGAGCGCATCGGACAGGGAAAAGACAACTCCCGCGAGTTCCTGAAGGACCATCCGGACATCGCCCTCGAGATCGAGAACGCCATCCGCAAGGCGGCCGGATTGTCGCAACTCGCAGAGCAGGCCGCCGCCGCATGAGCGTGGGCCTGCGCGAGCGGGCCCTGCGCCTGCTGGCGCGGCGCGAACACAGTCGGGCCGAGCTGGCACGCAAGCTTGCCGGAGGGGCCGAGCCGGTCGAGCTCGATGCGGTGCTCGACCGACTCGAACGCGAGGGTTACCTCTCGGACGGGCGTTTCGCAGAAGCCTACGTCACCTCGCACGGTGCGCGCCATGGCATCGCACGCCTGCACCACGATCTGCGCAGGCGTGGCGTCAGCGACGCGCTCATCGGCGAAGCCGTGGGCACGCTCGCACAGACGGAGATCGAGCGGGCACGCGAGGTCTGGAAGCGCCACTTCGGCCGTGCCCCGGACAATCCTCGGGAGTATGCCCGCCAGGCCCGCTTTTTCGAGGCGCGCGGGTTCGGCTCCGAAGTGCTGCGGGCGCTCCTGAAGTCGCCCGGGACATGAGCCTGTTGCGTGTCAGCGGGCTGCGAAAGCGTTTCAAGTCGCGCACCGTGGTCAAGGACGTCTCCTTCGAGGTGGCGAGCGGAGAGGTCGTAGGGCTGCTCGGACCCAACGGTGCGGGGAAGACCACCTGCTTCTACATGATCGTCGGCCTGATCGCCGTCGATGGCGGCGAAATACGGTTCGACGATACGGCGCTCACCCACCTGCCAATCCACAAGCGGGCGCGCATGGGAATTTCGTACCTTCCGCAAGAAAATTCCGTGTTCCGGAAGCTCGACGTGGCGGACAATGTGCGCGCGATCCTGGAACTGCAACCGATCGGCCGCGAGGAGATCGAGCGCCGCCTGGACGCCCTGCTCGAAGAGCTGCATATCGGCGAGCTGCGCGGGACGGCGGCGATCTCGCTTTCGGGCGGCGAGCGCCGGCGGCTCGAAATCGCGCGTGCCCTGGCAGCCGATCCGCGCCTCATCCTGCTCGACGAACCGTTTGCCGGAGTGGACCCGATCGCGGTGCTGGACATCCAGAAGATCATTCGATTCCTGAAGGAGCGCGGCATCGGCGTGCTGATCACCGACCACAACGTTCGAGAGACCCTGGGCATCTGCGACCACGCCTACATCATCAACGAGGGCGAGGTGCTCGCCGCCGGGGCGCCGGGCGAGATCATCAGCAACGAGAGCGTCCGCAAGGTCTATCTCGGCGAGCATTTCCGCCTCTGAGCGCACGCACCTGCAACGCGTCCTCCTTGCCGTATGAAGCAGACCCTCCAGCTCAAACTCTCCCAGCACCTCGCGCTGACCCCGCAACTGCAGCAGTCGATCCGGCTGCTCCAGCTCTCGACCTTGGAGCTGAACAGCGAGATCGAGCGCGCGTTGCAGGAAAACCCGTTGCTGGAGCGCGCCGATGCCGAGTCGGAAGGCTTCGCTCCCGCAGCCGAGGGATCCGTCGCGGGCGAGACCACGGCGGCGCAGGGCGACGAAGCGCCGGCCGCCTTCGAAGAGGGTGCCGCACTGGACTGGTTCTCCGAGGCCGGGACATCAGAGGCACGCGACGAGGATGAGCGCGGCGACTACGCGGACGTCGGAGCAGCACACACCAATCTGCGCGACCACCTGATCGCGCAGCTCGCGTTCGTACCGCTGGACGTGCGTGACCGCAATCTGGTGCGGGTCCTGATCGAAGCGCTCGACGACGACGGCTATCTCGACCAGGGAATCGAGGAGCTGGTCGCGATGCTGCCGGCGGAGCTGGCTGTTGCGCCCGAAGAACTTCAGGCTGCGCTCTACCACCTCCAGCACTTCGATCCGGCCGGCGTCGGAGCGCGTAGCTGCCAGGAGTGCCTCGCGCTGCAGCTTCGTTCCCGGGAGCCTTCTCCTTCACGCGAGCTCGCGCTTCGCATCGTCGAGGAGCACCTCCACCAGCTCGCCCAGCACGATTTCGCAAAGCTGAGGAAGACGCTCGATTGCAGCGACGAGGAGCTGCGTGAAGCGCACCGCGTGATCCTGTCGCTGGATCCGCGCCCCGGCGCGCGCTTCACACCCGCCGACCCGCGCTATGTGATTCCCGACGTCATCGTCCGGAAGACAGGCGCCTCCTGGGTCTGCACGCTCAATCCGGATGCTCTCCCGCGATTGAGAGTCAATCGGCTCTACGCCGACCTGATGCGCCGCGAGCGTTCGGCCGGATCGCTCGCCGGCCATCTCCAGGAAGCGAAGTGGCTGATCCGCAACGTGCAGCAGCGCTTCGATACCATCCTGCGGG
The DNA here is from genome assembly GCA_001872285.1 of Betaproteobacteria bacterium CG2_30_68_42. Lineage (GTDB taxonomy): Bacteria > Pseudomonadota > Gammaproteobacteria > Burkholderiales > Rhodocyclaceae > CG2-30-68-42. Next base: position 27,410 of record MNXU01000028.1, read on the forward strand.
TCTCGCAGGCGATCGTCGGCCGCCAACGGCAATTCTTCGACCACGGCGAGGTCGCCATGCGCCCGCTCACGCTTCGCGAGATCGCGGACGAGGTCGGACTGCACGAGTCTACGATTTCGCGCGTGACCACGCAGAAGTACGTGGCCAGCCCGCGCGGCATCTTCGAGCTCAAGTATTTTTTCGGCAGCCATGTCTCCACCGAGGCCGGCGGTGCCTGTTCGGCGACCGCGATCCGTGCGCTGATCCGCCAGATGGTCGATGCCGAAGACACGCATCACCCGCTCTCGGACGCCACGCTGGCGCAGATTCTCGGCGCCCAGGGGATCGTCGTCGCCCGCCGCACCGTGGCAAAGTACCGGGAATTGCTCGGCATCGCACCCGTCCATATGCGCAAGTCCCTGTGAGGAGGAATCACCATGAACCTGAACATCACCGGTCATCATCTGGAAATCACTCCGGCCATCCGCGAGTACGTGGCGACCAAGCTGGAGCGCGTCATCCGCCACTTCGACGGCGTCACCAGCGCAGCCGTGGTGCTGTCGGTGGAAAAGCTGCGGCAGAAGGCGGAATGCACCGTGCACGTGCGCGGCCGCGACATCTTCGCCGAAGCCGATGACGAGAATCTTTACGCGGCGATCGATGCGCTCGCCGACAAGCTGAATCGCGGCATCGCCAAGCACAAGGGAAAGGTTCGGGCCCACAGCGGCTCCGAGAAGAATCCGGCGGCCGAGTAGCGCCCGTCCATATTGCGGTGCACAGACCCCCGCGTATAATCGCGCGCCAAACGAAGCGGGCCCCGCGTCCGGCGGCCCGCGACCCAGCCCATCGCCAGACCCCCGTATGGCCATCGTTCCCCAACTGCTGCCACTGACCAACATCGTTCTCGACCTGGACGCGACCAGCAAGAAGCGCGTCTTCGAGCAGGCCGGCCTGCTCTTCGAGAACAACCACGGGATCGCCCGCGCGCTGGTCTTCGACAGCCTGCTCGCCCGCGAGAAACTCGGCTCCACCGCGCTCGGCCAGGGAATCGCCATCCCCCACGGCCGCGTCAAGGGACTACGCAACGCGACCGGGGGATTTTTCCGCCTGGCGACGCCGGTCCAGTTCGACGCGCCCGACGGCAAGCCGGTCAGACTGGTGTTCGTCCTGCTGGTGCCGGAGCAGGCGACCGAACAGCACCTTCAGATCCTCTCGGAACTCGCCCAGATGTTCAGCGACAAGGTCTTCCGGGAGAAGCTCGGCGCGGCGGCCGACGCAGCCGAAGCCCACACGCTGTTTTCGAACTGGCAGCCGCATGCGCCAGACCAGCGTCGCGCAGCTGTTTGAGTATCACCGCGAGCGGCTGCAGCTCGGCTGGCGCTGCGGCTCGCGCGAGACGCAGATCCGCTCCCCGGGCGGCCTGCTCGTTCCCGCGGACCTGGTCGGCTACCTCAACCTGATTCACCCAGACCGCATGCAGGTGCTGGGGCGCTCCGAGGTGGAGTGGGCCGAGCGCCAGAATCCGGCCAAGCTCGAACATCTGTTCGCCGACATCATTTCGGCGCGCCCCCCTGCCCTCATCGTCGCGGACGGCTGCGAGGTGCCCGGCATGGTCGAACCGGCCTGCGCGGCGCAGATTCCGGTGCTCCAGACTCCGCAGCCGGCCTCCGCGGTGATCGAAATGCTGCGAATCTACCTGGCGCGCGAACTCGCCGACACGGTCGAAGTGCACGGCGTGCTGATGGATGTGCTGGGCATGGGGGTGATGATCACCGGCGCGTCCGGGGTCGGAAAGAGCGAGCTTGCCCTCGAGCTCATCAGCCGCGGCCACGGTCTGGTCGCCGACGACGTCGTCGAACTGGCGCGCGTCGCACCGAAAACCCTGGAGGGGCGCTGCCCCGAGATGCTCAGGCACTTCCTCGAAGTGCGCGGTCTCGGCCTGCTCAATGTTCGCACGATCTTCGGCGAGACCGCGTGCCGGCGCAAGATCAAGGTCAATCTCGTCGTTCACCTCCAGCGGATCGAGCACGGCCAGCCGGAGGGGCCTCGCCTGCCGCTCGACGCATGCAGCGAGGAGATCCTCGGGGTGTCCGTGCACAAGATCGTCATTCCAGTGGCGCCGGGCCGCAATCTGGCCGTGCTCCTGGAGGCGGCCGTGCGCTCCGCGATCCTCATGTTCCGCGGCATCGACAGCACGGCGGAGTTCGTCGAGCGCCACAAGCGCGCGCTCGACGCGGACGGCTCCTAGCCATCGTCAACCCGGCCCGCGTCCACCGCGTTGAGGGCATGCGGCGACTTGCCGCGTAAAGAGGAGATCGATCCATGAACAAGCTCTTGCTCGGCGCCGTCGCTTCGCTGTTCGCCGCCAACCTCGCACTCGCCCAGTCCACCGCTCCCGCACCGGCGGCTCCCGCCGCGAAGAAGGCGCGGACCGCGCAGCAGCAGAAGATGTCCGATTGCAATGCGAAGGCCAAAGAAAAGGCGCTCAAGGGAGATGAGCGCAAGGCGTTCATGAAGACGTGTCTGTCCGTCAAGAAAGCGGCGCAATAGGACAGGATGAAGGACTGCAACAAGCAGGCGGCAAGAAGGGCCTCGAGGGCAATGCCCGCAAGCAGTTCATGTCCGGCGGTCTGAAGGGCTGAACGACCTGCCGCGTTTCCAGCACAGCGGCCACCCGGACTTCCAACCGGGTGGCCGGTGTCGTCAGGGCGGACGGCTCGCTCAGTCCGGCTCGCTGCAGAAGTGCCCGCGGGTGTAGGGGTAGGGAAGACTGCCATCGGGCAGCGGCCTGCCGGCCAGCACCTGGTGGATGGTGATCCAGCCGCGCGCGAACGCATGCGCCGATCCCGCCATGTAGATGCGCCAGACGCGATAGCGTTTCTCGCCGACGAATTCGCGCGCACGCGCGGCATTCGCGTCGAGCCTGTCCACCCAGTGCCACAGCGTCCTCGCATAGTGCGGGCGAAGCGATTCGACGTCGACGCATTCGAGCCCTTCCGCCGAGGAGGCCTCGATGACGCGGGCGAGGTGTACGAGTTCTCCGCCCGGAAACACGTAATCCTCGATGAACTCGCTCACCCCACTGCGCACGCCCGTCGACGCGGGGTTCGCTGCGGTGATGCCGTGATTGAGCACCAGGCCGCCCGGCTTGAGCAGTTCCACGATGCGCGCGAAGTAGCTGCGCAGGAAGCGCGCTCCGACATGCTCGAACATGCCGATCGAGGCGATCTTGTCGAACGGCTCGGCTGGCGGGAGCTCCCGGTAATCGGTGAGCCGCACGTCGACGCGCTCCGAGAGTCCGCGGCGAGCAATCTCCTCCGCGACGTAATCGTGCTGGCGCTGCGAGAGCGTGATGCCTAGGCAGCGGACGCCGTAGCGCTGCGCCGCCCAGAAAATCAGCCCCCCCCAACCGCAGCCGATGTCGAGCAGACGCTCGCCCGGTGCCAGCGCGAGCTTGCGGCAGACCAGATCGAGCTTGTGTTCCTGGGCCCGCTCCAGCGTTTCGTCAGGAGAGCGGAAGTAGGCGCTGGAATAGACCCGCCGGCGATCGAGCCAGAGCGCGAAGAAGTCGTTCGAGACATCGTAATGAAACCCGATGCTTCGGCGCGCACCCAGGCGCGTCTGCCGTACCCAGCTCAGCAGCGGAGGAGCGGTGGCATCCCGCGCCGAGCCGGCATCGACCAGTTGCTCCCCGACCCGGAGCACTTCGCGCAGTTCGCCGTCGATGTCGATGTCCTGTTCGACATAGGCACGCGCAAGCGCTCCCAGACTCGGATTCACCAGTGCACGCAGCGCCCGGCGGGCATGCAAAGTGAGACTGACCCGCGCCCCGCCTTGCGGGTCATAGCGTCCGCCGTTCCAGAAGCTCACCGCCACCGGAAGCTGCCGGGACTCGAGCCGGTCGATTGCGCGCCGTACGAGTCGATCCATCCACATGTTCAGGCCCGCAGCTCGAACTCGGCCCTCTCGCCCGCGTCCTGGGCACTGTGGCCGAAACAGATCCACCCCGTGCCGCGCAGCACGACATCCTGGTGGCTGAGCATGAATTCCGGCTCGCCCGAGAAGGTCACGAAGGTACCGTTGCTGCTCTCGTCGACGAGGTAGAACCCGGTCGGCCTGCGCTCGATGCGCGCGTGGTTGCGCGAGGCACGCTTGTCGGCGATCACGATACCGCTCGCCGGATCGCGACCCATCCGGATCTCCGTGCAGGCATCATCCAGCACCGCTTCCCGGGTTCCATAATGCACCACCAGCCACGGCGCCGCATCCCGCCGCTGTGCGGCGCGCTCCGTGGATTTCCGGGCCGGGCGCCACGCGAGCTCGAATACGCCCTCGTCGCCATCGCCGGCGCTGGCCAGCGCGTTCGCGTTTTCTCGCAATTTCGGCGAGAGTACAGTCATCGTATGGGCCGTGGTGAGGATCTGACCACTGCTGGCGGCGCCCGCCAGGCGCGCGGCAACCGTACAGGGTTCCCCGAGCACCTCCCCACCGTCCTCGAGGATCTGCCCGAGCTGCACTCCGACGCGCAGGCCGAGTTCCACACCCGACACCGGCGGGAGATCGGACACCCGCCGCTGCATCTCGTACGCCGCCAGCACCGCGTGCTCCGCGTTCGGAAACACCGCCGCGAGCTCCTCGCCGCTCGTCTTGAACACGCGTCCGCCTTGCGCCGCGACCGCACGCTCCATGCGCCGGACGCAACGTTCGAGCGCATGCAGCGCCTCCGTGGCATCGAGCCGCTGTCGCAGCCGTGCGCCACCCGAGACGTCGGCAGACAGGACGCATGCGTCACGCAGCGAGGCACCCATTGGCCAGTGCGCCTCAGGTGAACAACGAGCGCCCGCCATCGACCGCCAGGATCTGGCCGGTCACATAGGGCGCATCCGCGATCAGGAAACGCACTGCCCGGGCGATATCCATCGGCTCGCCGCAACGCTTGAGCAGTGTCGTGCCAACGACCCTCGCGCGCTCGTCTTCGCCGAAGGAATCGTCCTCGGGCCACTGGACCGGGCCAGGTGCCACCCCGTTGACGCGCACCTGCGGGGCAAGCTCGACCGCCAGCGCACGGGTGAGCCCGGCGAGACCGGCCTTGGCAGCCGAATAGACCGGAAAGCCTGCCAGCGGACGTTCGGCGTGAATGTCGATGACATTGACGATCGCACCGCAGGAAGCGCGCAGCGCGGGCGCCGCCGCCTGCGAAAGGAACAGCGGCGCCTTCAGGTTGGCTCCGATCAGCGTGGTGAAATCCGCTTCCAGGATGCTTCCGACCGGGGTCGCGAAGAAACTCGATGCGTTGTTGACCAGAGCGTCGAGCCTGCCGAAACGCTCCAACACCTGATCGATGAGCCCGGGCAAGCCTTCACAGACAAGAAGGTCGGCGCGCACCGCCCACGCCGAACCAGGTCGTTCCGCATTCATCCCGTCGACGAGCCTTTTGGCCTCTTCGGCCGCGCTTCGATAGTGCACGACCACTTTCGCGCCAGCCGCGTGCAGGCTGCGGGCGATCACCGCGCCGACCCGACGCGCTGCGCCCGTCACCAGGACCACCGCCCCCTCCAACTCGCTCATCCGTGCTGCCTTTCCACGTTGCTTATTCTATCGGATTCACCGATGATTCCGACTGCCGTGCGTGTGTCCCCGTGAGCTTTCCCGAGCCTTCAGCCGACGCGAAGATACACAGCGATCGAGTACGTCGGGCGATCGCCGAGGAGATTTGCGCGGCGGGCGGCTGGATCCCCTTCTCGCGCTACATGGACATCGCCCTCTACGCGCCGGGATTGGGCTATTACGCCGCGGGAGCGCGCAAGTTCGGCGCCTCCGGGGACTTCGTCACCGCACCCGAGATCACGCCGCTGTTCGCGCGCGCGCTGGCGGCACAGGTCGCCGAACTCATGCGCCGCAGCGAACCCGCGGTGCTCGAGGTCGGTGCCGGTACCGGGGCGCTCGCGGCCGAGCTGCTCGCGGAGCTCGACGCGAATGGCGCCTCCCCGCAGGCCTACACGATCATCGAGGTCTCCGCCGACCTCAGGCAGCGTCAGGCGCGGATGCTGGGCAGCCGCGCTCCGAATCTCGCCGGGCGTATTCGCTGGCTCGACCGGCTGCCCGAACGTTTTTCGGGTGTGCTGCTCGCGAACGAGGTGCTCGACGTGATGCCGGTGCAGTTGCTGTCCTGGCGGGAGAACGGCCTGCTCGAATTGGGCATCGCGCTCGATGGCGATGGCAGCTTTCGCTGGGAAGAGCGGCCGGCGCATGGGCGTGCGCCGGAGTATGCCAGGCGGATCATCGTCGAACCGCCCTATGTCTCAGAGATCTGCCTGCCGGCGCAGGCCTGGGTCGAGGCATGGGGCACGATCCTGGAGCGCGGAGCGCTACTGCTGATCGACTACGGCTTTCCACGGCGCGAGTACTACCACCCGCAGCGCGCAACCGGAACGCTGCGCTGCCATTACCGCCATCGCGCGCACGATGATCCGCTGTTGCTTCCCGGGCTCAACGACATCACCAGCCACGTCGATTTCACCGCGATCGCCGAGGCTGGCGCGGCGGCGGGATTGGAGCTGCTCGGATACTGCACTCAGGCGGCATTCCTGCTGAACTGCGGCGTGCTGGACATCCTCGGGCGCATTCCGCCGGGTTCCGGCGCGCGCTATCTGAAAGCGGCAGCGGACGTTCAGCGGCTCCTGAACCCTGCGGAGATGGGGGAGCTTTTCAAGGTGATCGCACTCGGACGAAACGTCAGGGGGGGACTGCTGGGCTTTCGCAGCGGCGACCGCAGCCATACCCTGTAGCGGGGAGCTCGCCGGTCTGTCGTTCAAGACGCCAGTGCCACGAGCAACTTGTCATGGATGCCGCCGAAACCGCCGTTGCTCATGACCAGGATGCTGTCGCCCTCGCCGGCTGCGGCGACGATGGCCGCCACCATCGTATCGATTTCGTCGAAGACCGCGGCGCGCGCGCCCAGCGGAGCCAGAACGGCGCGCGCATCCCAACCCAGCGCCGCGGCGTAGCAAAACACCCGATCCGCCCCCTCCAGGCTTTCCGGCAGCCTGTCCTTCATCACGCCCTGTTTCATGGTGTTCGAGCGCGGCTCCAGTACGGCCAGGATGCGGCCGCTAGGAATCTTGTCCCGCAGCGCCCGGATCGTGGCGGCGATCGCGGTCGGATGGTGGGCGAAATCGTCGAAGACCGCGACTCCCCGGGCGCTCCCGCGCAGTTCCAGACGGCGCCGTACCCCGCCGAACCTGCCCAAGGCGGCGGCGGCCGCCTGCACCGGGACCCCCGCGTGGTGCGCAGCCGCGATGGCAGCCAGCGCATTGCTGCGGTTGTGCTCGCCCGGCAGGCAAAGACTGGCCCGCTGCGGTTCGTCGCTCCCATGCCTGATCAGCAACCCTCCCGACTCGGCCGCTTGGACCGACCAGGCGGCCGGATCGTTGAACCATTCGACCGGTGTCCAGCAGCCACGCTCCAGGACACGTCTGAGCGAGTCATCGCGGGCATTCGCGACGATCAGGCCGGACGAGGGCAAGATACGCACGAAATGGTGAAATTGGGCCTCGATCGATGCAAGATCCGGAAAGATGTCTGCATGATCAAACTCCAGATTGTTCAGGATCGCGGTTCGCGGACGGTAATGGACGAACTTGGAACGCTTGTCACAGAACGCCGTGTCGTATTCGTCCGCCTCGATCACGAAGAAGTGGGAGTTCGTCAGGCGGGCCGAGACGCCGAAGTCGCTCGGCACCCCTCCGATCACGAAGCCGGGGTCGAGGCCGGCGCACTCCAGGATCCAGGCGAGCAGGCTGCTGGTCGTCGTCTTGCCATGGGTTCCGGCGACGGCGAGCACCCACTTGTCCTTGAGGACGTTCTCCGCGATCCACTGCGGCCCCGAAGTGTAGGGTAGACCGCGGTCGAGGATCTCCTCGAGCAGCGGGTTGCCCCGGCTCACCGCGTTGCCCACGACGAACAGGTCGGGCCGGAGGTCGGCCTGGTTGCGGCCATAGCCTTCGATCAGTTCGATCCGCTGCGCCTCGAGCTGTGTGCTCATCGGGGGATACACGTTCGCGTCGCAGCCGGTCACCCGATGGCCTGCAGCGCGCGCAACCAGCGCGAGCCCGCCCATGAAGGTGCCGCAGATTCCGAGGATGTGCAGGTGCATGATGCGCGGGTGGTATATTTCGGCTATTTTAATCGCTCATGCGGCGAAAATGCTTCGATCCGTACCGATGCAGCATAAACGGCGAAACGGGCACGGGCGCTTCGATCCGATGCGCCGGAAACTCGCCAGCCTGGCTGCGGAGATGATGGCCAGGGATGGGATCACCGACTACGGTTTCGCCAAGCGCAAGGCCGCGAGGCAGCTCGGCGTTCCGGCCACCGAGGCCCTGCCCGACAACGCCGAGATCGAGACCGCGCTGAGAGCCTATCAGTCGCTCTACCAGGCCGGCGAGCACGGCAGGCGGATCGACGAGCTGCGCCGGATCGCCCTCGATCTCATGCTCCGCCTCGAGGCGTTTTCTCCCTATCTCGTCGGCCACGTGCTGGAGGGCACGGCCGGTCGCTTCGCCGGCATCGATCTCAACCTGTATGCGGACACGGCGAAGAACGTCGAGATCTTCCTTCTCTCGCACGGCATCCCCTACGAACCCGCGGGGCGCCGGCAGAGGCATGGCGAGATGCCCGAAACCGAGATCGAGCTGGAGTGGAACGACGTCCCGGTTCGGCTGGCGATCTTCCGGGCGGTCGACGAGCGCGTCCGGTTTCGCAGAGGAAATGCCGGTCAGCCGCGCCCGCGTGCAGACGTCCGGGCGCTGCGGGCATTGCTGGCGGATGGCACGCCATGAGCCGATCGAGGCAGATTGCCCTGCTGGTCGCCTTTGCCGTGCTGGCAGGGGGAGTCGGACTGTATGTCGGCAAGCGGCAGGCGGATGATGGGCCGGGCGCGATCGCATCCGGAGACGGTTCGGCCCTGCTCGCGCTTCGGCTGCCCGATGCCTCCGGTCGCGTGTTCGCGCTGAGCGATTGGCGGGGGAAGGTGATCGTGGCCAATTTCTGGGCGACGTGGTGTCCGCCGTGTCTAAGGGAGCTGCCGGCGTTCGACCGCGTGAGCCGGAGACATTCCGCAAATGAGGTACAATTTGTCGGCATCAGCATCGATTCTGCTGACAATGTGCGCCAATTTGCCGCACGGGAGAAGATTGGCTATCCGCTCCTGGTCGCCAGTACGGACGTCCTTTCGGTCACCTCGCCCATGGGAAACCGCATGCAGGGACTGCCTTTCACGGTGATCCTGGATCGATCCGGCGCACCGCGGACGGTCAGGCTCGGAACGCTGAGCGAAGCCGAGCTGGAACAGGCGATCGCGCGACTGCGATGACGACGAGGGGGAGCAGACGATGACCCGGACGAAGCAGGGGCCCGAACCGCGCCGTGTGCTGGTGCTGCACGGCCCGAATCTGAATCTGCTCGGGACACGCGAGCCCGAGATCTATGGCCGCACCACGCTCGCCGACATCCATCGGGCGATGGAGAGCCGCGCGCAGGCGGCGTGTGTCACGCTGGAGAGTTTTCAGAGCAACAGCGAGGGCGAGCTGATCAACCGCGTGCAGGCGGCGGCCGCGGAGGGCGTCGCCTTCGTCATCCTCAACCCCGGCGGCTACACGCATACCAGCGTGGCGCTTCGCGACGCCCTGACCGCAGTCGCGCTGCCTTTCGTGGAAGTCCATCTGTCGAACATCCACGCCAGGGAGGACTTCCGCCGGCATTCCTATTTTTCCGACGTCGCGGTGGGGGTGATCACCGGTCTGGGAAGCGTCGGCTACGAGTTGGCGCTCGAATATGTCCTGAGACGGATGGCAACTCGTCCGTCGCCCTGAACCCCGGCCCGGCAATTCCAGCGAGGCAGCCCCATGGACCTGCGGAAACTGAAGAAACTGATCGACCTCGTGCAGGAATCGGGCATCTCGGAACTCGAGGTGACCGAGGGCGAGGAACGTGTACGAATCGCCAAATACGCAGGCACGGCCCACACCGCGGCATCCGTGCTCCCCGCCTCTGCGCCGGTGCCAGCGCCCGCAGCCGCGGCCGCGCCTGCGCCCGTTCCCGTGCAAGAGGCGCCCGGCCATGTCGTCAAATCGCCGATGGTCGGCACTTTCTATCGATCGGCCGCACCGGGCGAGAAGCCGTTCGTGGAGCTCGGGCAGGTCGTGGAAAGCGGGCAGACCCTGTGCATCATCGAGGCGATGAAACTGATGAACGAGATCGAGTCGGATGCCTCCGGAACCCTCAAGGCGATCCTGGTCGAGAACGGCCAGCCGGTCGAATTCGGCCAGCCGCTGTTCGTGATCGAGTAGCGCCCGACCCATCGGATCGTGTTCGAAAAAGTCCTGATCGCGAACCGCGGAGAGATCGCGCTGCGCATCCTGCGTGCCTGCCGCGAGCTCGGCATCAAGACCGTGGCGATCCACTCCGAGGCCGACGCCGAAGCGAAGTACGTCAAGCTCGCCGACGAGTCCGTGTGCGTCGGTCCTGCGCCTTCGTCGGGCTCCTACCTCAATGTCCCGGCGATCATCAGCGCGGCCGAGGTCACCGATTCCGAGGCGATCCACCCGGGTTACGGCTTCCTCTCGGAAAACGGCGAGTTCGCAGAGCGCGTCGAAAGCAGCGGGTTCGTGTTCATCGGACCGCGTCCGGAGACGATCCGCCTGATGGGCGACAAGGTGAGCGCCAAGGAGGCGATGCGGGCCGCCGGTGTCCCGTGCGTGCCGGGCTCGGACGGAGCGCTGCCGGAGGACCCGAAGGAAATCGTCAGGATCGCCCGTGCGGTCGGTTACCCGGTCATCATCAAGGCGGCAGCCGGCGGCGGTGGCCGCGGGATGCGCGTGGTGCACACCGAGGCCGCGCTGCTGAACGCGGTCGCGACGACCCGCGGCGAAGCCTTTGCCGCGTTCGCCAACGGCACCGTGTATCTGGAAAAGTTCCTCGAAAACCCGCGCCACATCGAGATCCAGGTCCTCGCCGACTCGTTCCGCAATGCCGTGCACCTCGGGGAGCGCGACTGCTCGATCCAACGCCGCCATCAGAAGCTCGTCGAAGAGGCGCCTGCGCCAGATCTGAACCGGCGGGTGATCCAGCGCATCGGCGAGCGCTGTGCGGAGGCCGCGCGGCGGATCAACTACCGCGGCGCGGGCACCTTCGAGTTCCTCTACGACGAGGGCGAGTTCCATTTCATCGAGATGAACACCCGCATCCAGGTAGAGCATCCGGTCACCGAAATGGTGACCGGGATCGACCTGGTCCAGGAACAGATCCGGATCGCCGCCGGGGAGAAGCTGCGCATGCGCCAGCGCGAGATCGAAACCCGCGGCCACGCAATCGAATGCCGCATCAATGCCGAAGACCCGGCCACCTTCAAGCCCTGTCCCGGACGCATCCTCGCCTGGCATCCGCCGGGCGGGCCGGGCATCCGGGTCGATTCGTGCGTGTATGCCGGCTATACGGTGCCGCCCTATTACGACTCGCTCATCGGGAAGGTGATCGCGTTCGGCGACACGCGGGAGCAGGCGATCCGCAGGATGCAGATCGCCCTTTCGGAAATGGCCGTCGAGGGCATCAGGACCACCATTCCGCTGCATCAGGAACTCATGCAGGACGCGCGCTACATCCGCGGTGGCTTGAGCATCCACTTTCTGGAAGAGAAGCTCGCAGCCCGCGAACAGGCCGAGAAGGTCTGACCGGAGTTCCCGCACGATGTGGCTGTCCGTCGTCCTGGCGACCGATGCCGGGCATGCCGAAGCGCTCTCGGAGGCGCTGCTCGCGCGCGGCGCGCTGTGCGTGAGCGTCGAGGACGCGGATGCCGGCACCGCGCGTGAAGTGGCGCAATTCGCCGAGCCTGGCGCGCCAGCGGCGGCATTGTGGTCGATGAGCCGGCTCGACGTTCTGCTCGACTCCGGCACGGATGTCGGCCGCACGCTCACCGAGGCCGCGACAGAGGCCGGCCTTGGCACCCTGCCCGATTACACGGTCACGGAACTCGAAGAACAGGACTGGGTGCGGCTCGCCCGCGACCAGTTCGTTCCGATCCGCATCGGCGAGCGGCTGTGGATCGTGCCTTCGTGGGCCACGCCGCCCGATCCGCGGGCGGTCAACATCATCCTGGATCCCGGCCTCGCGTTCGGCACCGGGAGCCACGCGACCACCCATCTGTGCCTCGAGTGGCTGCTCGAGCATGCACCCGGCGCATCCGCCGTGCTCGACTACGGCTGCGGTTCCGGTATATTGGCCGTGGCGGCGGCGAGGCTGGGCGCCCGCAGGGTTCTCGCCGTGGATATCGACGATCAGGCCCTGCGCGCCGCAGCCGGAAACGCCGCACGCAACGAAGTTTCGATCGAGCTCGCGCATTCGAGCCGTCCCATCGAGGGTGAATTCGATCTCGTGGTGGCCAACATCCTTGCCAGACCCCTGCAACTTCTCGCGCCGCTGCTGTGCGCGCGGCTCGCGCCCGGAGGCAGGCTCGCGCTGTCTGGCGTACTGGAAGCCCAGGCCGGATCGCTGTGCGAGGCCTACCGCCCCTGGCTGTCGCTGAGCGTGGGTGCGACGCGGGAGGGCTGGGTGCGTCTGGAGGGGATCCGCTCGTGATCCTGACCCGCTGTCCGGCTTGCGGTACCCGTTTCCGCGTCACACCGGAACAATTGCGGGCGCGTGAAGGAAGGGTGCGTTGCGGCCGTTGCCGCGCGGCGTTCAACGCCCTGGAAGCGCTCGACGAAGCCGCGCGCGCCGTCCCGCTCCCGACGGCCACGGAGCAGGAACCGCCGGCAGCGGCATCTGCGCCGGTCGATTCTCGCCCAGAGACCGAATCCGGCTCCGCTGCGGCCTTCGCGGCTCAGGCGATCGCCGCCGGCGAACCGCATACCTTCGCTGCCGATGCCGGCATTCCATCGACCTCCGAGCCGCTGCCACGCCGCAGGCACGCGTGGCTACGTGCAGGCTCGTGGAGCCTGGCCGCGGTGCTGCTGCTCGCACTGGCGATCGGGCAGGCCGGGTACTTCTTCCGCAGCGAGCTGGCGGTGGCCGTCCCGTCGTCGAAGACGTGGCTCGAGCAAGCCTGCGCCGCCCTCGGCTGCGAAGTGGAGCTGCCGCGGCGCGCGGAACTGCTGAGCGTCGAGGCCTCCGACCTGCGCCCGCACGCCGGATCGAAGGATCAATTCGCGCTCTCGGCCACGCTGAGGAATCGTGCGCCCTTCGCCATGGAGTTCCCCCATCTCGAGCTCACGCTGACCGACACCGCCGACCGCGCACTCGCACGCCGGGTGTTCCCGCCGCGCGAATACCTGCTCGCCGGCGAGAACCCCTCCGCCGGCATGCCCGGCCAGAGCAGCTTCCAGTTGTCGCTCGCGATCGAGGCCGCTTCGCTCGGCGCGGCGGGTTACCGGCTCTACGTGTTCTACCCATGAGCGAGGCCGGTGCGCTATCCTCCGCATTCCCAGTGCCAAAAGGAGGATCCATCCATGACCACCGTCACTCTCGCCGGCAACCCGATCCGCGTCGGCGGCCGATTTCCCGCCAAGGGCGACCAGGCGCCGGCGTTTTCCCTGGTCGCAGCCGACCTCCGGGACGTGAAGCTCGGCGATTTCGCGGGCAAGAAGAAGGTGCTCAATATCGTTCCCAGTCTGGACACGCCCACCTGCGCCACCTCGACGCGCAAGTTCAACCAGACCGCGGGGGGTCTTCACGGTACCGTGGTACTGGTCATCTCCGCAGACCTGCCGTTCGCCGCCAAGCGCTTCTGCGAGACCGAGGGCCTCAAGAATGTGGTCCCGCTCTCGACCATGCGGGGGCGCGAGTTCCTGCGCGACTACGGCGTCGAGATCGAGGAAGGGCCGCTCGCCGGCCTGACCGCGCGCGCGGTGGTGGTGCTCGACGCGAACGACCGCGTCCTTCACGCCGAGCTGGTGCCGGAAATCAAGCAGGAGCCCGACTACGACGCGGCGCTGGCGGCGCTGAAGTGAGAGCGCAGCCCTGAACGCCCTCCGAGAGAAGGGCGTTTTTCTGCCGGAATTGCCCGCCGGGGAGCGGCCCGGCACCGGTCCATCCAGGAACCTTCTTCCATGAGCATCCTCGTGTGCGGATCCATCGCCTACGACAACATCATGGTGTTCCGCGACCGCTTCAGCAACCACATCCTGCCCAGCCAGATCCACATCCTCAACGTCGCCTTCCTCGTTCCGGACATGCGGCGGGAATTCGGCGGCTGCGCGGGCAACATCGCCTACAGCCTGCGGCTGCTCGGTGCCGATCCGCTCGTCATGGCGACCCTGGGCATGGACGGCGCGCCCTACGAGGAACGCCTCGACGGCCTCGGGATCTCGCGCAGGCACCTGCGCAAGGTGCCGGACACCTTCACCGCGCAGGCCTTCATCACCACCGACCTGGACGACAACCAGATCACTGCATTCCACCCCGGCGCGATGAATCACTCGCATCTGAACCGCGTGACCGATGCCGACGGCATCCGGCTGGGGATCGTCTCGCCGGACGGACGCGAGGGCATGAGCCGGCACGCCCGCGAGTTCCACGCTGCCGGAATCCCCTTCGTGTTCGATCCCGGCCAGGGATTGCCGATGTTCGACGGCGACGAGCTGCTCGACTTCCTGAACCTCGCGACCTGGTGCACGGTCAATGACTACGAGGCACGGCTGCTGGTCGAGCGCACCGGGCTCGCGATCGAGGCGCTTGCCACCCGGGTCGAAGCGCTGGTGGTGACGCTCGGTGCCCAGGGTTCGACGATCTACACCGGGGGTCAACGCCTGGACATTCCCTGCGTTGAACCCGATGCCCTGGTCGATCCGACCGGCTGCGGCGATGCCTACCGCGCCGGCCTGCTGTACGGCATCGCCGGCGGCCTGGACTGGCTGCGATGCGGCCGGCTCGCCTCCGTGATGGGAGCGGTCAAGATCGCCTCCCGCGGAGGCCAGAATCACAGTGCAACGCGCGACGACATCGCGAGCCGCTATCGCCGGGCATTCGGCGAAACCCTCTGGTGAGGAGAACGGGATGCAAATGCTCAATACCTTCGTTGCTGCGGTGGCCTGCGCCGCGATCGTGGCCGGGTGCGCCTCCGGCCTCGGGGGAGGCGATTACAAGCGCGGCGAGGCCCGCCAGACGATGCGCGTCGAGATGGGTGTGGTCGAGAGCGTGCGCACGGTGCGCATCGAGGGCACCAAGACCCCGGTCGGCACCGGAGCCGGCGCGGTGGTCGGCGGGGTGGCCGGCAGCAACGTCGGCGGCGGCAAGGGCTCCATCATCGGCACCGTGGTCGGCGCGGTTGCGGGCGGCCTGGCCGGATCGGCGATCGAGGAAGGCGTGACCCGGCGCGAGGGCGTCGAGATCACCGTCCGGCTCGACGGCGGCCGCCTGCTCGCGATCGTGCAGGAAGCCGACGAAGCGTTCCGGCCCGGCGAGCGCGTGCGGGTGCTCAGCGGCGGCGGCAGCACCCGCGTGAGCCACTAGCCGGCGCAGGCAACCCGAACCACGCGCCGATCCTCGAGCCTCAGGGCGGTCAGCGATCCGCCCCACAGGCACCCGGTGTCGAGCGCGCACAGGCGTTCTTCCAGCAGCAGGCCCAGTGCCGACCAGTGCCCGCAAATCATGGTGTGATCGGCACTGCGCCGGCCGGGCACCCTGAACCAGGGCATGAAGCCGGGGGGTGCGGCCGCAATCGGGCCCTTGCTCCGGAATTCCATCGCGCCCTCTCGGGTGCAGAAGCGCATCCGCGTCATCGCATTGACGATCACCCGCGCGCGCTCCCAGCCCGAGAGCCGGTCGCTCCAGGCCACCGGCTCGCTGCCCCACAGATGCGCAAGGAGCTCGCGGTAGTCGCGTGCGGTGAGCGCTTCATGCAGCTCGTCCGCGAGATCCTGCGCGCGCTCGACGTCCCAGGCAGGCAGCAGCCCGGCATGCACCATGGCGTACTCGTCTTCGTGATGGAACAGGGGCAGGCCGCGCAGCCATCCGACGAGCTCGTCGCGATCGTGCGCTTCCAGCACCTGCGCCACGGTGTCTTCCTCGTGCCAGCGGCCGAAGCCCTCCGCGAGCATCACCAGATGAAGGTCGTGGTTGCCGAGCACGGTGACCGCGGCTTCGCCCAGGCTCTTCACGAAGCGCAGCACCTCGAGCGATTGCGGGCCGCGATTGACCAGGTCGCCCACCAGCCAGAGCCGGTCGCGCTCCCTCGAGAATCCGATCTCGCCGAGCAGCTTCTCGAGCGCGGCGAAGCAGCCCTGGATGTCGCCGATCGCGTAGGTGGCCACGAAAACTCGCCCTAGCCGGCAGCCGCGGCGCGCTCACCGTAGTAGCCGCGGTACCACTGCACGAAGCGCTCGACACCGACCGCGACCGGGGTCGCCGGCGCGAATCCGACCGCCTCGCGCAGCGCCGCGGTGTCGGCGAAGGTCGCGGGCACGTCGCCGGGCTGCATCGGCAGCAGCCTCAGCTCGGCCCGCCTGCCGAGCGCCTTCTCGAGCGTCTCGATGTAGCTCATGAGCTCCAGCGGCTGGTGGTTTCCGATGTTGTAGATACGCCAGGGAGCGGTACTCGCAGCGGGATCGGGCGAGCGCGGATCGAATCGCGGGTCGGGGGCGGCGACGCGGTCGAGCACCCGGACGACGCCCTCCACGACGTCGTCGATGTAGGTGAAGTCGCGCTGCATGGCGCCCTGGTTGAAGACCTCGATCGGCCGGCCATCCAGGATCGCGCGGGTGAAGAGGAACAGCGCCATGTCCGGGCGGCCCCAGGGCCCATACACGGTGAAGAAGCGCAGCCCGGTGGCGGGCAGCCGGTAGAGGTGGCTGTAGGCGTGCGCCATCAGCTCGTTGGCTTTCTTGGTCGCCGCGTACAGGCTGATCGGATGATCGACGTTGTCGTGTTCCGAGAACGGCATCCGCGTGTTGCCGCCATACACGCTGGAACTGCTCGCATAGATCAGGTGCTCCACGCCGCCGTGACGGCAACCTTCCAGCACGTGGGCGAAGCCGACCAGATTGGAATCCACGTAGGCGAGCGGATTCGCGAGCGAGTGGCGAACCCCGGCCTGGGCCGCGAGATGGATCACGCGCGCGAATCCCTCCTGCACGAACAGCCGCCCGGCGGCGGCGCGATCGGCCAGATCCAGCTCGACGAAGCGGAAAGCCGGGAACGGCGCGAGCTGCGCGAGCCGGTCGCGCTTCAGCCTGACGTCATAATACGGGTTGAGGTTGTCGACCCCGATCACCTCGTCGCCGCGCTCGAGCAGGCGCCGAGCGACATGCATGCCGATGAAGCCGGCCGCCCCGGTCACCAGAATCTTCATCCGTCCCCGTCCTTCCTTTGAAGGGCCGCGATTTTCGCATACTTGGCGAAGCTCGCCTGGCAGCCGATCAGGATGTGCACGAGCCCCGGCAGTCCGTCGAGGAATCCCAGGCGCAGGAAGTAGAACCTGAGGAAACGCGCGAGCGGCGAAAGCAGGATGCGCGCCGCACCCGCGCGCACGCCACGCGCGTGCGCGGCCTGCGCCGCGAGGCTGCTGTAGCGGTTCTGCCTGGCAAAATAATCCTCGAGCGATTCGGCGGACTCGTGCAGCAGGTCACCTTCGAGCCGGCCCACCTCGCCCTCGCCGGTCACTTTCTCATGCACCGCATCGTCCGACCAGCGGAAGCTGCGCCGGTCGAACAGCCGCAGGCTCCAGTCCGGATAGCCTTCACCATGGCCGAGAGCGCGTCCCATGAAGCGGTTGCGGCGGGCGAAGCGGTAGGCCGGGAAACGCGGCCGCGCGAGTGCCGCCAGGATCGCTCCGCGCAGCCGCTCGCTCACCCGCTCGTCCGCATCGATGCACAGCACCCAGTCGTGCGCCGCCGCGCTCACCGCCCATTGCTTCTGCGGCCCGTAGCCGAGCCAGGGCTGCACGAGGACCCGCGCTCCGCGCTCCCGCGCGAGCGCCGTGGTGGCGTCCGTGCTGCCGGAATCGACCACCAGGATCTCGTCGCAGAAGGCGACGCTCGCGAGCGCCGCCGGGAGTTGCGCGGCCGCATCGCGGGTGATCAGCACTGCGGAGACAGGGGTATGGGAGGAAGGCACGGGATATAATCGCGCCGCTTCGGGCTCGCCCGATTCTATTCGCAAACCGCGCGCCGCGCGCCGGCTCGATGCCCGCCATTCTCCTCGTCAAGACCTCCTCTCTGGGCGATGTCGTCCATAACCTGCCGGTGGTCTCCGACATCCGCGCGAAGCTGCCCGGCGCGAGCATCGACTGGGTCGTGGAGGAGGCGTTCGCAGAGATCCCGCGGCTGCATCCGGGTGTGCGCGAAGTCATCCCGGTCGCCGTCCGCCGCTGGCGAAAGCGCCTGTTGTGCCCCGCAACGTGGCGGGAGCTGCGCGCCTTCGGCGAGCGGCTGCGGCGCGAGCCCTACGAGTTCGTGCTGGACACACAGGGGCTGGTGAAGAGCGCGATGATCGCGCGCAGTGCGCACGGACGGCGCATGGGCTATGCGGCGCACTGCGCGAGAGAGCCGCTCGCCGCCCGCCTCTACGACGCGGCGTTCGCGATTCCGAAGGGCATCCACGCGCTCAGGCGCAATCGCTGGTTGGCCGCCGCGGCGCTCGGCTACGACGCCGACGAGGCGCTCGACTACGGGATCCGCGCCGCGCCCCTCTCCGCACCCTGGCTGCCCGGCGGGCGGTACGCGGCGTTGCTCACGGCCGCCAGCCGTCCCGACAAGCTGTGGCCCGACGCCGACTGGCTGGCGCTGGCCGAATGGCTGCATGCGCACGGGATCCACGCCGTGCTGCCGGCGGGCACGAGCGCGGAGCGGCGCCGCGCCGCGAGGCTCGCCTGCAACATGCGCAACGCCGTCGCTGCCCCCGAACTCGGCCTCGCGCAGATCGCCGGCCTGCTGGCGGGGGCACGGGTGGTCGTCGGCGTCGACACCGGGCTGACCCATCTCGCGGCGGCGCTCGGCCGGCCGGTCGTAGCCTTGTTCGCCGGCTCCGATCCGGCGCTCACCGGCGTGCTCGGCGATGCGGCGCGAACCGCGAACCTCGGTGCGGCCGGCGCCCCGCCGGGCGCGCGCGAAGCGATCGCAGCGCTGGAACGCGTGCTCGGCTGATGGCGCGCGCGCTCTATACCGCCGCCCTCTACCTGCTGACACCGGCGCTGCTGTTGCGGCTGCTCTGGCGCGCCCGCAGGCAGCCGGAGTACCTGCGCCACCTCGGGGAACGCTTCGGCCGCTACCGCGGGGCGCGGGCCTCACCGCTCGTCTGGCTGCATGCGGTATCGCTCGGCGAGACCCGCGCCGCCCGGCCGCTGGTGGAGGAGTTGCGCCGGCGCCAGCCGCAGACGGGGATCCTCCTCACCCACATGACCCCGACCGGCCGCGCCGCCGGCCGGGCGCTGTTCGGCGACGCCGTCGCGAGCGCATACCTGCCCTATGACTATCCCCCGGCGGTCACCCGTTTCCTGGACCATTTCGGCCCGCGGCTGGGCCTGATCATGGAGACCGAGATCTGGCCCAACCTGTTCGCGCTCTGCCGGCGCCGCGGCATTCCGCTGGTGCTGGTGAATGCGCGGCTGTCCGAGCGCTCGGCGCGCGCCTACGCGCGGCTGCCAGCGCTCGGCAGCGGGGCGTTCGGCGCGCTGAGCCTGGTCTGTGCGCAGACGCCGGAAGACGCCCGGCGGCTGGCGGAGCTCGGCGCACGCGAGGTCGAAGTGACCGGCAACCTGAAGTTCGATCTCGATCCGCCCGCGGACCAGTTGCGCGCGGGTGCGGCCCTGCGCGCGGCGATCGGGCCGCGGCCGGTGCTTCTTCTGGCGAGCACCCGCGACGGCGAGGAAGCGCTCGTCCTCGACGCGCTCTCCCGCTCGGCGCTGCCCGCGGATACCCTGCTTCTCGTCGTCCCCCGCCACCCGCAGCGCTTCGACGAGGTCGCGCGAATGATCGCCAGACATGGGCTGGCGCTTTCACGCCGCAGCCGGAGTGAGCCGATCGACGCTCGCACGCGCGTGCTGCTCGGAGACACGATGGGCGAGATGTTCGCCTACTACGCGGCAGCCGACTGTGCGTTCGTCGGTGGCAGCCTGTTGCCCCTGGGCGGCCAGAACCTGATCGAGGCCTGCGCGGTCGGCACGCCGGTGCTGATCGGCCCCCACACCTTCAACTTCGCGGAGGCGGCCGCCCAGGCGATCGCCTGCGGGGCGGCGCGCCGGGTGCGCGATGCGTCCGAACTGCTGGTCCAGGCCGGGGCACTGCTCGCAGACCCGGCGGCGCGCACCAGGATGGGCGAAGCAGGGCGAAGCTTCGCGGCGCTGCATCGCGGCGCGACGGCGCGGACCCTGGACCGGATCGAACGCTTCCTGGAGAGCGTCGCCTGAACTACTGTCCCAGGAATCCGTTGAGCGCCTGCACGTCCGCCTCGCCGAGCGAGGCGGTCGCGGCCTTCAGCCGGAGCTGGGCGAGCAGGCTGTCGTAGTAGGCCTTGGAGAGATCGCGCTGGGTCGTCGCGACCTGTTGCTGTGCGTTGAGGACGTCGATGTTGATCCGCACGCCGACCTCGTAGCCCAGCCGGTTCGACTCGAGTGCCGACTTCGAGGAGATCAGCGCCTGTTCCAGCGCGCTTACCTGGGCGATCCCGCTCTTCACTCCCAGAAAGGCCTGGCGGGCGGCGAGTGCGGCGGCGCGCCTGGCGGCGTCGAGATCGGACAAGGCCTTGTCCTTCAGCGCGGCGGTCTCGCGCTCGCGCGAACTCACCGCCCCGCCCTGGAAAACCGGCACCGCGAGCTGCACACCGATCGCCGCGCTCGTGGCGACGGTGGAACCGGACGCGAAGCTGAATCCGGAACTGGTCCTGCCATAACTCGCGACTACATCGAGGGTCGGGAAATGCCCGGCCTTCGCCTTTTCGCGCTCGCGGATCGCGATGTCCAGTGCAGCCTGTTGCACCTGGACCGGGAAAGCCCCACTCCGGGCTGCGTTCTCCCACTTCCCGACCTCGTCGGGCTGAGGCGCATCGAGCCGCAGCGGCGTGCGCAGGCTCGCGAGCTTGTCGGGTTCGCGTCCGATGATCTGCCGCAGCACTGCCTGCCTGACCTCCAGATCGTTTTGTGCCGCGATCTGCTGTGCGACCACGAGGTCGTGCCGTGCTTGAGCCTCGTGGGTGTCGGTGATGGTCGCCGTGCCGACCTCGAAGTTCTTCTTCGCCGATTCGAGTTGCTCGGCCACCGCGCGTTCCTGCACCGCGAGCGTCGCCAGCGCGTCCTGGGCGAGCAGGACATCGAAATACGCCTGAGCAACTCGGACGATCAAATCCTGAAGGACGCTCTGGTACTGCGCTTCGGCCTGGAGCACCTGCAGCTTCGCCTGGTCGTACTGGATGACGTTCTGGAGCCGGAAGACGGGCTGCGTGAGCTGGATGGAGCGGGCGTTGCTGTTGTATTGCCGATGCCCGGTGGTGCTCGAGTCGACATCGTTCCAGGAAGTATTGGCCGAGGCGCTGACGTCCGGCAGCAGTCCCGCCAGTCCTTGGGGAATACGCTCCCTGGTGGCGGCGAGCTGGGCCTTCGCCGCCGCGAGCTGCGCGTCGTTCGCCACGGCTTCCTGATAGACCTCGCGCAAGTCGGCGGCCTGCACCGATCCCGCGACCAGCGCACCGACCAGACAGATCGCCGTCCTTCGCATGCGTCCCGTCTCCCCGGCTCGCGGCCCGGACTCAGAATCGGAAGCGGCTGGGGTGGCGCGCATTGTGAAGCGGCGCGATGTCGGTCTCGAACAGGTCGGTATGGTGCAGGTTCCCGTCCGCGTCGCGGGTGACAAGCCGGGCTTCGATCACCGGCAACTCGCCGACGAAGGCCGCGAGCCGGCCGCCCGGCTTGAGCTCACCCAGCAGCTCGCCCGGCAGCTCGGAAACCGCGCCCGAGACGACGATGACGTCGTAGGGCGCGTGGGAGGGCCAGCCGGTCGCTCCGTCGCCCGTTTCGACGCTGACGTTTTCGATCCCGGCACGGTCGAGATTGGCCCGCGCAGTCTCGGCCAGCTCCGGGACGATCTCGACCGTGCAGACGCGCTCGGAACGCGCCGCGAGCAGCGCGGACAGGTATCCCGACCCGGTGCCGATCTCCAGCACCTTGTCCGATTTTCGCAGCTTGAGCGCCTGGAGCAGCTTCGCCTCGACCTTGGGCGCGAGCATCGCCGCATCGTGCCCGAGCGGGATCTCGAGGTCGGCGAAGGCGAGCGCACGGTAGGCGGTCGGCACGAAGTCCTCCCGCTTCACCGCGAAGAGCAGATCGAGGACCTCCTGATCGAGCACGTCCCACGGCCTGATCTGCTGCTCGACCATGTTGAAGCGCGCCTGTTCGATATTCATCCCTGACTCCCGCCGGGCGCGGCCCTGCGCCGCGCCGCTGCAATGCGAAGCCGCTAGTCTAGCCGACTTGTGCCCCGGCAGCGCATCGCGCTTGCCTTGCCCGGGTGATTCGGTTAGCTTAGGAACCGGTCGCGGGGGTCCTTCGGCGCTGCGCCGCGGGTGAGAAAAACCCTTGGAACCTGATCCGGGTAATGCCGGCGGAGGGATGCGAGCAATGTCTGAACAGGCTTCTGCGCTCACGGCGCAGGCATCCGCAGCGGCCGTGAGCCGCGAGTTTCCGCATGTGCTGAGCATCGCCGGTGTCGATCCGTCCGGCGGCGCCGGCCTGCTCGCCGACATCAAGACCTTCTCGGCGCTGGGCGCCTACGGTTGCGGGGTGGTCGCCGCGCTCACCGCACAGAACACCCGCACGCTCGCGGGGATCCATGCGCCGCCTGCCGAATTCATCCGCCAGCAGATCGACACCCTGTTCGAGGATGTCGAGATCGACGCGGTGAAGATCGGCATGCTGGGGACCGCCCCGGCGGTGCGCGCCGTCGCAGACTGTCTGGCGCGGTGGGCGCCTGCGCACGTGGTGCTCGATCCGGTGATGATCGCCAAGAGCGGCGACGCGCTGGCCTCGCGCGCCGCGGTCTCGATGTTGCGCGAGGCGCTGGCACCGCTCGCCACCGTGCTCACCCCGAACCTTCCGGAGGCGGGCGCGCTGCTCTGCTCGCGCGCGCCGGAAACTGTCCGGGAGATGTTCCGCGCCGCGGAGCGGCTGCGGGAGTTGCTGCCGGACACCTCGTCGCGGTGGGTGCTGCTCAAGGGCGGCCATCTGCCCGGTGACGATCTCGTGGATCTGCTCTTCGACGGCGACCGGATGATCGAACTGCGTGCCCGCCGCATCGACACACACAACACCCACGGCAGCGGCTGCACCCTGTCCTCCGCGGTGTGCGCGCTCCTGCCGCAGAGGACCTCGGTTCCCGAGGCGGTACGCGAAGCGCGCGCCTACGTCGAGCGGGCGATCGCTGCCGCCGGCCTCCTGCACGTGGGCCGCGGGAACGGTCCGCTGCATCATTTCCACCGCTGGTGGAATCCCACTGCCACACCAGATCGGAGAGCCCCATGAACGCCAAGGAACAGTTCGTCGCACGCAAGGCCCATGTGGATGGGGCCGCAGTCACTCCCCTTCCGAACTCGCGCAAGGTCCATGTCGAGGGCTCTCGCCCGGACATCCGGGTGCCCATGCGCGAAATCCGCCAGTCCGACACGAAGGGCGCCACGGGCATCGAGCGGAATCCGCCGATCTTCGTCTATGACTGCTCGGGGCCCTATACCGATCCGGCGGTCACCATCGACATCCGCGCCGGGCTGCCCCCGCTGCGCGCCCGCTGGATCGAGGAGCGCGGCGACACCGTGCCGCTCGCCGCGCCCACATCGGCCTACGGGCGCGGGCGCGCCGCCGACCCGGCGGGCGCCGCGCTGCGCTTCCCCGGACTGCAACGCACGCCGCGCCGCGCGGGCGCCGGCGCCAACGTCACCCAGATGCACTACGCGCGCCGCGGCATCGTCACGCCCGAGATGGAGTTCGTTGCCATCCGCGAAAATCAGCGCCTCGATGCACTCGGCGAGCAGTTGCGGGCGCAGCACCGGGGCGAAACCTTCGGCGCCGCGATCCCGCAGCTCGTCACCCCGGAGTTCGTGCGCGAGGAGATCGCGCGCGGGCGCGCCATCCTGCCCGCCAACATCAACCATCCGGAAAGCGAGCCGATGGCGATCGGCCGCAATTTCCTGGTGAAGATCAACTGCAACCTCGGAAATTCGCCGCTCGCCTCCTCGATCCAGGAAGAGGTGGACAAGATGGTATGGGCGATCCGCTGGGGCGGCGATACGGTGATGGACCTCTCCACCGGGAAAAACATCCACGAGACCCGCGAATGGATCATCCGCAACTCGCCGGTGCCGATCGGCACCGTGCCGATCTATCAGGCGCTGGAGAAGGTCGAGGGCAGGGCCGAGGAACTCACCTGGGAGATCTTCCGCGACACCCTGATCGAACAGGCCGAGCAGGGGGTGGAT
This sequence comes from Betaproteobacteria bacterium CG2_30_68_42, assembly GCA_001872285.1. Lineage (GTDB taxonomy): Bacteria > Pseudomonadota > Gammaproteobacteria > Burkholderiales > Rhodocyclaceae > CG2-30-68-42. The sequence continues at coordinate 51,836 of MNXU01000028.1, forward strand.
TACTTCACCATCCATGCCGGCGTGCGGCTGGCCTGGGTGCCGATGACGGCCCGCCGCATGACCGGCATCGTCTCGCGTGGCGGCTCGATCCTCGCCAAGTGGTGCCTCGCCCATCACCAGGAGAGCTTCCTCTATACGCGCTTCGAGGAGATCTGCGAGATCATGAAGGCGTATGACGTCGCCTTTTCGCTGGGCGACGGGCTGCGCCCCGGCTCGATCCACGACGCCAACGACGAGGCGCAGATCGCCGAGCTGAGGACGCTGGGCGAACTCACCGAAATCGCCTGGAAGCACGACTGCCAGGTGATGATCGAAGGCCCCGGCCACGTGCCCATGCATCTCATCCGCGAGAACGTGGAGCTGCAATTGAAGTACTGCCACGAGGCACCCTTCTACACCCTCGGGCCGCTGGTGACCGACATCTCCCCCGGCTACGACCACATCTCGTCGGCGATCGGCGCGGCGATGATCGGATGGTTCGGCACCGCCATGCTCTGCTACGTGACGCCCAAGGAGCATCTCGGGCTGCCCGACAGGGACGACGTCAGGAAAGGCATCATCGCCTACAAGATTGCGGCGCATGCCGCCGATCTCGCCAAGGGCCATCCCGGCGCGCAGGCGCGCGACAACGCGCTGTCCAAGGCGCGCTTCGAGTTCCGCTGGGAGGACCAGTTCAACCTCGGCCTCGACCCCGAGCGGGCACGTGCCTTCCACGACGAAACGCTCCCGCAGGAAGGCGCCAAGCTCGCCCACTTCTGCTCGATGTGCGGCCCGCATTTCTGCTCGATGAAGATCACCCAGGAGGTGCGCGAGTTCGCCGCGAGGCAGGGCGTCAGCGAAGAGAGCGCGCTCGAGGCGGGCATGCGGGCGAAGGCGGTCGAGTTCGTGAAGGCGGGCGCGGAGATCTACGGGAAGGCGTGAGCGCGCCGCGCCCAAGCGTCGAGCAGGCGACGCGCAAGCTCGACTGCATGTCGCGCCGCGCATCGGCGATCAGGTCGATGATCACCCGTTTTCCGTCCACCCCAAGGAGTAGCCGCAAATGACCCGAACCCGGACCGGCGCACCGTTGCTCGCCGCGGCTGTCGCCGCGCTCATCCTTTCCGGCTGCGCCGCGCTCGCGCCCTCGAAGGAGATCACGCTCAGCGAGGCGCGTCTGGAGGAGCTGATCGCGAAGCGCTACTCGGGCACCCGCACGTTCCTCGCCCTCTTCGACGTCGAGCTCGCCAATCCCAAGGTCACGATGGAGCCCGCGGAGAACCGGGTGCGCGCGGCGATGGAGGTGAAGCTCGGCAACGCGATGCTCTCGAGCGCGCTGCGTGGATCGGCCACGATCTCCGGGCGGCTCGCCTACGACGCCGCGTCGCGCTCGATCGTGCTGCGTGAGCCGCGTGCGGAAAACGTCGCCATCGCGGGCGTGCCGGAACGGTTCGCGGCGCCACTGAGCCGGATCGGCGCCTGGCTCACCGAGCAGGTGCTCGAGGAGTTCCCGCTCTACACGCTCGGCGAGCAGGACCTGAAGTCGGCAGGCGTGCAATACGCGCCGAAGGATCTGCGCGTGGAGCGCAACAGCCTCACGCTGACCCTCTCGCCCATCTCCGCGCGCTGAGGCCGCGGCCCCGGCGAGGCTATAATCGCGGCTTTTGCGCCACCCATGGATGCCATCCTCCTCGCCAAGGCGCTGGTGCTCGGCATCGTCGAGGGACTGACCGAATTCCTGCCGGTATCGAGCACCGGCCACCTGATCGTCGCCGGGGATCTGCTTGGCTTCAACGACGAGAAGGGCACGATCTTCGAGATCGTGATCCAGACCGGAGCGATGCTGGCGATCGTCTGGGAATACCGCGCGCGGTTCGCACGCGTGCTCACCGGATGCGCACGCGATGCCGCCGCGCGCCGCTTCGCGCTCAACCTGGCGATCGCGTTCCTGCCTGCGGCCGTTCTCGGGCTGGCGGTGGGCAGTCACATCAAGGCGGCGCTGTTCAAACCCCTGCCGGTCGCGATCGCCTTCATCGCCGGGGCATTCGTCATCCTGTGGGCGGAGCGGCGCGATCATCGCATCCGCGTGGAAACCGTGGACGACATGCGCTGGGACGACGCGCTCAAGGTCGGCATCGCCCAGGCTTTCGCGCTCATCCCCGGCACCTCGCGCTCGGGTGCGACCATCATCGGCGGATTGCTGTTCGGGCTCTCGCGCAAGGCGGCCACGGAATTCTCGTTTTTTCTCGCGGTGCCCACGCTGGTCGCGGCAGGCGCGTGGGATTTCTACCAGAACCGCGCTCTGTTCGACGCCGCCGACTTCAACCTCTTCGCGGTCGGGGCGGCCGCCGCATTCGTCTCCGCTTTCGCGTGCGTGCGCTGGCTGCTGCGCTACATCGCGAGCCACGACTTCACGCCCTTCGCCTGGTACCGGATCGCCTTCGGCGTGGTCGTCCTCGGCACCGCCTATACCGGGCTGGTCGATTGGAGCCACCCGTGATCCTCTACCTGCACGGATTCCGTTCCTCGCCCCAATCGCACAAGGCGACGCAATTGCACGAGCATCTCGCCGCGCGCGGTCTCGCGCATCTCTACCGCTGCCCGCAGCTTCCGCCCTCGCCGCGCGAGGCGATCGCGGTCGCGCAGCGCGAGATGGCGGCAGCCGGCAGCCCGGTCACCCTCGTCGGCAGCTCGCTCGGCGGCTACTACGCCACCTGGCTCGCCGAGGCGCACGGCTGCCGCGCGGTGCTGGTCAATCCGGCCGTGGTGCCGCATCTGGAGGCTGCTCCGCTGCTCGGCATGCAGACCAACCTCTACACCGGCGAGCGCTTCGAATTCACGCGCGCCCACGTGGCGGAGCTCGCGGCGATCGAGGTGACGCGCATCACCCGACCGGAGCGCTACTGGCTGATGGTCGAGACCGGCGACGAAGTGCTGGATTACCGGCTCGCGGTGGCGAAATTCGCCGGCGCGCGCCAGACGGTCATCGAGGGCGGCGAGCACGGCTTCGCCCACTGGCCGGAGGTCCTCGACGAGCTCGTGCGCTTCGGCGTGGCGGCATGAGCAGGGAGCAGGAGCCCCGCGCAGCGGGGATGCGAGCGCCCGCGAACACCGCCAAGCCGCCGACAGCGCGGTGGTCGTATGCCGGTTCGGGTCCGGAGGCGGCGGCATGAGCCCAAACACCGTGAGCGATGAGTTTCCGGCGCGCATCGCCCGGATCGAGCGCGCCGGCTACAACCTGATCGCGGCGCGTTACGCCGAGGCCGCCGCCACGCGTGCCGAGCTCGCCAGTGCGCTCGTCGGAGCGGCCGCGCTTCGCGCCGGGCAGAAGGTGCTGGACATCGCAGCCGGACCGGGCACGCTGACGCTCGCCGCCGCCGCGCGCGTCGGGTCGGCGGGGCTCGCGATTGCATCGGATCTCGCGGAAGCCGCGCTCGCCGAGTGCGCGCGCCTCGGGGCCGAAGCCGCCGCGCCCGCTCCCGCCTGCGTGGCCGCCAACGCCCAGCGCCTGCCGTTTCGCGACGGGAGCTTCGATCGCGTGCTGTGCGGCCTCGGGCTGATGTTCTTTCCCCGGCCCGAAGCCGCGCTCGGGGAGGTGCGCGCGGTGCTTCGCCCCGGAGGAGCGCTCGCGGTCTCGGTGTGGGGCGAGGCGCAGGAAGTGCCGCTGGTCTCCTGTGCGCTGGAGTGCATGCGCCGCGTGCTGCCGCCGCCGAAGCTCGCGCGGCCCTCGGTGTTCCGCTTCGGCGACCCGGCGCGGCTCGCGGCGCTCATCGAGGGCGCCGGTTTCGTGGAGGCGCGCGTCGAGCATTTCGCGCTGGAGAGCACCTTCCCCGATCCCGCGGCCTACTGGCAGTCGTTCCTCGATCTCGCCGGCGGTGCCGCATGGTCGCTGGCGCGGCTGCCCGCGGACAGCCGCGGCAGGCTGGCCGATGAAGTGCGCGTCGAGCTTTCCCCCTGGCGTCAAGGTAGCGGCTACCGCATGCGCAGCCGCGTGCTCATCGCCTGCGCCCGGCGGCCCGCCCCGCGATGAACGTCCTGTACGAGGAGGACGGCACCTTCCGTTGCGCCGAGGTGCTCGCCGACCAGAACACCAGCCTGCAGGTCGAGCTGCCGAGCGGCAAGCGCGCGAAGGTGAAGAGCGCGAACGTGCTGCTGCGCTTCGAGTCTCCCGGCACCTCGGCGCTGATCGAGGCCGCCGAGCGCCAGGCCGAAGCGATCGAGGTCGACTTCCTCTGGGAAGTCTGCGCCGAGGGCGAGTTCGGTTTCCTCGAACTCGCGCGCGATTACTACGGGCACGAGCCCGACGCGGCGCAGGCCACCGCGATCCTGCTGCGGGTTCATGGCGCGCCGATCTATTTCCATCGCAAGGGCCGCGGGCGCTTCCGCAGGGCGCCGCCCGAGATCCTGCAGGCCGCGCTCACCGGTCTGGAGCGCAAGCGCCAGCAGGCGGCTACGATCGAGCGGATGGCCGGCGAGCTGGCCGCGCGGCGCCTGCCCGCGGAATTCGCGCCGATGCTCCCGGCGCTGCTCTACAAGCCGGATCGCAACCGCGTCGAGGCCAAGGCGCTCGAACTCGCATCCGCCGAGAGCGGGCTCGCACCGGCGCGCCTGCTCCAGGAATGCGGCGCGATCGCCTCCCCCCACGACTACCATCTCGGGCGCTTCCTGTTCGAGTACTTCGCGGCCGGCACCGCGTTCCCCGCCCACGCGGAGCCGGAGACACCCGTCGGGCTGCCGGCTGCCGATGCGGAGGCCTTCAGCATCGACGACGCCGCAACCACCGAGATCGACGACGCGTTCTCGGTCTCGCCGCGCGCAGAAGGCGGCTGGCGCATCGGCATCCACATCGCCGGCGCCGGGCTCGGCATCCGCCCGGGCTCCGGACTCGACGCGATCGCGCGGCAAAGGCTCTCGACCGTGTACATGCCCGGCCGCAAGATCACCATGCTGCCCGATGCCGTGATCGATCGCTTCACGCTGGCCGCCGGGCGCGAGTGCGAGGCGCTCTCGCTCTATCTCGACATCGGCCCGGACTTCACGATCCGCAGCCACGCCACGCGCGCCGAGCGCGTGCGGGTGGCGGCCAACCTTCGCCACCACGACTTGGAGCCGCGCTTCAACGAGGAAGCCGTCGCCTCGCAGGCCTTCGACTTTCCGTTCGGGACCGAGCTCTCGATCCTGTGGCAGCTCGCCGTCGTGCTGGAAGCCGGGCGCGGCAAGCCGGCGGCGGTTGCGGGTGCGTTCGACTACAACTTCTCGGTCGACTGGAGCGTCCCCGAGGGCCGGGTCGAAATCGTCCCGCGCCGGCGCGGCTCTCCGCTCGACAAGCTGGTGGCCGAGCTGATGATCGTCGCCAACAGCACCTGGGGCGGGCTGCTCGCGCAGGCCGACATCCCGGCCATCTACCGCGCCCAGAGCGCAGGCAAGGTTCGCATGACGACCGCCGCCGCGGCCCACGACGGGCTCGGCGTCGACCAGTACGCCTGGGCGAGCTCTCCGCTGCGCCGCTATGTCGATCTCATCAACCAGTGGCAGCTCCTCGCCCACCTGCGCGGCGAGCCCCCGCCCTTCGGCAAGCGCTCCGAAGCCCTCCTCGGGGCGATGCGCGACTTCGAGCTGACCTATGCCGCCTACGCCGAGTTCCAGCGCGCGATGGAGCGCTACTGGTGCCTGCGCTGGCTCGAACAGGAGGACGAACGCATGCCGCTCGCATCCGTGCTGCGCGACAACCTGGTGAGGCTGGAGCGCGTGCCGCTGGTGCTCAGGGTGCCTTCCGTTCCCGCCCTCGCGCCGGGGAGCCGGGTGAGGGTGTCGGTCGACGACATCGACTACTTTTCGCTCGAGGCGCGGCTCCGTTTCCTGGAGGCCCTGCCCAGGGCCGACGAGGGCATCGCCTGCCCGAGCGCTGCGAGGTAAGATCATCTCCGATGACGAAAACCCGCAAGACCCGCCGCTCGACGCCAGGGCTGGCCGCGCGCCGGCAGCCGGCGGCTGCGCTCCCGGGCAGTCGCGGCTTCGAAGCGTTCGGCGGGTTCGATATTCCACGCGCGCTCAAATACGCGCTGATCGCATCCCTCGTGCTCCATGCCGTCGTGCTGTCGATCCGTTTCCGCCTTCCGGACATCGCGCTCGCCAAGATGCGCGACCCCCAGCTCGAGGTCGTCCTGGTCAATAGCAAGAGCGCGACGAAACCCGACATTCCCCAGGCGCGCGCGCAGGCGAATCTCGACGGGGGAGGCAACGAGAACCGGCGCCCGAAGACGCCGCTGCCCGCGCTGCGCGCACCGGCGAGCGGAACGGAGCCGGTCGAGGCGCGCCAGCGCGCACAGGTCGAGGAGACGCCGCCGCCGGTGCTCAGCGCTCGCAGCGACAGTCGCGAGGCGCTGCCCGAGCGTCCTCGCAGCGCGGAACAGCCGGAGCCGGCCGAGCGCGTCAGCGGTGCCGATCTCGCCCGCAGCGCGCTCGCGATGGCGCGCCTGGAGGCCGAGATCTCGCGGATGACGGAGGAATACGGCAAGCGGCCGCGCAGGAAGTTCGTCGGGGCGCGCGTGACCGAGGCCGTGGAAGCGCAGTATGTCGAGGACTGGCGCCAGAAGGTCGAGCGCGTCGGCAACCTCAATTACCCGGAGTCGGCGCGCGGCAGGCTCTATGGCAGCCTGGTGATGAGCGTGGGCATCCGCGCCGACGGCAGCATCGACACGCTCGAGCTCCACCGCTCCTCCGGACACCCCGTCCTCGACCAGGCGGCACAGCGCATCGTGCGGCTCGCCGCGCCCTACGGCGTCTTTCCGCCCGCGCTGCGGCGCAATGTCGACATCCTGGTCATCACCCGAACATGGACCTTCACCAGCGCCGATCGACTCGCCTCGGAGTGAGCGCGCGATCTCGCGGTCGCTCGCAGAGATGACCGATCGCTACGCGGTATTCGGCAATCCGGTCGCCCACTCGCTCTCGCCCGCGATCCACGCCGCGTTCGCCCGCCAGACCGGGCAGGACCTCGCCTACGAAGCGATCCTCGCGCCGCGGGACGGCTTCGCCGCGGCCCTGCGCGCCTTCGCGGCCGCCGGAGGCAGCGGCGCCAACGTGACGCTGCCGTTCAAGGAGGAGGCATGGCGCCTGGCGGATGCACGCTCTGCGCGCGCCGAGGCGGCGCGCGCAGTCAATACGCTGCGCTTCGATGCCGCGGGCCTGTTCGGGGACAACACCGACGGGGCCGGGCTGATCGCCGACCTGTGCCGCAATCTCGGCTTCGACCTCTCCGGGCGCAGCGTCCTGCTGCTGGGAGCGGGCGGTGCCGCGCGCGGCGCACTGCTGCCGCTGCTGGACCAATCGCCCGCGCGGCTCGCGATCGCCAACCGCAACGCGCAGCGTGCCGCTGCGCTCGCCGCGGAGTTCTCCGCGAGGCTTCCCGCGAAGGGCCGCGTGCGGCTCGATGCGTGCGGGCTCGACGCACTCGGGGCCGAAGCCTTCGACCTGGTGATCGACGCCACCTCCGCGGGTCTCGCCGGCGCGCCTCCGGTGCTGCCCGGCGGCCTGTTCTCCCGTGACAGCCTCGCCTACGCCATGATCTACGGGCAGCCGGCCGAAGCGTTCCTCGCGTTCGCACGCGCGCACGGTGCGGCGCGCTGCGCGGACGGCCTCGGCATGCTGGTCGAGCAGGCCGCGGAGTCCTTCCACCTCTGGCGCGGCGTGCGTCCCGAGACGGCGAGCGTGATCGAACGGCTGCGCGAGCGATCCGCCTGATGCGCACGCTGCGGCGCGTCCTGGCTGCACTCCTCGTCGCCTTGCTGGCCTATCAGGGCTGGTTCCTCGGGCATGTGCTCTGGTGGCGCTACAACGATCCCGGCACCACCCGTTTCATGGAGATCCGGCTGGACGAATTGCGCGCCGCCGACCGGCGCGCACGCATCGCGCACCGATGGGTGCCCTACGAGCGCATCTCGATCCACCTCAAGCGCGCTGTGGTCGCGGCGGAGGACGACCGTTTCGTCGAGCACGAAGGCTTCGACTGGGAGGCGATGCAGAAGGCGATCGAGAAGAACCGGCGCAAGGGCCGGATGGTCGCCGGCGGCTCCACGATCTCGCAGCAGCTCGCGAAGAATCTCTTCCTGAGCCCGGCGAAGACCCCGTGGCGCAAGGCGCAGGAGGCGGTCATCACGCTCATGCTGGAGACGATCCTCACCAAGCGCCGCATCCTGGAGATCTACCTGAACGTCGTCGAATGGGGCGACGGCGTGTTCGGCGCCGAAGCCGCGGCGCGGCACTACTATGGCATCCCGGCCGAACGACTCGCCCAGGACCAGGCGGCACGGCTCGCGGTGTTGCTACCCAGCCCGCGCAGGTACGCCCGTATGACCGGCTCGGCCTTCCTCGCCAGGCACGCCGCCTCCATCGCCGGCCGCATGCGCAACTCCGAGGTTCCCTAGCTCCCGCGTCGCCTCGTCCGAAAGTCGTATTGACGCCGGCGCGTGGCGCGCGCTAGGCTGCCCGCAAAGAAGAAACATCGATCCGGCAGCTTCGGCCAGAGGGGACCAGGGGGGTCGGGCATGGCGAGCGTTTTGGCGCCGGAGGCGGCTGTGCGTGGCGGGGATGCGCAGGTGCTCACGCAGGCCGAGTGGCTGTGGTTTGCGGGCAGCCTCGCGCAGATGCTCGGCGCGGGCGCCGATTTGCAACTGCTGTGCCGGGAATTCCCACCGCCGCACACGATCGCCACGCTGATCGGCGCGCTGCGCGCCCTCGGGCTGAGGACGCGCCGGCGCGCCTTGCGGGGAGCGCGCCCGCGCACGCCCTGCATCGCGTTCCTGCATGTCGAGGGCTCGCCGGCCGCTGAGGGCGCGCAGGCGGATGCGGGTCCGCGCACGATTCCGGTGCTCGTCGTCAGGAGCGACGGCGAGCGCGTGCTCTTCTTTCGGCCCGGATCGCGCGTGGGCGAGAGTGCGCGGCTCGGCGAGCCCGGCGCCGCCTTCGATGCACAGGCGATCGCAGTGCATGCCCCCGAGCGGCTGCCGCACGGCGAAGGCGCGGGGCTCGAACCGCAGAGCGCACGCGAGGGCTTCGGATTCCGCTGGTTTCTCGCCGAACTCGCCCGCCACCGGCGGGTGCTCTCCGATGTGCTCGCGGCGGGCGCCGCGCTGCAGGTGGCGGGACTCGCCGTGCCGCTCTTCACCCAGGTCGTGATCGACAAGGTCGTCGCCCATCACAGCCTGAGCACGCTCGCGGTCATCGCCGCGGGGCTCGCGATCGTGCTGGTGTTCAACGCGCTGATGAGCTGGCTGCGCCAGTATCTGCTCATCCACACCGGCAATCGCGTCGACGCGGTGCTCTCCGCGCAGGTGTTCCGGCGGCTCCTGCGCCTGCCGCTCGCCTACTTCGAGCAGCGAGCGACCGGAACCCTGGTCGCCCGGCTGCAGGCGGTGGAGTCGATCCGCGAGTTCCTGTGCGGGGCACTGCTCTCGCTGCTGCTGGAGCTGCCCTTCATGGCGCTGTTCCTGGCGGTGATGCTCTTCTATAGCTGGAAGCTCACCCTGATCGCGCTCGCGCTGATCGCCCTGCTCGCCGCACTCAGTCTCGCCGTGACCCCGCGCCTGCGCAGCCGGATCAACCGCCAGTTCCTCCTGGGCGCGCGCAACCAGGCGTTCGTCACCGAACATGTCGCCGCCATGGAGACGGTGAAATCGCTGCAGATGGAACCGCGCCTCGAGGCGCGCTTCGGGGAGTATCTGGCAGAGTATCTGGGCGCAGCCTTTCGCACGCGCCAGCTCGCCAACACCTATGGGACGGCGGCCAACGCGCTCGAGCAGGCGCAAAGCGCGGCCATCCTCACCGCCGGAGCGCTCGCGGTCATCGGCGAGCCCGGCTTCACCGTGGGCATGCTCATCGCCTTCCAGATGTTCGCCGCCCGGCTCGGCCAGCCGCTGTTGCGCCTGGTGGGACTCTACCAGCAGTTCCAGGAGGCGAGCATCGCCGTGCGCCGGCTCGCCGACATCATGGACGCACCCGAGGAGCCGCACACCCTTGCCAGCGGCCGGCTTCGCAGGCAGACCCCGGCCGCACTCGAGCTCCAGGGCCTGGGCTTCCGCTATGGATGCGAGCGGCCGTGGCTGTTCCGCGACCTGACGCTGAGCGTGGCGCCCGGCCGGGCACTCGCGATCATGGGACCGTCGGGCTGCGGAAAGAGCACGCTCGCGCGCCTGCTGCTGGGGCTTTGCCTGCCCGTCGAGGGAACCATCGCGATCGACGGCATCGACCTGCGCCACTTGGGCGCCAACGAGATCCGCAACCCCTTTGGCGTGGTGCCGCAGGAGACGGTGCTGTTCTCGGGAACCATCCTGGAGAACGTCCTCGCGGGCGAGCCCGGCGCATCGCTCGAAGATGTCGTGCGCGCCTGCAAGGCCGCGGAGATCCACGAGCTGATCGAGCACCTGCCCCAGGGCTATCAGACCGGGATCGGCGAGCGCGGCGTGGGGCTCTCGGGCGGCCAGAAGCAGCGCCTGGCCATCGCCCGCGCCCTGCTGCGCCACCCTCGCATCCTGATCTTCGACGAGGCCACCTCCAGCCTCGACGCAGACACCGCCGAAGCCTTCGCGCACACGATCAACGCGCTCAGGGGACAGGTCACCATGCTCTTCATCGCCCACCACCTGCCCAAGGCGCTGCAAGTCGATGAGGTGGTGAGGATGGGGACGCCTGCGGGCTGCGCCGGCGGAACGGGTTCGAACGATGCATGAACCGGGCACAGGCACGCATCGCTCGCCCGACTCAGGTCTTGGCAGGACGCGAGCCGCGACCGGTCATCTCGGGCCGAGGACCCGTCTGCGCGAGCTGAAGAAAGCAGCGTGAGATGTACACGATCATTCTCATCATCGTCGTCTATTACTACGTCCGGCTCGGCCTGTGGCTGATGCGCCGGGCCAGGGACAGATGCGCAGACCGCAAGGCCAGGTGGATCGTCGGCACGGCAGTCGGGCTGGTCTGGTTTGGACTGCTGTTCTGGTATGGCGGCGGACGCAAATACTATTACGACTGGCAGGTGGAAAAGCTCTGCGCCAAGGACGGCGGGGTGAAGGTGTATGAGACGGTGAAGCTGCCGGCGGACAAGTTTG
>MNXU01000091.1 GCA_001872285.1 Betaproteobacteria bacterium CG2_30_68_42
TACACGTGTCCGATTCGGCGAACGCGAGAATGTGAGTGTTCGGTCGCTCCGCTCCTCGCAAAGACGGAGGAACGGGGTGCCTCGCTCTGCGCAACGACCGACCACTGACCTCGTCATTGCGAGGAGGGCTTGAGCCTGACGAAGCAGCGCGCGGCGTGCAACGGCTACACGTGTCCGATTCGGCGAACGCGAGAATGTGAGTGTTCGGTCGCTCCGCTCCTCGCAAAGACGGAGGAACGGGGTGCCTCGCTCTGCGCAACGACCGACCACTGACCTCGTCATTGCGAGGAGGGCTTGAGCCTGACGAAGCAGCGCGCGGCGTGCAACGGCGGGCGCAGCGCTTACAGTTGGTTTCGTCCCTCCAATCGTGGAAATGGCAGGGGTGGGCTGGTTGACCCATGGCGATGACCGGCCCGGCTTCGCCCCGGATCGGCTCCGCTTCGTGGTGCGCCGCGCGCACCCGACCCAGCCACGGGGCGATGCGGTAATAATTACCGCGCCGCTCCGATTCCACACCGTACAATCCGCCCCGGTCCAGGAATTCGACTCCGTGCAACCGACACCCTCCAACCGTTCCTTCGGGATCGTCTTCACCGCGTTCTTCGCGCTGGCGGGAGCGTGGTCCTGGTGGCGCGGGGGGACGATCTACCCCTGGGCGCTGGCGCTCGCCGCCCTGACGCTCATCGTCACCCTGACTGTGCCCGGGGTTCTGACTCCGCTCAACCGCGCCTGGATGAAGCTGGGCGAGTGGCTGCAGCGTATCGTCAGCCCCGTCGTACTCGGGGCGATTTTCTACGGTGTTTTCACGCCGGTGGGTTTTTTCATGCGCATGGCCGGCCGCGACGCCCTGCGCCGCCGCTTCGAACCGGCCGCGCAGACCTACTGGATCGAGCGCGACCCGCCGGGCCCGGACCCGTCCGGGATGCCGAACCAATTCTGACGAGGTGACGATGTCCTTTCTGGGCGAGCTATGGCAGTTCCTGCGGGCGCGCAAGAAGTTCTGGCTGCTGCCGATCATCGTGGTGATGCTGCTGATGGGCGGCCTGTTGATCCTCGCCGAGGGTTCGGCGGTGGCTCCCTTCATCTACACGCTGTTCTGAGATGCGCATCCTGGGCCTGTCGGCCTATTACCACGACGCCGCGTGCGCGCTGATCGTGGACGGCCGAATCGAATTCGCGGCCCAGCAGGAACGCTTCACGCGCAGGAAGCACGATCCCGGCTTCCCGCACGAAGCGATTCGCGCGTGCCTGCGCACCACCGGCGTGCGGCCGGCCGAGATCGATCTGGTGGCCTTCTACGACAAGCCGTTCCTGAAATTCGAGCGGCTCCTGGAGACCTATCTCGCCTTCGCCCCGCGCGGCTTCACATCCTTCCGCCAGGCGCTGCCACTTTGGCTGAAGGAGAAGTTGTTCCAGAAGAGCCTGCTGGTCAAGGAGCTGAAGGCCACCGACGCGGATGTGGATTGGCTGCCCAAGCTGCTCTTCTCCGAGCACCACCTGAGCCACGCCGCCAGCGCCTTCTTCCCGTCGCCCTTCGAGCGCGCGGCGGTACTCACCATGGATGGCGTGGGCGAATGGACCACCACGTCCCTAGCACTGGGGCAGGGTTCGGACCTGAAGGTGATCCGCGAAATCCACTTCCCGCACTCGCTCGGGCTGCTCTACTCGGCGTTCACCTACTACACCGGCTTCAAGGTGAATTCCGGCGAGTACAAGGTGATGGGGCTGGCCCCCTACGGCGAGCCCAGGTATGTCGATCGAATCAAGCAGCATCTCATCGACATCAAGGAAGACGGCAGCTTCCGGCTGAATCTGGACTACTTCGACTACTGCACCGGGCTCACCATGACCAACGGCCGCTTCGACGCGCTGTTCGACGGCCCGCCGCGAAAACCCGAGCGGCGGCTCGCCCAGCGGGAGATGGATCTGGCGGCCTCGATCCAGGCGGTGACCGAGGAGGTGGTGCTCAAACTTGCCCGCGCGGTCGCGAAGGAAACCGGCGAACGCAATCTTTGCCTCGCGGGCGGCGTGGCGTTGAACTGCGTGGCCAACGGCAAGCTGCTGAAGCAGGGCTGGTTCGACAAGCTCTGGCTGCAACCGGCCGCGGGCGATGCCGGTGGCGCGGTGGGGGCTGCGCTCTGCGCCGCGCACTTGTACAAGGATCAGCCGCGGCTGCGCGCCGGCGCGGCGGATGCGATGCGCGGCAGCTATCTCGGCACGAGCTACCGCCAGTCCGAGATCGAGCGCCGGCTCGCCGCAGCGGGCGCCCATTTCGAGACGCTGGACGACGAGGCGATCATCGAGCGCTGCGCGGCGGCGCTCGCCGAAGGCAAGGCGCTCGGCTGGCACCAGGGCCGCATGGAGTTCGGCCCGCGCGCGCTGGGCGGGCGCTCCATTCTCGGGGACGCCCGCTCGCCCACGATGCAGAAGATGCTCAACCTCAAGGTGAAGTACCGCGAGTCCTTCCGGCCCTTCGCCCCCTCGGTGCTGCGCGAGGATGTCGCCGAATGGTTCGACCTCGACGAGGACAGTCCCTACATGCTGCTGGTGGCCGACGTGCTGGACCGGCACCGCATCCGCATGAGCGAAGAGCAGGAACGGCTTTTCGGCATCGACAGGCTCAACGTGCCGCGATCGAGCATCCCGGCCGTGACCCACGTGGATTACTCCGCGCGTATCCAGACCGTGCACCCGGACACGAATCCGCGCTATCACGCCCTGATCAGCCGTTTCAAGGCGATGACCGGCTGCCCGGTCATCGTCAACACAAGCTTCAACGTGCGCGGCGAGCCCATCGTGGAAAGCCCGGAGGATGCGTTCCGCTGTTTCATGGGCACCGAGATCGAGCGCCTCGCCGTGGGCAATTGCTTCCTGCGCAAGGAAGACCAGGATCCCGCGCTCAAGCAGCGCTACGAAGGCAGGTTCGATCTCGATTGATCGAGGCACTCACGACTGACGCTGCCAGAGCAGGCTCATCGGCCGCCTTCGGACGGGCCTTGGCCGATCGCCCCTCCGCGCATGACGACCCGGCCACAGTCGAACCGGCAGGAAAGCCAATGCCATGACCAGCCCTACGCGATCATCGCCGCGGCTCAAGTGGGTCGCCCTGGCTATCGTGGTGTGCATCGCCACGATACTGCTGCTCCTCGCGGCCGAAGGCGCCGTGCGGCTGCGCCAATGGTCCAGGCACGGTACGGCGGCGAGCTTCGAAGCGCTTTACCGGCTCGACGAGAAACTCGATCTGCGCGTGCTGGTTCCCGGCGCGCGGGTCGGAAACATCACCGTCAATACCCTCGGTTTCCGCGGGCCCGAGATCGCCGTTCCCAAACCGCAAGGGCGCATCCGCATCGCATTCCTCGGTGCATCGACGACTTTTTGCGCCGAGGCCAGCGGCGACATGGCCGTGTGGCCCCATCTCGTCGTCGAGCGACTGCGCGCGCGATTCCCCAAGGCCGACTTCGACTACGCGAATGGTGCAGTACCGGGCTACACTGTGCGCACATCGCTGAGAAACCTGCAGCAGCGAATCGAGCCCCTCGAACCCGATGTCGTCGTCATCTACCACGCCACCAACGACCTGAGTCAGGAAGTCCGTACGCTCGCGCTCGCGCAGGGACTGGCGAAAACGACCGAGAGCCGCGAGCGAAGCTGGTTCGCGCAGAATCTCCGGCTTTGGGAACTCGTCGAAAAGAATCTCCGCGTGATCGCGGCCCGCCGAGGTGCGGAATCCTCCCGTGGCCGCGTGGTCCTCGATCAGAAAACGTTGGGGAAGGAATTCGAACGGAACCTGGGCAAGCTCATCGATGCCGCCGGTCACGACGGGCGTCTGGTCGCGGTCGCCACCTTCTCGACGCGGCTGCGACCCGAGCAGACCGACGAGGAAAAGAAGAAGGCGGCCGTCTCCGCATTGATCTACATGCCTTCGATGAGCTTGGACGGACTCCTCGCAGGTTACCGCCGATACAATGACATCATCCGCGCGGTCGCGCAGGCCAGGGGCGCCCTGCTCGTCGAAGGTGAAAACGACATTCCGGGCGATGCGCAGCATTTCGCGGATTCGGTACATTTCACCGATGGTGGAAGTCGTTCGATGGCGGAGCGCGTCTTCAAGACGCTCGTGGCGCATCCGCGGTTCGCCTCGATGCCCTCCCCCCAGCATGCATTGCGGGACGTGGCCGCCACGGCGTCGCGATAGGGGCTTCGGTGCACACTGCGCATGCGTCATTTCGGCCACCTTTGCAGACCAGACGCGCACACCACACCTCGTCGAGAGGCACTCTCATGATGACAATGTCACCCCTCCTGCTCGTCGCGATCGGCATCGCGACCACCGCCTTCGCCCAGGTTCTGCTCAAGCAGGCCGCGGGCCATGATGTCATGACGAGTCCCTGGCTCGGCTTCATGGCGATGGCCGCCGCTTCGTATACTCTTTCCTTCCTCCTGTACTCGGTGATCCTCAAGTTCTATGCGCTCAACAAGATCTATCCGGCGATGACGGTGGCGCAGATCGCAATCGTCACCCTCTACGGTCTGGCGGTCGGCGAGGTGATCGACGCCCGTCACGCGGTCGGCCTGGCGTTCGGAATCGTCGCAATCTATCTGATCCTGTCGTAGCCCGGAACGATCGCTGGCACGCCACCCCGATCGGCAAGACTTCCCGAGGTCGAAGGATGAACCGGATGCGGGGCATGGAATACTCTGATCCGCGATGAAAACCATCGTCATCGGCGCAGGCGTATCCGGCGTCCATGCCGCACTCAGCCTGCTGGAACGGGGTCATGACGTGGAACTCTGGGACGTCGGCGGCGAGGATCCGCCACCTCCGGAGCCCGGCGCCACGTTCGAGGAATTGAAACATCGCCTGCCCGATCCTGCCGCCTACTTTCTCGGCGAGGACCTGCGGGCCCTGGTTCCGCCGGCGGTGCCGGAGTTGCTGCGCTACCCGCCGTCGCGCCGCTTCCTCGCTTCGGCGCATGACCCCCTGTGGAATTTCCTCACAGAAGGCTTCGCCCCCTATGCGTCGTTCGCCACCGGCGGGCTCGCCAACGGGTGGGGCGCCAACGCGCTGGCCTATGATGAAGACGACCTGTCCGGCTGGCCGGTTTCGTGCGCAGAGATGGACCGCGCCTACCGCACCGCTTTCGCCCGAATCCCCGTAGCCGGCCCGGTCACCGACGATCTGTCCCCTTACCTCGCCGGAGTGTATCCCTCGCAGCCGCCGGTCCGCCCGTCGCATGCCGATGACATTCTTCTGAAAACCTATGGCCGCAAGTCGCGCGCGCTGCACCGGCGGGGCATCCGCGTGGGGCTTGCCCGCCTGGCCGTGGTCACCGATCCAGACAGGGAGGATGCCTGCGACTACTGCGACCGGTGCCTGTGGGGATGCCCTCGTGGCGCGATCTACAACCCGGCCGCGAGTACCCTGTCGGCATGCGCTGCGCATCGGAACTTTCGCCATCTTCGCGGGCGGTACGTGATTTCGCTCTTGTCGCGGGAGAACCGCATCAGCGCGATTCGCTATCTGGAAATGGCCAGTGGCGCGATCCGGGAGGAACCGTGCGATGCGGTGTTCCTGGCCGCCGGCGCGCTCCAGACCGGCGGCATTTTCCTGCGCACCCTGAAGGCTGCCCGGCCGGATATTCTGGCGGAATCGGAAGGACTGATGGATACGACGGTGATCAAGATTCCGTTCGTTTCCTTGCGGGCCATCGGCCACCCCGCCGAACCGCGTGCATTCCAGTTCAACCGCCTGATCGTGGGAATCGTCGGCGGCGCGGGCGGCTGGCCGCGCTATCTGCACGGCGAGCTGCTGCACCTGACCAGCCTGATCTACCATCCGCTGATCGAGCGCATGCCTTTCGACAGCCGGACGTCGTCCCGATTGTTCTTCCTGCTACGCTCCGCGCTCGGCGTCGTGAGCCTGTTCTTCCCGGATCGGATCGTGGCTGGAAACCGCCAGATCCTGGTCAATCAGGGGGAACGCTGGGAGAACGTCCGCCTCGCTTACCATGACGTCGCGGAGAAAGAGCCCTACATCGCGCGCTCGCTGTCGGCGGTTCGATCGGGCCTGCGCGCGCTGGGCTGCGTCCCGCGGGGACAGGCGCGCTCGCCATCGGGCGCAGGCATTCATTACGCCGGGACGGTTCCCATGGGGCAAGGCCCGAGGCGATGCGGGCCCGACGGTCGTGCCAACCTTTTCTCGAATCTGTACATTGCCGATGGGGCGGCGTTCCCGACCCTGCCGAGCAAGTCGATCACCCTGTCGCTCGCTGCGCATGCCATTCGCGTGGCTGGCGGAGCGAGGCTGTAGACCTGCCATGACCCGAGCGCTCGGCTCCGGAACGTCTTCATGCGCGAATCGGGCTGGCAGTTTCGCTGCCCGAGCCGGCCACGCGGCGAAGCGGCAGCGGGCCACCCGATGAACGGCGCGATGTTTCCGCTCTGGCAGGTCGACCGCGGCGAGTACGAGCTGGCATGCGCCCATCTCGGCCTCACGCCCAGGGACCGGATCTACGAAATGCTGTCGGAATACCTGGCCCGCGCTCCATTCACATTCGCACCGCCGCGGGGACTGGCGCGCGCCCTGGCGCAACGCCGGCTCACCGCGTTTCGCCTTGCGCGACTCGATCTCGCCAGCCGGTGGTTTTTCCCCGCGCATCCGATCCGGCACATCCTGAATGCGGTGCTGGCGCTGCACGAATGCGACGGCGCGGGTTACCGGGAGATGGCCCGTGCTCCGATCGGCCGCACGGCATGGCTCGCGTTGGCAGGATGGACATTGCGCGCGGCGGCCAACCACGCCATCACCCTGTCATGGCTTGCGGCGCAGTGCCTCGCCTGGACGGCCTGGAAGCCGTTCGCGGGCGGCGCCGCGGCTGCCGGCCGGCGCGTCCTCATCACCGGGGTCAATCGCGGCCTCGGGATGGACCTCATGCTGGAATGCCTGGAGCGCGGAGCGCGCGTGATCGGCACGGTGCGCACCGAAGCATCCCGCAGTGAGCTTCTCGCGCGCCTTCCCGCTTCGGCACCGGTCACGCTGCTGGTGGCGGATCTGTCCCAGCCCGGAATGATCACGGATGCACTCGACGCTGCAGGAGTTCTCCCCGCGAGTCTCGACATGGTCGTCCTGTCTGCCGGGACCAAGCATGACGGTCAGTCCGTTCTGAGTCTGGAAAGAGTGCGGGACACCTTCCAGGTCAACTGCTTCTCCGCGATGGAGGTGGCCGCCTGGTTATGCGCAGCCGGTGTTGGACAAGGAGCGTCTCCATCGGAACCCGCAGCGGGCCCGGGCGAACGTGACCCGCGCACCGCCCTGGTGCTGGTCTCCAGCATGGGTCGCTGGCACGGAATGCATTCGACCGCCGGCTACAATGCCTCGAAGGCGGCGCTCAGCATCTGGGCGGAGAGCCTGGAGATGGAGTTGCACCTCACCGGCAAGCGCCGGCCCTCCGTCACGATCGTGGAACCGGGTCTGTTCGAATCCGGCATGGTCGGTCGCCGCGCGGGACTCGGGCTGCTGTTCGCATCGAGGCGGCGGGTCGCCGGCCGCATCCTCGATGGCGCGGTCGCCGGCAGGAAGGTCTTGCGCCCGCCGTTCTGGTTCGCCCTGGTGACATGGGCGGTGTGCCTGGGCGGACGCGGTCTCCGGCAACGCCTGTTCGCCCGGGCCAAGCCCAAAGCGCCCCGATGACCAACGGTCCCGCGCGAGCCGAGCCGCCCTGCCTCATCGTCAACGCCGACGACTACGGCTATTTCCGCGGCGTCAGCCGGGGCATCCTGGAAGCCGCCGAGCGGGGTGTCGTCACCGCCACCGGCGTTTTCGCCAACCGTGACGCTTTCGAGGAACGTGCCGGCTGGTTGCGCGAGCGGCAAGGGCTGGACGTGGGCGTACACCTCAATCTGACTTCCGGCACGCCGCTCACCGCAGCGATGAGGAACAATCTCTCACGCAGCTCGGGCAGCTTTGCCGGAAAATACGCCATGACGCTGGCCGTCCTGACCGGAAGGATCCCCGTGCGGGAAGTGGCGGACGAATGGCAGGCGCAGATCGAACGCTGTCTCGCGGCCGGTTTGCAACCGCGATTCCTGAACTCCCATGAGCACATCCACATGCTGCCCGCGCTCTTCGACGTCGTCGCCACGCTCGCCGGCCGGTACGGCATCGCGCACATTCGTTTCCCCACGGCCGAGCGTCCGGCGAGACTTTCGGCCGGCGCGCTGGTTCGAAACGCCATCATGAAAGGGCTGGAGATGGCCGCACGCCCGCACGTGAGAGCGCCGGTCGCGCATTTCCTGGGTCTGGAAGCGAGCGGCAGGCTGGACGGGAGTTATTTCAGGCGCGCCATCGCGACGTTGCGACCGGGGCGGATCTACGAGCTGATGTGCCACCCGGGCCATCTCGATCGCGACGAAGTGCACGATGCGAGGCTGCTCCGCTATCACGACTGGGAGGGCGAGTTCGCCGCGCTCACGAGTCCGGATGTGCGGGCGTTGCTCGAATCGAAGGGGGTCCGGCTCATCGGCTACCGTCATCTGAAAGTCGAGAGCGGTCGCCTGCGGCCCCTGTAGCCGGGCGCGGACGCGAAAACACCGAAGCGATGATCGGATGAAGCCGACCGAAGCAGCAGGGCTCCTCAGCGTGGTCATGCCCGCGCACGACGAGGCCGCAGGAATCGCTCGCGCGATCGGCGTCGTCGGCGACATCCTGGCCACCTGCGGCATGCGCTGGGAGATCGTCGTGGTGGACGACGGCAGCCGCGACGGCACCTACGAGCGCGTGCGCGCGCTGGCACGCCAGGATCCTCGTATCAAGGCGGTACGTTTCTCGCGCAATTTCGGCAAGGAAGCCGCCCTGCTCGCGGGTCTTCGCGCGGCTCGCGGCGATGCGGTGGTGACGATCGATGCCGACCTCCAGCATCCGCCCTCTCTCATCCCGCGGATGATCGAGCTCTGGCGCGACGGCGCCATGATCGTCGATGCGGTCAAGCGCAAGCGCGACACCGACGGCTTCCTCACCCGGCTACGCGCGAAGGCCTTCAACGCGCTGATCTCCTGGCTGGGCGCCGTAAACCTTGAAAACGCCTCCGACTTCAAGCTGCTGGATCGCGTCGTGGTGGATACCATCGCCGGCGCGCTCCCGGAGCGCCAGCGCTTCTACCGCGGTCTGTCCCAATGGGTCGGGTACCCCCGCGCCAGCATTCCGTTCGATGTCGAAGAGCGCGTCGACGGACAGGGGAAGTGGACGCTGCTCAAGCTCATCGACCTTGCCACCACCGCGCTGGTGTCCTTCACCAGCGCGCCGCTGCGGATCGTGACCGTCCTCGGATCCCTCACCCTGCTCTTCGGGTTCGCCGTGGGAGCCGAGGCGCTGATCGGCTGGTTCCAGGGCCGAGCGGTCTCCGGCTTCACGACCACGATCACGACGGTGCTGATCCTCGGCAGTTTTATCATGATCAGCCTGGGCATCATCGGCGAGTACATCGCCAAGATCTACGACGAAATCAAGGCACGCCCGCCCTATCTGATCCAGGCGGCGGAAGGATTCGGGGAAGCAGGATCCGAGCTTGGGGCGGCGAAAGCCGTTCCGACTGCCAATCGAACGGCCACTGTGCTGGTCGCACCCCCGGTTACCACGGATCCGCCACGATGACATCGTTGCTCCACACCCCCATCGAGCAGCTCTTCTCACTCGCCTGGCGCCGTGTCGAACCGGCGCACAAAATCGCGTTCCTCGCCGCGGTGTGCGTCAGCGTGCTGGCGTTCGGCTTCGAAATGACGAACCTCACGCTGCATCACGACGACGTCAACCAGATCTTCATCCAGGACACCATCCTCGGCCACTACCTGGGCCGATTCGGTTCGGGCTGGCTGCACTACTACGCGCAGAATCACTACTTCATGCCCTTTCTCCAGATGGCCGAGGGCATCGTGCTGATGGCCGGCTACGGCGTGCTGGTTGCGCACTTCTGGGGCGCGCGCAAGACGCTGGACATCGCGCTGGTCGCCGCGATCCTGTCCGTCTTTCCCTACATGGCTCAGGTGTATCAGTACAACACCGCCATGATGATGTACCCGGCGGCACACCTGCTCGCCGCCGCAGCGGTGGTATCGTCCGCCCGGGCCAGCCTCCGCGGAATCGTCGTGGCCGCACTGCTGTACGTCGGCGCGTTTTCGATCTACCAGGGTGTCGCCTCCAACGCCGCGACGATCTTCCTGGTGTGGCTCCTGGCGAGGCTGATGTTCCCCAGCGAAGGCGCGCCCTTCCTCTCGAAATCGACCTTCCGCTCCACCGCCGCGGTGGTGACCGCGGTGCTGGCCGGCGGCGCGCTGTATTTCTTCGCGGTGTCGTTCATGGACATCACGTTCGATTCCTACCAGTCCGCGGAGCAGGCGCTCAAACCGGGCGGCGGGATCGATCTCGGGGTGGCGATACCGGCGATCCTGAGGGGGACGCGCAATTTCTACCTCTATCCCGAGAGCTACTTCCCCGACTACCTGAAGAAGATCCAGATCGTCTTTCTCGGCGGTGCGGCGCTCGCCTGCGTCGTTGTGCCGCGGCGCTGGTGGGAAAGGCTCGCCGCGCTGGCGCTGCTCGTCGCCGCATGCTTCACGCCGCGCGCTCTCCAGCTCCTTCACGCCGGCGGCCAGTACCACGAGCTGACGCTCACCGGCTACGCGCTGGTGATTGCGGCCGCCGCGATGATCATCCTCCGCGCGACACCCATCCTGCTCAGGAATGCCGGCAGCATTCTGGCAGTCACTCTCATTGCCAGTTACATCCTCCAGTGCAACTGGATCTCCACGGTCACGTATCTCAACACCCTCGCCCACTACGCCACGCTCACCCAGATCCTGGCACGCGTGCGCTCCCTGCCGGACGCCCGGTGGGACGGCAAGACCATCGCGGTCGTCGGCAAATACCACATGTCCGACGAATACCCGTTCAAACGCGCCACCGGTGTCGCCGCGGAATTCATGCAGGCGCACCACATGGACAAGCTCGCGCGCCTGATGCGCGATGAAGCGAAGTTCATCGCCGCGGATGCCACGATGCCCAAAGTACTCGAATTCGCCGCGACCCATCCCCGGTGGCCTCATCCGGCGAGTGTTGGAATCGTGGACGGCAAAGCCGTGGTCGTGCTGTCGGCGAGTCCCCAGGCCAGATCGCGGCTCGCCGCTCCCGCCGGCGGACAGGCAGATCCCCGATGAGAGCACGCCGGGACGCGCGCTACTGACCGGCGCCGACTCAGTTTCCTTCGATCGTCCGTCCCCCGCGCGTGGCCGACGAGGGCGAAGACGGCGTCCATCCACCGGCAAGCCGACCTCCCTCGTCCGCCCCGACGGGGACGGAGGACGTCGCGGCCGCCGGCTGCGCGGAGGCAGTCGGAACATTCGCCGTGGATGAGGGCTGATCAGGCCGCACCGGCAAGGGTGGCAACGGCACGGCGCCGGCGTTTCCTGCCGGCGGAACGACGGGCATCGTCTGCGCCTGCGGGATCGTCCTCCTCAGATCGGCGGCACGCTGGACATCCTTCATCGCGTCCGCGCGATGGCCGGCCAGCATGTGCGCCCTGGCGCGATCGGTGTAGATCTGCGGCAGGAGCGGATAGGTCTCCGGAGCACAGCGAATCTCGTAGCCGAGATTGCCGATCGCCTCGGTCAACAAGCCTTTCTTCGCCGTCTGCTGCCTGGGAGTGCCTCCGGATGCGGGAAGCTTCCGGTAGCGCAACATGGCGACCTCCGCGCCGCAGGTATGGATGATGCCGCATGAACCCTTCAGCACGTTCGCGAACGGTGCGAGCCTCTCGTTGCGGGTGCCCCCCTTGCCGAACACCGCCTGGCACAACGGACTCAGGGCGCCGACCTCTTCCGGGGCCGGCGTCAATGCCAGCGCAGCCGGTGTCGCCACCGCAAGACCCAGCACGACACCGATCCTGCTCCTCCTCGCGCTCGTCCTCATCGCTCCATACTCAGGGTCGGGTACATGTCAGGGCAACTCGAACTCATAACCGAACAGGCGCAGGTCGTTGCGATGCCGGTCCGCGACGATCTCCCGGCTCGCCTCGTCATAGTACTCCGAGAGATGATGCCCGGCCTGCCGCAGCCCCGCCTTCAGCCGGGGCAGCTCGAGCTGCGGCAACCCCACCCGCCGGCATACCTCGTCCAGATCCTGCTGCAGGCGCTCGTAACGGATGACGAAATCCACGCACAGGGCGCCATCCATCACGTAAAAACGATCGTTGTTCTCCCAGTCGCCCTTCACGAACTCGCGGAACAGCCTCACCGTCTCCCGGAACTCGTCGAACGGCATCCCCAGCTTGTGCCGCAACCGCCTGTGCGGCTTGAGCTCCGGCTTGTTGCGCGCTTCCCACGAATACAGCGAAACGACGCGGTCCCACGGATTTCTCGTGATGCTGAACTTGAAATAGCCGTCCCAGATCTCCGGCGGCACCTTGCGTTTCACTTCGGCAGCGGGATCGTGCTGATAGAAGCCTTCCGCGTTCATGGCGCTGTGGATCCACTCGCCCTTCTCGTTGCGGTTGAACCAGAAGTCGCCGAGCGGCGTCACCATGTCCTCGCCGCCGCAGTGTTTCGACAGTGCGGCCTCGATGCTGGTGCCGGCGGTTTTTTCCGACTTGATGAAGATGTACTTGTGGGTGTGAGAAATGATCACGGCTTACCTCCCCGACCGGATCGCGCCCGCCTGCCGCACTACCAACATCCTGTCGGCGGAAACGTCCCTGAGCTCCTGCATCCGCCCATCGGGCCAGCGGATGGTCACCGTGCTCGCGACCGCGTGCGATCCGAGTCCGAAGTACATGAGATAGTGCCCCTGCGAAAAAACCGAGCCTTCGTTGATCCCCACATCCTGCATCCCCAGCCCCTCCGCAGTCGTGACGGCAACGCGTGCGCCGATGGCCTCGCGGTTCCCCGGCTGTCCCTCCAGCCTGACCTGCAACCAGTGATTGCTGCCACCCGTTCGGCGCACCGCTGCGATACGCCATTCGAACTTGTCCTCCGCCATTTTGAACGGCCGCTCCCACCATGCCCACAGCGATGGATTGTCGTTGACGGCGACGATGAGGTCGCGGCGCCCGTCATTGTCGAGGTCGGCCCAGTTCGCAATCGCCGCCATATAACGGCGAGCAGGCAAGGCGAGAACACCGGTCGCCTCGAAGCGCCCGCCGGCGCCCTGGCGGTAAATGCCCTGCGGCACCGCGTACAGGTCGATACGTCCGTCGTCGTCGTAATCCACCCAGGCGGCTGCCACGCTCGCGGCGGGCAATCCGACCGATTCCGGATCGACCACGGCGAAGCCGCCGTTGCCGTTATTGACGAGAAGCGTGTTGCCGCGTTTCGAGGTCGAGAAGACGTCGAGACGACCGTCCCCGTTGAAATCCGCCACCGCGAGTTTGCCGTCGAACACCCAGTACTCGTCCGTGGTGCCCTTGATCGCGGGCACATCGGCACGGACGAACTTCCCGCGGCCCAGGGCGCGGTGCTCGAAACTGCCGCCCTGGTTGCGGTACAGGATGAACCCGCTCTCCTCGGAGGTCAGCAGGTCGGGACGTCCGTCGCCATCGGCGTCGAACCAGACGAAATCGACGATCTCGTGCCCGGCGATCGACAATCCGACCTGAGCGGCCACATCGACGAATCGCCCATCCGCTCCCTGCCGGTAGAGCTGTTTGGGATAGCTGCCCGCGACCTTGCCGCGTTCCTGGCAATTGACGAACACATCGAGACGACCGTCGCCATCGAAATCGACCCATGCCGCCTTGCGCCCCGAGCAGCCGCGCTTCTCGAACCCGAGTTCCGCATAGACGTTGCGGTGACGGCCATCGGATTGACTCAGCAGCAGCTCGTCGCTGATGTGTCGGCGAACCGACTCCGGGTACTTCCGCAGGGTTCCCCCAATCGCCCCACGGGTGCTGAACACGTCCTTGCGACCATCGCCATTGAGATCGCTCCAGCTCATCGCGTGCCGGTCCTGCAGTACCAGGTCGAACCGTGACGATCGCGGCGAAACCTTCTGGCTTCCCACGAACACGCTGTTCAACGGCACCGTGCCGTCCAGCACCACGCTCGCCGGAACACCCGGTGAAGCCATCTCCAGCGCCATCTCGCCATCCGATTCCGCCGAGAAGCGCAGCGCCGTCTCGCCGAGGCCTCCTTCGCCGCCCTGCGGCTGCGCGGTGAGCTCGACCGCAAACGCCTTGTCGGCATGGGGCGTGACATGTGTGTAGGTTCGCAGGGTTCCGGCAAGCCGGCCCGCTTCACCCATGCGGTGGGCACGGATCGCGAGCGTCTTGCGCGCCTTCCAGTAAACATAGACACCGGGCGCACCGAGTTCGGGCAGGCGGGTGGCGATCTCCACGCCAGGGAACTCCGGGGTCTGATCCAGGCCCCACGCGGTGAGCACGTCCCCGTATCCGCCCTTGCCATCCGAAATCAGCAACCGCTGGCGATAGTTGTGGTTCGAGGTAAAGATGTCCATCAGACCATCGCCGTTGGCGTCCACGACTCCGAGGTCCATCACATCGTGCATGCTCTTGAGCGGTATGCGATAGGTTTCGTACATTCCACCCAGCGACGAGAACGGCACGTCGTCGCTGGTCGCACGGTTCCAGGCAAGGACGACCGCCACCACCGCGAGCACCACGAGCAGCGATCCCGACGCAAGCAGTCTTGCTTTCATTCGCGCGCCGCCCCACGAACAAGCATCGGCGCGGCTACGTTCGCGCAGCAATGCGCCACACGAGGGAGCTCACCCATCTGCGTACGAGCGGCTTCAGCCGCGACTACATCCTCCGGTTCGATCAACATGCGAGGTCCACCTCGAAAATTCTCGCCCATTCCTCCAGCAGGAAACCGTGGAGAAGAAATGCCCGATCGGCTCCCTTGCGGTCGAGAAAGCGCCGATACTCGGCGAGATATGCCTGCGGGCTGAAGACCGCCGCCGTGCGCGCGTCGGCGAAGACCGTTTCGATCCGGCGCCGGATGCCGCCGTTTCTCAGATACTCGAAGATGGGTGCATGGAACGCATCCTTGCTCTTGCGGAACAGGATTTCGTCCGGCACCAGGCCCTGCATGGCGCGCCGCAGCGGGAACTTGCGCCATCCCCTGACCATCAGCTCGTCGGCATCCATCGAGAACACCAGATCGACCAGCTCGTGGTCGAGGAACGGCGCGCGGCCCTCGACCGAATTCGCCATGGTCATCTTGTCGTTGCACACCAGCAGTCGCGGCAGGCTGTAGTCATGCACCAGCTCGAAAAGGTAGTCTTTGAGGTCGCCGCCGCGAGGCGGCCCGGCGGCTACCGGATCGAGCCGGATACCGAATTTCCCGCGCAAGCCCCGCAACGTCGCACTCTCCGCCGTGCCGCCCCCGGCCGGCAGGCCGAGCGCTCGCCGCAGCCCCGCGAGTATCTTCCGCCGTTCCGGATGTCGCAGCGTCGCCGCGAGCTCGGTGGCGAAGCGAACGAGCCGCAGGCGTTTCAGCAAGTCCACCATGAAGACCGGCGCGAATGCGGCATAGCCGCCGAGCAGCTCATCGGCTCCCTCGCCGTTCAGCAGCACCTTGCGGCCATGCAAGGCGGTCAGGTTCGCGATCTCCCAGCGCACGTAGGCGCTCTGGCGCGCGAACGGCTCGTCCATGTGGTAGAGGATGTCGCGGTAATGATCGCAGAAACGGCTCTCGGAGATATGGGACTTCTCCAGCTCGAACCGGGGATAGCGCTGCAGGAAGTGCGAAAGCAGCGCCGTTTCGTCACCGACTTCCTCGCCCGAAGCCGTCGTAAAGGCCTTCACGCCGGAATCCGTCACCTGCGCCGTGAGCGCCGCCACCGAGGTGCTGTCGATTCCGCTGCTCAGCGAAATGCTGACGGGGACGTCGGCGACGAGCCGGCTCTCGACCGACTTGCGCAGGGCATCCCGGAACTCCTCCGCCGAAACCGCCCGCCGGCCACGTGTGGGCCGATAGTATTCGCGCAGCGCAAGCGACTTTTTGCGCAAATCGAAGACCGCGTTGTGGGCCGGCGGCAGCATCCTGATGCCCGCGAAGAACGACGCCAGGCTGCCGTTCGCCGCGCCCCGGTACAGGTACTCCGAAACGACCACCGGATCGGCGCGGCGCGGCACCGGGTGCGCGAGGATGGCCTTGATCTCGCTCGCGAAGACGAACCGGCCGCCGTCGTGGCGGTAGTAGAGGGGTTTCTCGCCGAAGCGGTCACGCGAGAGCAGGACAGTCTTCGCGACCGGATCGTAAATCGCGAAGGCCCACATGCCGTTCAGCTCGGCCACACAATCGCTGCCCCATTCGAGGTAGGCCGCGAGGATCACCTCGGTGTCGGTATGAGAGCGGAAACGGTAGCCCTTGTGCTCCAGTTTCTCCCGCAGAGCTCGGAAGTTGTAGATTTCCCCGTTGAAGCTGATGATCGCCCGCCGCCCGGCCCGCTCGTATTCCATCGGCTGCCGGCCCAGCGCGCTGAGATCCAGGATGGACAGGCGGCGGTGGCCGAGGCTGAGTTCGGCGTCCACGAACTGGCCCTCGTCGTCCGGCCCGCGGTGCCGGATCGCTTCCGTCATGGACGCGATCAACGCTTCATCCGGCCAGTTGAATCCGGCGATTCCACACATGGGAGTTTCCGCATCCACCTTTCGTAACGGGTCGCAGGAGCCTCATCGGCCGCGAATGCCGAACCGATGACATCGACGTTCGCGTGACGACTCCATGCGACGGGCGGCGGTCTCGTTCTCCATCGAACGCCCCGCGCCGCGGGAGGGCGAATTATCCTCGCTCGCGACCGATGCGGTTGCGGAACTATTCGGCGAATGTCCGAAATTGCACGCCGGGGCCGCGGTCGAATCGTGTATCTTCCGGTCACCTGAGCGACGGCCGGGTGACGAATTTCCTCGTGGCGCCGCCAGTTTCGGTGGCAGGATTGCCGGCCGCGAACACAACACGGTTCAGCATCAGCATGGATTTCACCCACAGGGTCGGTTTCGCGGTCGGAACGGGGCGTTGCGGCACGCTCTTCCTCCATCAGGCCGCAGCCGGGGAACCGGCCGTCGCCGCTTCTCACGAGCGCAATCCCGACAACGAGTCCTTCCACCGCTACTGCCAGTGGCACCGCCTGCCGGTGGACGACGAGGGGTTCCTCGCCACCAAGGAGCGGGAGATCGCGGAGGATCTCGCGCAGCGTGCCTTCTCCTTCGAGGCCAGCCCCTATCTTTCCCTGTCCGTCCGCCAACTTTACCAGCGCTTCGCCGCGCGCTTCGTGCTGCTCGTCCGCCGGCCCGACAGCGTGGTCACCTCTTTCGCGCACAAGGGCTTCTACAGGAAGCCCTACCGGGTGGGCGATCCCGAGCTGGCCGCGGGCTACCAGGACCAGGGGCCGGAGCGCATCTTCACCTTCTTCGCGCGCGTATCTCCGCGCGGGCCGGCCTTCCGTAGCTGGAACGACATGACCCAGGTGGGCAAGATCGCGTGGTTCTGGCGCGCCTACAACGAACGCACCATCGAGCTGCTCCACGGCCTGCCTGCCGAGAGCTACCGGATCGTCCGGATCGAAGACCTGGACTATGCCGGTTACCTGGATCTCGCCCGGTTTCTCGGCTACGACCCGAAGCTGTCGGAGGGCGATTTCGATGCCCTGCGCGAATCCAGGCCGCACGCCTTCTGGCGCAAGCGCAACATCGACCAATGGACCGAGCAGGAAATCGCGCAGTATGAGAGCCAGGTCGGGGAACTGTCGGAGCGATTCGGCTACCGCTGGCGCATCGCGGAACTCGCCGATGAAGCGCGCGCGCAGGGCGAGGAATCGCGGCGGCTCGGCCGCATCCCGCCGCCGAAGGCGCCGGCGCGGCTGTGGCGCGTCAGGCGCGCCACCGCGCAGTTGCTGCGCGGAGTGGCGAAGAGCGTCGATGTCGGCTGAGCCCGCCCTGGCGGTAACGCAGGCCGCACCGGCACCACAATCGCGGACGATGAGCGTTTGTTACCTCGTCTTCCGGCCCGACTCGCTGACCTACACAATCGGGCGGGCGCTCTCGTGGGGTACGCATCCCGTGTTGATCTGCGTCGCGGACCCCGACCGCGGTCGCCCGCCCAACAAGATCGAGCGGCTCCTGTGCGCCACGCCGGGAATACGAGTCACGACCGTTGACGATCCTGCGCTCCCGACCGTCTTCGACCGGCTGATCGTGCAGATCTTTCCGCGCCTGATGGAACGGCTCGAAACCTTCGCGCCCCTGGCAGAACGGGCCCGGGCGATCACCCTCGTCAGCGCGGGCGACCGCAGCCGGAGTTGGCGGCAGGCCGTCAGGCTGCAATGGCTGGAAGCGCGCGCGCTGCGCGCGCAACTCGCCAGGATCGATCGCGTGCTCTACAAGGATGGTCTCTATCGTTCGGACATCTTCGGGCTGTTCAAACCGCGGGACGTGGTCGGCTTCGATGCGCATTCGCAGTTCCTGCACGATCAGCAGGCGTTCCGCGCCATTCATGCGCCGGACTGGGATCCCGAGGCGCCGCGCCCGGTCCTCGCCAACTTTCTCGGCAGCCGCGATCCGGAGATCCGCCGGCGCGTGGTGGATGCCGTGCGGGGCTTCTTCCAATCCGGCGGCGGGCAAGGCGGCGCGGCGGCCGGCGGGAAGACCCTTGTCTGGCACGAATACTCCGACGCCGAACCGGGAGGGCTGGGTCCGGCGGAGTTCGTCGACGTGCTCACGCGTTCCGATTTCACCCTCTGCCCCCCCGGCTACTCGCTGATCACCCACCGGCCCATCGAAGCCCTGCTGCGCGGCAGCATCCCGGTGCTCAATGCGAACGAACTCGACCTCTATGCCGTCGGACTACAAGACGGGACAAATTGCATCGCCGTCGAAGACGGGCGCTGGGGAGCGGCGATGGCGCGGCTCGCCCGCATCGGCGAAGCCGACCTCGCGCGCATGCGCCGCGCGATTCGGCAAATGGTACCCGCGCGAGTGGACTATCGCGTCCTGTCGGCGCGCATGTGCGCACGCCTGGGTGTGACGGCATCATGAACCTCGGACAGCGCATCCGCAGCGGCGTCAAGTGGCTGGCCCTGGGCAACATGGGCAGCCAGATCATGCAATTCCTGTTCGGGATTGCGCTGGCACGCCTGCTCGTGCCCGCGGATTTTGGCGTCATTGCCACGGTGCAGGTGTTCACGGGCTTCGTGGGCATGCTCGCCACGGGGGGAATGGGTCAATCCCTCATCCGGGCGAAAGAGGCCGACGAGAACCAGTTCAACGCAGTCTTCACCCTCCAGTTGCTGCTGGGGATGCTGATCTACGCGGCCTTCTACGCGTATGCGCCGTGGATCGCGGCCTACTTCGGCGACCCGCTCTACGAGGATCTGCTGCGGGTGTCGGCGCTGAGCTTTCTGCTGCGGCCGTTCCATTTCATCCGCATCTCCTGGCTGAACCGGGAGATGCTGTTCAGGAAGCGCGCCTTCGCCGAGGTGACCACCGGCGCCCTCACCGGCCTGTCCAGCGTGATGATGGCCTGGGCCGGGATGGGCGTATGGAGCCTCGTGTTCGCGGGCCTGCTCGGTGCCCTGGTCAACAACGCACTGCTCGCTCGCCTGACGCCGCTGCGGCTGGCGCTGCGTTTCGATCTCGGCGCGACGCGTTCCCACAGCGCCTATGGGGCCAAGATCACGATCAACGACTTCATCGGCAGCATGATCGGGCAGGTCGTCACCCTGATCCTGAGCAAGCTCGCCGGCCCCACCCTGCTCGGCCTGTTCAACAAGGCGGAAAGCCTGTCCCGCCTGCCCAACCGGCTCATCGGCCCGGCGGTAGGGCAGACGATCTTCCCGGCCATGAGCAAGGTCCAGGACGATCTGGATCTCACCAAGTACCTGTTCTACCGCACCGTGACGCTGCTGCTCGTCTACACGGCGCCGCTCTTCGTCGGCCTGTGGTGGATGGCGGAGCCATTCATCGCCTTCGTGTACGGTGAGAAGTGGCTGCCGGCGGCGGAACCGCTGCGAATCCTGGCCCTGGCCGGATTTTTCATCAACCTCGGCCGTCCCTGCTCGGCGGTGCTCGCGGCGCAGAACCGACTGTTTCAGGAGATGATTGCCCAGGTCGTCATGTTGTGTGTGGTCGCCACGGCGTGTTTCATCGGCGTCCGTTGGGGACTCACGGGCGTGGCGTGGGCGGCCCTGGTCGCCCATGCCATCGGGGCGGCGTATTTCTATGTCCTGGTTTATCGGACGCTACCCACCGGCGTTCGCGATCTGGTGCGGGCCGTGGCGCCCGCGGCGGCGCTGAACGTGCCCCTGTTCCTGCTTCTCGCGCTCATCGACGGGGCGATCGCACCGATGAAGGCCGGCTCGCCCCTCCTGTACCTGCTCCTCATGGCCGGCGGCGGCGGTCTCGCCTACGCTGCCGCCTTCCTTTTCCTGCCTGTGGGGGCGCTGCGTTCCGAAGCGGCCCGCTGGCGGCAACAACTCGGCGCCGTCTTCGCCACCGCTCGCCGGGGGCTGCCATGAGCGCACGCGTGATCGTCTATGGCGCCGGTGGCCACGCCCTCGTGGTTGCCGACATCCTCGCGCTCGCCGGCCGTTACGAGATCGCGGGATTCATCGACGACATGGCCCCCGAACGGCGCGGCGAATCCTTCGGGCCGGCCCGGATCCTGGGAACCGCGGCGGCCCTGGAGCAGGCCCTGGAACAAGGCATCCGCCACGCCATCGTCGCCATCGGCGATTGCGGGGCGCGGCTGCGCATCGCCGATGGGCTGGTGCAAACCGGATTCGACCTCGTTTGCGCGATTCATCCCAGCGCCACCGTCGCCGGCGATGTACAGATCGGCCCCGGCAGCGTGATTTGCGCCCAGGCCGTGATAAATCCCTGCGCAACGATCGGCGCAAACAGCATAATCAACACGGCCGCAAGCGTGGATCACCACTGCGAAATCGGCGCAGGTGCCCACGTGGCGCCCGGCGCCCGTCTGGGTGGAGGCGTGCGCGTCGGCAGGGGCGCCTGGGTCGGCATCGGGGCCACTTTGATCGAGCGCGTCACCATCGGGGAACGCGCAATCGTGGGGGCGGGTGCCCTGGTGCTGCGCGACGTTCCCGCGGCCATGCTCGCCTACGGCGTCCCGGCACGTCCCATCAGGAGCATCGAGCGGTGAAATCCAGACGAAAACTCGCAATTCTCGGCGGCGAACCCGCTTTCGCCGAACCCTTGCACGTGGGGCGCCCCAACGTCGGCGATCGGGCGCGTCTCATGGCGCGACTCAACGACATGCTGGAGCGCCGCTGGCTGACCAACTACGGGCCCTACGTGCAGGAGCTGGAACGACGCATCCGGGACATGCTGGGAGTACGCCACTGCATCGCCATGTGCAATGCCACCATCGCCCTGGAGATCGTCATTCGGGCACTGCAACTGAAAGGGGAAGTGCTCGTCCCCTCCTTCACTTTCATCGCCACCGCTCACGCGCTCCAGTGGCAGGAAATCACGCCGGTGTTCTGCGATATCGACCCACGCACCCATACCGTCGACCCCGGCCGCATCGAGGCGATGATCACGCCACGCACCACGGGCATCATCGGCGTACATACCTGGGGGCGCCCCTGCGACGTCGCGGCCCTCACCGAGATCGCCCGCCGGCGCGACCTCAGGCTGATCTTCGATGCCGCGCACGCCTTCGGCTGCACCCATGCGGGCCGGCACATCGGCAATTTCGGGGATGCGGAGGTGTTCAGTTTCCACGCCACCAAGTTTTTCAACGCCTTCGAGGGCGGCGCCGTGGTCACCAACGACGATGAACTCGCCGCCAAGATCCGGTTGATGAAAAACTTCGGTTTCAGCGGCTATGACAAAGTGATCTACATCGGTACCAACGGCAAGATGAGCGAAGCCTCCGCGGCCATGGCCCTCACGTCGCTGGAAAGCCTGGACTCGTTCATCGAAACCAACCGCGAGAACCACGCCTGTTACGCCCGCGCCCTCGCCGAGCTGCCCGGCCTCACCCTGCTGTCCTATGACGGTGCCGAACGTTCGAACTACCAGTACGTCGTCGTCGAAGTCGACGAGGAACGCGCCGGCCTGAGCCGGGACGCCCTGCTCGAGGTGCTGCACGCCGAAAACGTAATCGCGCGCCGCTATTTCTATCCAGGCTGTCACCGCATGGAGCCCTATCGCTCGTACTTTCCTCACGCGGGCCTGCTGCTGCCCGAAACCGAAGCAGTGGCGAGACGGGTCCTCGTTCTGCCTACCGGTACCTCCGTGCGACCCGACGATATCTCAATGATCGCCTCCATACTGTCCGACGCCATCGCCAATCCCGCCGCGAGACGCAGCACGGCATTGGTACAAGCATGACATTTGCGCGACTCGCCCCAATGCCGCCGATCTGCCAGGAATCGACGTCCGGCCAACCCTTGGTGAGCGTCACGATGCCTGTGTTCAACGGGGAGCGCTTCCTCGAGAAGACCGTAGACAGCATCCTCGCGCAGAGCTACCCGCGCATCGAGCTCGTCGCCGTCGACGACGCGTCCAGCGATCGCTCCGTCGAGATACTGAAGACATACCGCGATCCGCGCATCCGGATCATCGAACCGGGGCGTCACATCGGCGCGGTTCGAGCGATCAACATTGCCCTGGAAGAGGCGCGCGGCGAACTCGTCGCCCGCAACGACCAGGATGACATCTCCTACCCGACCCGCATCGAAGCGCAAGCAGCCTTTCTCATGGCGCATCCCGAAGTCGACCTGGCATCCTGCTGGATGCACTGCATCGGCGATGATGGCTCGCAACTGCCCGTGAACTACCGCGCAGCCACCGAGCACGACAATGCCCTCGAACGCATGTTGCTGCACGGCTGCCCGTTCGGTCACTCCAGTGTCATGTATCGCAAGGCTGCAGTGATGGCGTTGGGAGGCTATAGCGAGGCGACTGCAGTGGCCGAGTGCCCCGACTATGACCTTTGGCTGCGCATGGCGCGTGCCGGCCATCGATTCGGCGGGATAGCGGAATTTCTCGCCGACTACCGCATCCATGACGCGCAGATGAGCCGCGCAAAGCTATCGGCGGCCCGGCAGGTACATCGAGTCAGAACGAAGGCGCTCGGCGAATGGGGACAAGCCGTTCTCGCGGGCCGCGGGATGCAGGCCCCGCGTGGATTGTGGCACGCGATTGCAGGCCGCAGCGGTTCCTTGGGCGACGAACACGCGCGACGATCCGATTGGCACCGAGTCCTGGGAAAACTCCCGGGAGCACACAGGCACGCGTATGCGGCGCTCCTCTACGCACCGTTGTCAGGCAGATCATGGCGCCAGGCGTACCGGGCCACCCTTGAAAAAACCCTGTCGGACCAACAGCGGCGCGCATGGAATTGGTATCTGAGGCGCCTCGCGGATCTGCTGGGATCCGCCAAACGCCGCACGTAGGCGCGCTGTCGCCTCGACTGCCCCACCGTTCGCGACATTCGTCATGGCCGTCTATTTCCTTTGCCCGGACTCCGACCACCCCACCGGCGGGATCAAGGTCATCTACCGCCACGTGGACATTCTCAATCACCACGGCGTTACCAGCCGCGTCCTGCATCAGAAGAAAGGGTTCCGTTGTACTTGGTTCGAGAACGATACGGCGATCG
>MNXU01000039.1 GCA_001872285.1 Betaproteobacteria bacterium CG2_30_68_42
GCCGAACAGACCAAATACCAGGGCGACGCGGGTATCGACCAAGCCGCGCCGCCAATTGCCGACGGCGGCGATGCTGGCGGTCACCGCCACCACGCCCAGGCTCATGGCGATGGCCGATTTGTGTTCGACATGCAAAAGGAAAATCAGGGCCGGCAGGACGAAGGCTGGTCGCGACTGCGCGGCGGACCGCGGCGCTGGTATTTCCCGCCCTGGCGCAATTTCGAGGACTGGACCAAGGCCGCGCGCAGGCGGCTGGCGGCCGCACGCAGCGCGACGGCCGGGCAAGAGGTGCTGGACATCCCCGCCCTGGCCGCGGCGCCGCTGCTCGACGGCACTATCGGCGAGGACGAATGGCGCGGCGCACGGCGCATCGCACTGACGCCCCTGGCGCTGGGCACCGTGGCGTGGATCGCGAGCGACGAGCGCTACGTCTACTTCGCCGCCGATGTACCGGCCGACACGACCAGCGAAGGTTTCGACCAGTTCCGCGTCTGGTTCCACATCGGGCTGTCGCCCTGGCTCGACAACGAGCGCGCCTTTCTCGACCGCCACAGCGGAGTGGCGTCGCTGCGCCAGACGCGCTTTCCCTGGGGCGACAATCCACCGCGTTCGCGCACCGACTGGCACATTTACGAGCGGGCGCGCGGCGCCAGCGCGCTGAGCGGTCACCGCCGCTACGAACTGGCGCTGGATATCGTCGAAGCCGGGATCGCGCCGGGCGTGGCGTTTCCGCTGTGGCTGGAAGTGGAAGGCGATCCGCAGCGCGATGCCGCCGGCAAGTTCAAGGCACGGACCAATCTGGGCCGTGCCGGCAGCCACGCCGCACCATTGTGGCTGCGCATCGAGCCGCGCTGAGCGGCGATCGAGCCAGACGCGTACCGCGCGCTGTTCATATATATCTTGGGTTTGGCACGGCCCCGGTCGGTTCGGCCACCTTCCCTGCGAAATACTCCGAGCCCATGCCCCAAGTTGGCGAGCGCCTTCCGGCGGTGCGCCCCGCGATGGTGCGCACCGCCTGCGCCGACCGCTCTCCGGCGCCCCGGCGCGGCCTCGAAAATATCAAATGCCCTTGGTAAATCAGCCTATTGCAATGCTTGGCACGGAGTCTGCACGACATCTGGCGAACCTACTACCGGGAGAGCACCATGTCGCTGCACGATCCGTTCGATCCGAAATCCACCCTCCATAGCTGCAACTGCGGCCATCACGATTCGCAGACGCAGCACGACATTGCCATGGCCGGCGCCGGTGCCGAGGCGCTGAACAGCCGCGTGCTGCAGACGACCGTCATGCGCGCGCTGTTTCCAAAAGACGCCGAGCGGCGCAAGTTCCTCTCCGCGGTCGGCGCCTCAACCGCCTGGGCGGCGATTTCCTCGCTGATCCCCTTCGGTACGCTGGAAGCCATGGCCCAGGACAAGGGCGCGCTGGAGAAGAAGGACCTCAAGATCGGCTTCATCCCGATCACCTGCGCCAGTCCCTTGATCATGGCCGACCCGCTGGGCTTCTACAAGAAGCAGGGGCTCAACGTCTCGGTGGTCAAGACCGCCGGCTGGGCGCTGATCCGCGACAAGGTGCAGAACCGCGAATACGATGCCTCGCACATGCTGGCGCCGATGCCGCTGGCGATGTCGATGGGCGTTGGCTCCAACCCGATGCCGATCAATGTGGCGACCATCCAGAACACCAACGGCCAGGCCATCACGCTGGCGATGAAGCACAAGGACAAGCGCGATCCGAAGCAGTGGAAGGGTTTCAAGTTTGCCGTGCCCTTCGAGTTCTCGATGCACAATTTCCTGCTGCGCTACTACGTCGCCGAACACGGCCTCGATCCGGACAAGGACATCCAGATTCGCGTCGTGCCGCCGCCCGAAATGGTGGCCAACCTGCGCGCCGGAAACCTCGACGGCTACCTCGGCCCCGACCCCTTCAACCAGCGCGCGGTGTATGACGAAGTAGGCTTCCTGCACATACTTTCGAAGGAGTTGTGGGATGGACATCCCTGCTGTTCCTTCGGCGTGCCGACGGATTTCGTCAAGCAGAACCCCAACACCTTCGCCGCACTCTACCGCGCCATCCTGACCGCCGCCGCCATGGCGCGCGATCCGAAAAACCGCTCGCTGATGGCCGAAGTGCTGTCGCCGGCCAACTACCTGAACCAGCCCAAGACCGTGCTGGAGCAGGTGCTCACCGGCAAGTATGCGGACGGCCTGGGCGCGGTGAAGAACGTGCCCGACCGCGTCGACTTCGATCCCTTCCCCTGGTACTCGATGGCGGTCTGGATCCTGACGCAGATGAAGCGCTGGGGCTACGTCAAGGGCGAGGTGCGCTACAAGGACATCGCCGAGAAGGTGTACCTGCTGACCGATGCCAGGAAGCGCATGGCCGAGATCGGCATGGCGGCGCCGAAGGCGGACTACCAGAAGTTCAAGGTGATGGGCAAGGAGTTCGACTACAACAAGCCCGACGCCTACATCAACAGCTTCGCCATCAAGCGCACCTGAGGAGGCCGGGGCGATGCGTTCCCTCAAGCTCAAGGCCGCCGTTATCTCGCTGCTGCTGTTTCTGCTCTTCATCGGCGCCTGGCACATGGCCACGCTGCCGAAGGAGTCGACGTCGCTTGCCGGCGCCAGCGCGGAGTACGCGGCCTTGATGGGCAAGGGCGCGGAGAAGTCGGGCGGCTTTCCGCCGCCGCTGGAAGTGGGCCGGGCCTTCGTCAAGTACCTGGCGGATCCGGTCTACGATCACGGCCCCAACGACAAGGGCATTGCCATCCAGCTCGGGCACTCGCTGGCGCGGGTCGGCCTCGGCTTCTTCCTCGCCGTGCTGGTGGCCGTGCCGCTGGGCTTCGTGATCGGCATGTCGCCGCTGCTGCTGCGCGCCTTCGATCCCTTCATCCAGGTGCTGAAGCCGATATCGCCGCTGGCCTGGATGCCGCTGGCGCTCTATACGCTGAAGGACTCCAATGTCTCCGGCATTTTCGTCATCTTCATCTGCTCGATCTGGCCGATGCTGATCAACACCGCCTTCGGCGTCGCCTCGGTGCGACGCGACTGGATCAACGTCGCGCGCACGCTGGAAGTCAATCCATTGCGCCTCGCCTTCCTGGTGATCCTGCCGGCCGCGGCGCCGACCATACTCACCGGCATGCGCATCTCGATGGGCATCGCCTGGCTGGTCATCGTCGCCGCCGAGATGCTGGTCGGCGGCACCGGCATCGGCTACTTCGTCTGGAACGAGTGGAACAACCTGGCGCTGCCCAACGTGATCTTCGCCATCACCATGATCGGCGTGGTGGGCATGCTGCTCGACATGATCTTCGGCCGGCTGCAGCAGCTGGTCACCTATCGGGAATAAGCGGGAATGAGCGCGAATAAGCCATGAGCACCCATTTTCTTCTGGTCGAAGCGTTGCAGAAGGTCTATCCGGCGGCCGGCGGCGGGACCAATGCGCCGGTGTTCGAGGACATCCACTTCCACATCGACCGTGGCGAGTTCGTCTGCATCGTCGGCCACTCGGGCTGCGGCAAGACCACCATCCTCAACGTGCTGGCCGGCCTCGAAGAAGCAACTTCGGGCGACGCCTTCATGGACGGCCGCGAAGTGCGCGGGCCCAGCCTCGACCGCGGCGTGGTGTTCCAGAGCCACGCGCTGATGCCCTGGATGAGCGTGCTGGGCAACGTCGCCTTCGCCGTCAAGTCGAAGTGGCCCGAGTGGTCGAAGGAAAAGGTCAGGGAGCACTGCACCGGCTACCTCGAAATGGTCGGCCTTGGCGCCGCCATCGACAAGAAGCCGGCCGAGCTTTCGGGCGGCATGAAGCAGCGCGTCGGCATCGCGCGGGCCTTCGCCATCCAGCCCAAGATGCTGCTGCTCGACGAGCCCTTCGGCGCGCTCGATGCACTGACCCGCGGCACCATCCAGGACGAGTTGCTGAAGATCGTGCAGGCCACGCACCAGACCGTGTTCATGATCACCCACGACGTCGACGAAGCCATCCTGCTGGCCGACAAGATCCTCCTGATGAGCAACGGCCCGCACGCCAAGATCGCCGAGATCGTCGAGGTCACCATGCCGCGCGACCGCACCCGCGCCGGCATCCACCACGACCCGCAGTACTACCGGATCCGCAACCACCTGGTGGACTTCCTCGTCAATCGCTCGAAGACTTATGCCGGCGCCGAGGCCGGGATGTTCCACGATCCGAGGAACCCGCCGCTGGTGCGCCCCGGCCTCGACGGCGAGCGAGCGCCGGTGCTGGCGCTGCCGACCGGAATGGCCGCACCCCAACTCAAGCAAGTCATCAACAACTGACAGGAGAACACCATGAATCGCAATGACGTCACCGAACTGATCATCGCAACCAAGATCAGGAAGGGCCTCAAGTGGGAAGACGTGGCCAAAAAGATCGGCCTCTCAAAGGAATGGGTCACCGCCGGCTGCCTCGGCCAGATGACCTTCGACAAAAAGCAGGCAGCCACGCTGGGCAAAATCTTCGGCTTGCCGCCGGAGGCCGTGGCGCTTCTGCAGGTGGTCCCGTACAAGGGCTCACTGCCGACGGCCGTGCCGACCGACCCGCTGATCTACCGCTTCTACGAACTGATCAACGTCTATGGAACGACCTTCAAGGAACTGATCCACGAAGAATTCGGCGACGGCATCATGAGCGCCATCGACTTCAAGATGGACCTCAAGCGCGAACCCAACCCGGCCGGCGATCGCGTGAACATCGTCATGTCGGGCAAGTTCCTGCCCTACAAGACCTACTGAGCGGGAAGGGCCGGCGGCGGCATGGTCGGCTGCATCGACAGCGAAACTCAGGCGCGGCGCACTGACTATTCGTTGCGAAACAGAGAGCGGTTGCCGAACAACGGAAAGTCATAGCTGTTGGAATCGCGGCCCTCGACGTAATCCTTGTGGTAGGCATGGATGAGTTCGACCTCGCCGCGGGAGCCGAAAATGAACGGCGTGCGCTGATGCAGATCGGTGGGTTCCTGATCGAGGATGCGACTGCGCCCGGTGATGGCGGCGCCACCGGCCTGCTCCATGATGAAGGCAATCGGATTCGCTTCATGGAGGAGACCGAGGCGCCCCCCCGTTTCGCGGCTCCTGTCGTCCACGGGATAGAGGAAAACGCCGCCTCGGACCAATACCCGATAGGCCTCGGCAATCAGCGAGGCGACCCAGCGCATGCCGAAGTCGCGACCGCGCGGACCGGTCTCGCCGGCAAGACATTCCTTGACGTAGCGTCGCACCGGCGGTTCCCAAAAACGCTCGTTGGAAGCATTGATGGCAAAGGTGGCGGCATTGTCCGGAATCGCGATTTTTGGATGGGTGAGGACGAACTCGCCAATCTGAAGGATAGGAAATTCAACCGCACAATTCAAACAAAACTTCCCCTACGCGCACCCGTCAATCCGATTTTCATCGTCAAAAAAGGATAGGAAATTCAACCGCACAATTCAAACAAAACTTCCCCTACGCGCACCCGTCAATCCGATTTTCATCGTCAAAACCATGACAGACACCTCGCCACGCCAGCTCCCATGACAAGAATAGGCCGCGTCAACGCCAAAAACCGGCACACGCTAAACCCGGCGCACAAGCCTATCCGGGGCGAGGAAGAAATCTTCGTCACCAAGCGATGCGTTGATCGAACTCGAACTCCGGTGCAGGCTGCGCCGACATATCC
>MNXU01000018.1 GCA_001872285.1 Betaproteobacteria bacterium CG2_30_68_42
CCGCATGATTCAATGCTTCAACTTCTGTTGAACGGTTGCATCATGGACCCGGCCACCGCCATCCCCCTGCTCGAGTCGCTCGCCTCGGCCATCCGGCTGGACGCCTACCGGCTGCTGATGCGCAGCGGCCCGGACGGCATGGTGGCGGGCGAGATCGCCTCCGCGCTCGGACTGCCGCCGACCAACCTCTCCTTTCACCTGAAAGCGATGACCCATGCCGGCCTGCTGGCGGTGGAGCAGGAGGGACGCTTCCAGCGCTACCGCGCCAACCTCGCCCTGATGCAGGAGCTCGTCGCCTATCTCACCGAGGAGTGCTGCGGGGGCAATCCGGAGCTTTGCGCGATTCCGCGCGCGGCCGGCCGCGCGAAGCGCACCGCCATCGCATCCGCGCGCACCGGCCTCAGGCGCAGCTCATGAACGTGCTGTTCCTGTGCACCGGCAATTCCTGCCGCTCCATCCTCGCCGAGGCGGTCTTCAACCACCTGGCGCCGGCGGGATGGCAGGCGTGGAGCGCGGGCAGCCATCCCGCCGGCTTCGTCCATCCGCGCGCGCTCGCCCTGCTCGCCCGCGAGGGCATCCGTGCCGGCGGGTACTCGAGCAAGTCCTGGGCTGGCCTTCCCGCGACGCCCGACGTCGTGATCACCGTTTGCGCGAATGCCGCCGGCGAGGCCTGCCCCGCCTACCTCGGTCCCGCCGTGCGCGCGCACTGGGGCGTGGACGACCCGGCGCGCGCGACCGGAACCGACGCCGAAATCGACGCCGCGTTCGAGCGGACCTACCGCGTCCTGCGGGCGCGCATCGAGGCCTTCCTCGCCGGCCCGCTCGGCGAACTGGAGGGCGACCACGAGCGCCTCAAGCGCGCGCTCGATCGCATCGCCAGCCTGCTGCCCTGACCTCTCTCCGAAGGAGTATTTCCGATGCCCACGATTCAGGTGTTCGACCCCGCCCTGTGCTGCGCGACCGGCGTGTGCGGCCTCGACATCGACCCGGCGCTGGTTGCCTTTGCCGCCGACATCGACTGGCTAAAGTCGCAGGGTGTGACGGTGACTCGCTTGAACCTCGGCCAGCAGCCGCAGGCGTTCGCCGACCATGCGCAGATCCGGCAACTGCTGCAGGCGCAGGGCGACAAGGCGCTGCCCGGGGTGCTGGTCGACGGCGAGCTGAAGTCGAGCGGCCGCTACCCGTCGCGCGACGAACTCGCCCGCTGGGCCGGGTTGGCGGCGCCGGGCTCGCCACCCGCCGGGCGGGTCGCGATCCGCGTGGCGGCGCCGCCGCAGGGCGCGTGCCGTGCCCCGGCGAACGCCGCCGCTGGCACCATGAAATGCTGCTGAGCACCGCCGTGCGCAGGAGGCGGCCCGCGTGAAGTTCATCGACCATCCGCCCCGCTATCTGTTCTTCACCGGCAAGGGCGGTGTCGGCAAGACCTCGCTCGCGTGCGCCGCGGCGGTGCATCTTGCCGATACCGGCCAGCGGGTGCTGCTGGTCAGCACCGATCCGGCGTCCAACGTCGGGCAGGTGTTCGGCACCGCGATCGGCAATCGCATCGTCGCGATCGACGCCGTGCCGGGGCTATCGGCGCTGGAGATCGATCCGCCGGCAGCCGCGCAGGCTTATCGTGACCGCATCGTGGGTCCGGTGCGCGGTGTGCTGCCGAACGACGTGGTCCGGGGCATCGAGGAGCAGCTCTCCGGCGCCTGTACGACCGAGGTCGCCGCCTTCGACGAGTTCACCGCGCTGCTCACCGACGGCACCCTGACGCACGACTACGACCACGTCGTGTTCGATACCGCTCCCACCGGCCACACCCTCCGCCTGCTGCAACTGCCCGGCGCGTGGACCGGCTTCCTCGAATCCGGCCGCGGCGACGCCTCCTGCCTCGGCCCGCTCTCCGGCCTGGAAAAGCAGCGCACCCGGTACAAGGCCGCCGTCGAAGCGCTGGCCGATCCGGCGCGCACGCGGCTGGTGCTGGTAGCCCGGGCGCAGCGCGCCACGCTGCAGGAGGTTGCGCGCACGCGGCAGGAACTCGCGGCGATCGGCCTGACGCACCAGCACCTGGTCGTCAATGGCGTGCTGGCGGCGGGCGAAACCCACGGCGATCCGCTGGCCGAAGCGATTGTCGCGCGCGAGGCCGCCGCGCTGCGCGAGCTGCCGCCCGACCTGCGCGACCTGCCGTGCGACATGGTGCCGCTGCTGCCGTTCAACCTGGTCGGTGTACCGGCACTGCGCGCCCTGCTCGCACCGAGCCCGATGCACGACGAGATCGCGCCGCCGTTGCCCGAACCATTTCCCGAACTCGATCTGCCGCCGCTCGCCGATCTGATCGACCGGATCGAGGCGGAAGGCTACGGCCTGGTCATGCTGATGGGCAAGGGCGGGGTCGGCAAGACGACGCTGGCTGCCGCGATCGCCGTCGAACTGTCTCGCCGCGGCCACCCAGTGCACCTGACCACCACCGACCCCGCGGCGCATCTCGCCCAGACGTTGAACGAAGGCGCCGACGATCTCGAGGTGAGCCGCATCGATCCGCAGACCGAGATCGCGCGCTACCGCGAGCACGTGCTGGCGACCAGGGGCAGAGACCTCGACGCACAGGGTCGTGCGCTGCTCGAAGAGGATCTGCGCTCGCCGTGCACCGAGGAGATCGCGGTGTTCCGCGCGTTCTCGGCTGTCATCCGCGAAGCCGGCAGGCGCTTCGTGGTGATGGACACCGCGCCCACCGGCCACACGCTGCTGCTGCTCGATGCCACCGGCGCGTATCACCGCGACATGGCGCGGCAGCTCGGCCGCACCGGACGGCACTTCACGACGCCGATGATGCAGCTCCAGGATCCGCGCCAGACCAAGGTATTGCTCGTGACGCTTGCCGAAACCACGCCGGTACTGGAGGCCGCGCAGTTGCAGGCCGACCTGCGCCGGGCCGGGATCGAGCCCTGGGCCTGGGTGATCAACGGCTGTCTCGCGATGGCGCGGCCGTCTTCGCCGCTGCTTCGCCGGCGTGCGCTCGCCGAG
Source organism: Betaproteobacteria bacterium CG2_30_68_42 (assembly GCA_001872285.1). Lineage (GTDB taxonomy): Bacteria > Pseudomonadota > Gammaproteobacteria > Burkholderiales > Rhodocyclaceae > CG2-30-68-42. The sequence continues at coordinate 3,010 of MNXU01000018.1, forward strand.
CTGACGCAGATCGAAGCGGTCCGCGAACGGCACACCCGTCGCCTGGCGGCGATCGCTGCCCTGACCGAGGAACCGGTCGGTGCCGAGCGCCTGCTGCGGCTGGTTCAGCGTGCTCCGGCTGCCGTCCGGCAATCTCCATCGATCGGGAGCATCCCCCATGTCCGCGCAATGTGAAGTCGCCGTCCGACGCGCCGCGTCGGCGCCGCTGAGTTTCTTCGAGCGCTACCTCACGGTCTGGGTGGCGCTGTGCATCGTGACCGGGATCGTCCTCGGGCAGGGGGTTCCGGTGCCGGTGCAGGCGATCGGCCGGATGGAATTCGCGCAGGTAAACCTGCCGGTGGGGGTGCTGATCTGGGTGATGATCATCCCGATGCTGCTGAAGATCGACTTCGGCGCGCTGGGACAGGTGAAAGAGCACGCCCGCGGCATCGGCGTGACGTTGTTCATCAACTGGGCGGTCAAGCCGTTCTCGATGGCGGCTCTGGCGTGGATCTTCATTCGCCACGCCTTCGCGCCACACCTGCCGGCAGAACAACTCGACAGCTACATCGCCGGGCTCATTCTGCTCGCGGCCGCGCCCTGCACCGCGATGGTGTTCGTCTGGAGCCGGCTCTCCGACGGCGACCCCTACTTCACCCTGTCCCAGGTCGCGCTCAACGACACCATCATGATCTTCGCGTTCGCCCCGATCGTGGCGCTGCTTCTGGGCATCTCGTCGATCACGGTGCCGTGGGACACGTTGCTCACGTCGGTGGCGCTGTACATCGTCGTGCCGGTCGTGATCGCACAGGTCATTCGCTCGCGCGTGCTGGCGCGCGGCGGCCAGGCGGCGCTCGACCGGCTGCTGGCGAGGATCGGCCCGTGGTCGATCGCGGCCCTGCTCGCCACGCTGATCCTGCTGTTCGCCTTCCAGGGCGAGCAGATCCTGAAGCAGCCGCTCATCATCGCGATGCTCGCGGTGCCGATCCTGATCCAGGTGTTCTTCAACTCCACGCTGGCCTATGTCCTGAACCGCGCCGTCGGCGAGAAGCACTCCGTCGCCTGCCCTTCGGCGCTGATCGGCGCGTCGAACTTCTTCGAGCTGGCCGTGGCCACCGCCGTTAGCCTGTTCGGCTTCGATTCCGGGGCGGCGCTCGCGACCGTCGTGGGCGTGCTGATCGAAGTGCCGGTGATGCTCGCGGTGGTGAAGATCGTCAACGCCAGCCGCGGCTGGTACGAAGCGGGCCTGCCGCGCGAGAGCCGCTCCTGAGCCGATCCCGGCGGTGCGCGCGGCCGCCCCGACCGCTCAGACCTCGCGAAAAAACCGCATTCGACGCAGAGAACGCAGAAAAACGCGGAGAACCGCAGGGAGTGCCGGGGCAAGGCGCAGCGGCCTGCACGATGCGACCCGGTTCTTCCTCTGCGTGCTCTGCGTCTCTGCGGTCTCTGCGTTGAAAGAGGGTTCCCGTCGACAGGTGAGGAGCGAGGGCCGCCCAACGCAGCGATCTGGACGCGCACCAGATTCATTCACAGCCGCTCACTTGCCGGCCTTGCGCGGCACCTGCTCCAGCGCGGCGAGCGCGCCGATGACATTCGGGAATCCGGAGATGTTCACCGTCGCCATCACGGCGTGGCGCAGCTCCGCGCGCTTCGCGCCGGCATCGAGCGCACGGCGCGCGTGGCTGGCGACCGAGGCGGTGGCGCCGATCGCCGCGGCGGCGCCGAGCTGAACGAGCTGGACCGTCTTCTCGTCGAGCGGTCCGGCCTTGCGCGCCGCACGCCCCAGAGCATCGAGCGCCTCGATGAAATCGGGATGATCCTTGCGGACCTGCGTGTAGATTTCGGACGAGCCCTGCTTCGCCATCGCGTGTCTCCTTTGTCGCCCTGCCGGGTTGGCAGTCGCATTCCGGCGCACGCCGCCACTCGGCTTGCGTCCGGCAGAACGGTCTCCCGCCCCGGATCAGTGTCGCCCACGGCCGGGCCGGGGTCAAGCCGCGCGCGGCCGCTTCCGCACGGGCTCGCTTTGACGGACAATCGCCGGCGAGGCTACGGATTACGGGTGAAATTCCCCATGCATGAACTCAAGGCGCGGCTCGCCGCGCTCATCGATGCCCTGGCTTCCGGGCTGGTCGAGCGCGGCGGCGCCGTTCGGCTCGCCCTGCTCGCCGCGCTGGCGGCCGAGCACCTGCTGCTCGTCGGGCCGCCCGGCACCGCCAAGAGCGAGCTCGCGCGCCGGCTGCACCGCGCGTTTCGCGATGCCACCTACTTCGAGCGGCTGCTCACCCGCTTCTCGGTGCCCGAAGAGCTGTTCGGCCCGCTGTCCATCACCGCGCTCGAGGAGGACCGCTACGAACGCCAGACCGCCGGTTTCCTGCCCAGCGCCTCGATCGCCTTCATCGACGAGGTGTTCAAGGCCAACAGCGCGATCCTCAACGCACTGCTCACGCTGCTCAACGAACGCGAGTTCGACAACGGGACGCGGCGCGAGCCCACCCCGCTCATCAGCGTCATCGGCGCGACCAACGAAGTGCCCGACGACGAGGTCACCGCCGCCTTCTACGACCGCTTCCTGCTGCGACTGCGCGTCGAACCGGTGACGCAGGCAGGTTTCGATGCGCTGCTCCGGCTGCCCTTCTCGGGGAGCCTCGACGTGCCCGATGCGCTCAGGCTGGGCGGCGACGAGCTCGCCTCGATCGCCTCCGGGCTGGACGCGGTCTCGCTGCCCGAGGAGGTGGCCGTCTGGTTGCGCGAGCTGCGCGCCCATCTCGCTTCACGCGGCGTGACGGTCTCCGACCGGCGCTGGCACAAGATCGTGCGCCTGCTGAAGACCTCCGCGATCACCAACGCCCGCACCGCGGTCGAGATCTGGGATCTCTGGCTGCTCCGCTACTGCGCCGCCGGCAAGCCCGAGGAGGAGGCGCTGGTGGCCGAGTGGTACGAGCGCAGGCTGGGCGTGTTCGAGGCGCTCGATCCCGAACGCTTCGCGCGGGTGGTCCAGGCGTTCGAGGCGCAGCTCGAGCTCGAACGCAACGCCTCCGGGCTCGATTACGGCGAGGACGGCCGGCTCAGGCTGGGCGAGAGCGTGGGCGACGCGAAGGGGGCGAGCTTCGCCACCCGCATGACCAGCATCGGCGTGAAGCGCTACGGTCCGACCCACATCGCCGCGCGCTGCGCGCAGGTGCGCGGTCTGATCGCGGAGATCGACGACTACCTGAAGCGCCTCGATGCGATGCGTGCGCGGCTGCGCGCCGCGGTGGCCGCCCAGCTGTGGATCGAGCCCGGATTCGGTTCCCGCGCCGACGCCAACCTCGCGCGCACGGGTGAGGCCGTGGCCGGTCTGCGCGAGCGGGCGCTCGCCGCGCTCGAAGGCTACGCATCCCTGCCGCGACTGCCTTCGGACTCGGGCGCGGTTCCCGAGCCGATCGCGACCTGATCCGGTGGCGGAGCTGCCCGGCGGATTCGTCCCCGACGCGCTGGAGGCGCCGCTCGCGCCGCTGGACGCGCTGCCGCGGTTGCTGTGGCTGCAAGGCATCGTCAATTCGGTCGGCCGCCTGCATTCGCGCCTGGCCTGGCTGGCCGAGTTGCGCGCCGCCCTGCTCGCCGGAGCGGCTCCGCCGCGCAGCCGCTGGCGCTGGCCGACCGGCAAGGTCCTCGATGCGTTCGGCCCGGCGCTCGAAGAGCTCGATCTGGCGCGCCATTGTAAGGGCCGCGAAGAGGTCGCCGACCAGGTCGTGAAGAGCCTGCTGTTCCACACCGACCGCATCGTCGATTATCGCAACGAGTGGGACGAGGACGCGGCGATCGAGCAGGCGTTGCGCGCGTTCCGCGCCGACTGGCAGGATCGTGCCGGTGAAATCGAAGAGCTGGTGTATGTGTTCGGGGACACCGGCGATGCCCTGAAGCACGACCGCTGGGACGTCACCCGCGGCCTGCTGCGCGCGACCGGCTGGCAGGAGATGCTGCGCATCCGCCGGCTGCTGGAGAACCTTCCTGAGCTGGCGGCGCTGATCCGCAGGCTGGGCCGGGCGCGCCAGACCGAGGAGCGCGACGAGGCGAGCCAGGTGCGGCTGCGAGTCCTGGAGGAAAGCGTCGAGCTCGTCCCCCGAACCCGCATCGTGCGTGTGCCGGATCTTCCCGGGCAGACGCGCTCGATCCGGCGCTCGGGGCGCATCGCCCGCATGCTCGCGCAGGAGGCGATGCTGCTGCCGCATCCGCGGCTGCGTATGGTGTGGTTCGCGCGCCATGCCGAACGCATCCTGATGACCTACGAGGACGACGATTGCCTGGAGGAGACGATCCTCGCCGAGAGCCCGGCCTTGCGCCCGGCCGCGCAGCGCATCCCCGAGCGCCGGCTGGAGATGGGTCCGATCGTGGTCTGCGTCGACACCTCGGGTTCGATGCGCGGCGCTTCGGAGGACGTGGCGAAGGCCTGCGTGCTGGAGGCGATACGCGCCGCGCACGCGCAGAAACGAGCTTGCCACGCCCTCGCCTTCAGCGGCCCGGGCGAGATCGTGGAGCGCGAACTGCGCGTGGATGCCCGCGGGATCGGGGATGCGATCGACTTCCTCACCCGCAGCTTCCACGGCGGCACCGAGGTGAGCGAGGTCATCGGACGCGCGATCGATCGCATGCGGGAGGAACGCTGGCGCTTCGCCGACCTGCTGATCGCCACCGACGGCGAGTTCGGCCCCACGCGCGAGGCGGTGTCGCACCTGAAGGCGGCGAAGCACGCGCTGGGGCTGAGGGTGCAGGGCGTCCTCATCGGCGACCGCGAGACCATCGGCATGCTGGAGACCTGCGACGACATCCACTGGGTGCGTGACTGGCGCCGCTTCGGCCAGGGCGGACCCTCGCCGATCCACTCCCGCAGCCTCACCGCGCAGTATTTCCCCGGCGCGCTGCGCAGCGCGGGAAGCGCCTGCGAGGTGAGTGCGGACGAGGCATCGAAAGCCGTCAGCGGCAGGCCGCTGGCTCACGACACCCTTCGATGAGGCACGCGCACGCGGGTGGCATCGCCCTGCGGCAGGCGGCGCCGCTGCCCGGCTGCTCAGGCGGTCTTGGCCGCGAGGACCGGACACTCGGCGAAGCCGATGACGCGCTCGGTGATGCTGCCCATGAGCAATCGGTCGAGACCGGTCCGGCCGTGGGTGCCGACGACGATCAATGCGGCGCCGATCCGCCTGGCCTGCTCGACGATGACCTGCTCCGGACGTCCTTCGGCAACGATGCCGTCACCGCCGAAGCGCGCCTTGACCTGCTCGACCGCGGTCACGGCCTCCTGGCGTCGCGCGGCGTTATGGCTGGGCAGCACGGCCGAGACTGCCGTCAGCGGCCGTTGCAGGCTCTGCGCCAGACGAGCTGCGGCGGTGACGGCAATGTCGGCGTAGGTGGAACCGTCGGTTGCGACCAGGATTCCTCCCGTTTCCAGGTGCGCGCCACGCGGCACCACCAGCACGTTGCACGGCGCATGGCCGATGACCCGGGCCGTGGCGTCGCCGATCAGGTCGCGGGCCAGGCCGCGACGACCGCGGCGGCCGATGACGATGAGGTCGGCGGCGTATTCGGTGGCGGTTTCGACGATGCCGCGATACGGATCGTCCGCCTCGGCGATCACCACCTCGTGGGCGACATCGGCCGCAGCTTCCGCCGCCGCGACGACATCCGTCCTGGCCTTGGCAAGCGCGGCTTCTTCCAGACCCGGGACGGTGGAAGCGTACTCCGGGTTGTAGACCGCGATCCCGGTGACGAACAGCATGCCCTTGCTGCGACGGGCAAGCTCGACGGCCGTGCGCACCGCACCGGCGCTGTACTCGGAGCCATCGGTGGCCACTTCCATGCGCTGTAACGGGCCGGGGAGCGCCTGCGCCGCGGCAGGGGCGAGCGCGGCCATCTGTTCGGCAAGTTGCCTGGACTGATCGAGCCTGCGGTGCTCGGCGATGCCCTTGGTCAGCGAAGTCAGGACGGTGACGGCGCCGAGGATGAGCGCCACCGCCAGCACGGAGTCACCCAGCGTCGCCAGCGTGCCTGCGGTTCCCTTTTCCATGCGAGCGATGGCGCCCAGGTCGGACAGGTAGCCAGGAATGTAGAAGAAGCGCGAGAACAGCACGGTGAGCATGATCACCGCCATCACCAGCTTGATCTGGTAGTCCTTGACGTAGGTGGTGCCGATGGCGCCGAGCTGGATGCCGAACAGCGAGCCGAGCAGGATCAGCATCGCCAGGCGGATGTCCACCGCGCCTTCGAGGCCGTAGATGAAGGTGCCGCCCAGGCCCATGACGAAGGCGATGACCAGCTCGGTGGCTGTAGCCATGATCGCCGGCACGCCGAGGATGTAGATCATCGCCGGCACGCCGATGAAGCCGCCGACCGCGATCGTGGCGGCCAGCATGCCGGTGGCGAAGCCGATGGGGATGATGAACAGCAGCGAGACGCGCGCGCCGATCGCCTTGAAGTGGATCATGGTGCCGGGAATCTCGATCGACTGCGCCCAGCGCGCAAGCGCCGGCACCTCGGCCGGTACGTCGTGGCCGGCCTTCTTCAGCCGGTAGTAATCGCGCAGCACGTAGCCGCCGACGATGGCCAGCACGACGATGAAGATCACCGAGACGTAGAGGTCGGTGCCGGCGCGTCCGAAATCGTGCTTGATCGAGGTCATCACCTGCTTGCCGTAGAGCATGCCGGCTTCGGCGACGAGGCCGAGGACGACGCCGAGCTTGACGTCGACCTGCCCGTACTTGTGGCGCTTGACCGAGCCGACCAGGGCCTTGGGGAATTTGTGGCAGATGTTCGAGGCGACCGCGACCATGGCCGGAGCGCCGAGCGACATCATGGCCGGCGTGAGCACGAAGGCGCCGCCGGAGCCGATGAAGCCTGACACCATGCCGGCGACGAAGCCGATCAGCACCAGCAGGAAGACGGTAGCGGCGTTGAGCTCGATGAACTGGACGGCTTCCATCGCCGTTCCTCAATGCTTCGCGGCCGGCTTGAGACCCATCAGGTCCCAGAACAGGCCGGTGAAGGCGCCATGCACATAGGAAACGGCGAAGGCGATCAGGATGATCGGCAGCACGTGCCACCAGGTGCCGGGTTCGAGTTGCCCGCCGTGGGCGGCGCAGGCGGCGGCATCGAGCCGATGGTAGTAGATTGCCCCGGGGCCGCTGCCGACCACGCAGGCGTCCGGCGTCGTGTGCGCCATGTACATGAGCAGGTCGGCGTAGTTGAAGATTGCCGCGTACAGGGCGGCCGTGGCCGCACCCCAGAAAACCGTCTTCCCGAAATGCCCGCCCTGCCGTTCCATGCCTTCTCCCGGACCCCGCAACGCGCGATGTGGGCACGTGGTCCGACAAAGGCGGTCGGCCGTGGCGCGCGTCGGATGTTGATATTAACCCGGATCGTCCCTACGGCGGCCCCGGGGGACCGGCGCGAGACCTGGCGGCCGCCGTTTCGCGTCTGACGCGACGATCCGGGATTAACCCGGTTCTCGCCTGGGGGCACGCAGCAGCCCGGCCGCTCACCGCTCGAGCACGTAGGCTCCCGGCGCGTCGGCGAGTTTCGGATATCCCGGGGTGGCGAGCGGAGGCGGCTCGACGAGCTCGCCGCACTGCGGCCGCAGCCACTCGACCCAGTCCGTCCACCAGGTGCCTTCATGTCCTTCGGCGCGCTCCCGCCAGCCTTCCGCGGAATCGGCACGGTGCGCGATCCCGACCCGGTAGCTTCGTTTGGGCGGAACGACCACCGGGTTGACGATCCCGAGGATGTGCCCCGAGCTCGCGAGCACGAAGCGCTTGGGCGCCATCACGAAGTTGCAGATCCGGAAGGCCTGGGCCCAGGGCGCGATGTGGTCGTCCTCGGCGCAGACCGCGTAGAGCGGCTGGCGGATGCGTTCGAGGTCCAGCGCTTCACCCGCGATCTCGATCTGGTCCTTGCGGATCAGCCGGTTGTTCAGGTACAGCTCGCGCAGGTACCATTCGTGCATCCGGGCCGGCATGCGCGTGGTGTCCATGTTCCAGTACAGGACGTCGAAGGTCGGAGGCGTCTCGCCGTACAGATAGCCATGCACCACGTAGTGCCAGATCAGGCTGTTCGAGCGCAGCAGCCGGAATGCCGCCGCCATCTCGCGCCCGTCCAGATAGCCGCGGCTCGCCATGGTGCGCGACAGCCACCGGACGGTGCCCTCGTCCAGGAAGACATCGATGTCGCCCGGCTTGTGGAAGTCCACCAAGGTCGTGAACAGGCTCCAGTGCGCCACCGGCACCTTCTCCGCCTCGCCGTAGCGGCGGTTCGCCCATGCCATGTACATGGCGAGCGCGGTTCCGCCGATGCAGTAACCGACCGCATGCACGCGCCCGGCGCCGCTCACGGCGCGCGCGACCTCGACGATGCGCTCCACGCCACCCATCAGGTAGTGCTCGAAACCGGTGTCGCGCATCTCCGGCCCCGGATTCCTCCAGCTCGTGATGAACACCTGAAAGCCCTGGTCGAGGAGGAACTTCACCAGGCTCTTGCGCGGCGTGAGGTCGAGCACGTAGAACTTGTTGATCCACGGCGTGACGATGACGATCGGCAACGCGTGAACCCGCGGCGTCGTGGCCGCGTAGTGGATCACCTCCAGCAGGTCGTTGCGATAGACGACCGCGCCCGGAGTGGTCGCGAGGTTCTCGCCCACGCGGAAGTCCTCCGGATCGGTCATGCGCACGGTGCCCGCCTGGAGATCGGCGAGGAAGTTCTGCAAGCCGCGCGCGAGGCTCTCTCCGCGCGTTTCCGCAGCCTTGCGCATCGCCTCGGGATTGAGCCAGAGGAAGTTCGTCGGCGCCATGGCGTTGAGCCACTCGCGCCACCAGAACGCGGCGCGCCGGCGTTCCCTGCCCGACAGGCCGGGCGTCTCGTAGAGCGCGTCCTGTACGTGGCGGGTGATCAGCAGGTACCACTCCTTGACGATGTCGAAACTCGGCTCCTCCCGCCACGCCGGGTCGAGGAAACGTTTGTCGTCCGCATGGGGAAGGACCGGATCCTCCGAGGGCAGGCCGACCGCCCGCCGCCACGAATGCGCCATGACCGCGAGCAGGTCGGCGGAGGCGCGCGAACCCATCTCGGCCAGTTCCTGCGGATGCGTGAGCCACGCCAGTTGCGCGTGGGCGAGCGGCGCGATGATCCCGACGGGATCGACGAGCGCCTCCAAGGACTCGTGCAGGTGGTTCAGATTCGCGGTGGCGGCGGTGCGCCGCCTTTCGCCGTTCATGACCGGACCTCCAATGGATGCATTTCCTTCGGCCGGAGCGGCGCCGGGATCGTCGCCGTCATTCCGCGCTCCGGTACGACGACGTCGTTCCAGCCGAGGCGCTCGGTGATCGCGCGTGCCAGCGAGCGCGCGGATTCGCGCTCGCCATGAACGACGAAGGTGCGCGCGGGCGGCTCGACAAAGCCGCCGAGCCAGGCGAGCAGCGCCGCTCGATCGGCGTGCGCCGACAGCCCGCCGATGGTGTGGATACGCGCGCGCACCGGAACCGCCTCGGAGAACAGCTTCACAGAGCGCGCACCATCGACCAGCCTGCGTCCCAGCGTGCCGGCGGCCTGGAAGCCCGCGATCACCACGCTGCACTCGGGCCGCGGCAGGTTGTGGCGCAGATGGTGCTTGATGCGTCCGGCGTCGCACATCCCGCTCGCGGAAATGATGACCGCGCCCGCGCGCACTTCGTTAAGCGCGACCGATTCCTCGATGCTCTGCACGAACCGGATCGGCGGTTGCTCGGGGTGCGCGCGCTGCCAGGCGATCAGGCTGCGGGTGGGCGCATCGAGCAGCTCCACATGGCGCAGCGTGACCTCGGTGGCCGCGAGCGACATCGGTGAGTCGACATAGATCGCCGGTGCGCGGATGCGGCCACGGCGCACGAGGTCCGTCAGCATGAACAGCATTTCCTGCGTGCGCCCGACCGAAAACGCCGGAATGACGACGTTCCCGCGCCTACGCTCCAGCGTGTCGCCGAGCACGGAGACGAGTTCGTCCTCGGTCTCCTGCATGCCCCGGTGGAGGCGATCGCCATAGGTCGATTCGACCACCAGCACGTCGGCATGGCGGATCGGAGTCGGGTCACGCACGACCGGCCGGGCGGGCTGTCCGAGATCGCCCGAGAAGACCAGCTTGGTCGCCGCGCGTTCATCTCCCACCCACAGCTCGATGATCGCGGAACCGAGGATGTGCCCGGCATCGCGGAAGGTGCAGTGCACCGCCGGATGGGGCGAAAACGCGCTGTCATAGTCCTGGGCACGCAACTGCTTCAGCGAGCTTTCGGCCTGGGTCACGGTGTAGAGCGGCGCGCGCTCGTGTCCGCGACGCGCAAACACGCCGCGGCGGTGGCGGTTCTCCCATTCCGCCTCCTTTTCCTGGATGTGCGCGGCATCGAGCAGCATCACCGCGAGCAGGTCGACGCTGGCCGCGGTGGCGTAAATCGGCCCGCGATAGCCGAGCGCGACCAGCCGCGGCAGCAGCCCCGAATGATCGAGGTGCGCATGCGTGAGCAGCACGAAGTCGAGCGTCTTCAGCTCGAAGGCGAGTGCCCGGAGGTTCCTGAGATAGGCTTCGCGGCCACCCTGGAACAGCCCGCAATCGACCAGAAAGCGCAGCCCCGGCGCCTCCACCAGGAAGCACGAGCCGGTCACCTCGCCGGCCGCTCCAAGAAAACCGACCCGCATCGCAGACGCCTCTCGCCCGGTGTGCTATGTTGGAAGCGGTTCTCTCAACGTGGGAAGGATTCCATCATGTTCAAGCATCTTCTGGTACCGACCGACGGCTCCCCGCTGTCGGAAGAAACGATGCGGCGCGCGGTGTCTTTCGCGAAGGACGCGGGGGCGAGGATCAGCTTTTTCTTCGCCAAGCCGGATTACCCGATCTCATTCTACGGCGAAGGCGCGATCATGGACCCGGATTCTCCGGAGAAATTCGCCGCGATGGCCGACAAGCAGGCGAAGGAGATCCTCGGCGCGGCATTGAAGCTGGCGCAGGAAGCCGGGGTCGAGGCCGACACGGCGAGCGCGGTGAGCGACATGCCGCACGAAGCGATCATCGCCGAGGCGAACGCGCGCGGCTGCGACCTGATTTTCATGGCCTCGCATGGCCGCCGCGGCATCTCGGCACTGCTCCTCGGCAGCGAGACCCAGAAGGTACTCGCGCACTCCAAGATCCCGGTGCTCGTGTATCGGTGAGATCGCCGGCCGGTGCTATCCGGCGGCACCGCCGTATCCCGAGGGCATCCCCATCCTGCCCGAGAGCGAGCGCGACGAACCGGTGCTCGATCGCGCGCTGGAGGCGTTCCTGCGCGAACGCAGGCTGGCGCGATAGGCGCCGGCCTCAGCCGCCGGCCTTGCGCCGGTCTTCTTCGGCCTTCTTCGCGAAGTAGCGCAGCAGGAAGATCGCCATGACGACGACGAAGGCGATCGTGAACACGCTGAACAGGCCGAAATCGGATCCGAACAGAAGCTTCCATGCCATGATGCTCACCTCCCGCGACTGGACTGTGAAACCAGATTTGCCGAGCGCTGCCCCGGCAGGACGATCGGCCCCGCCAGGCGCCAGGTGCCCGCGCCATCCTCGATGCTCACCTGCCACTTCCCGGCCGCCAGCGCGCCGAGCGGTGCCCGGTAGAGTGCGCCGTCACCGGCGAGCGTGATCGTCCGGTCCATCCTCGGCCGTGTTGCGTGCGCGAGTTTCAGCCGCAGCTCAGGCGGCAGGACGGCGCCCTCGCGCGCGCTCATCGTCACCTCGATCGCGTCCTGGACGATGCGCAGCCGGGCCGCAAGTTCCAGCGCGCCGGCACGCTCATCGCGCGCCAGGCTGCGGTTGATCGCCAGACCCTGCCGGTAGTAGTCATCGGCCACCAGTCCGTCGTTGCTGCGCACGGCGAGCCACAGGGTGACCGCGCCAGCGACGATCGCAGTGACCGGCAGCACCATGATCAGCCAAGGCCAGGGCTCCCTATACCAGGGACCGGTATCGCGGCGCTCGCGCATCGTGCGGCTCATGGCAGCAGGAAACTCGCCTTCTCGCTCACCGCCACGTCCTCGTGACCGAGCGCCTTCACCACGAAGCGGATCGGATGCGAGCCGCGCCCCCCCGCATCGGGCGGCACGCGAACGCGCGCCGAGACGCTGCGCGCGGTGGCCGGCCCGACCTCGACGACTCCCTCGGAGGCGAGCGCGATGCCGGGCAGACCGCCCACCGCGATCGAGAAGCGGCGCACTTCCTCGGCCGTGTTCATGACCTGGAGCCGGAAAACGTTCTCCACCAGGCCGCCCTCCACCTCGCGCGCGAGCGTGCCGCGATCGCGGATGACATTGACCTTGAGCGGGACGCGTATGGCGAGCGCGACGACCAGCGCCGAAAATACGGCGGCGACCAGCGCCGTGTAGATCAGGATGCGCGGGCGTACCAGATGATGCAGGATTTCCTTGCGGCCCCAGTGTTCCTGGAGCGCGTTCTCGGTGGAGTAGCGGATCAGCCCCGGCGGATAGCCCACCTTCTCCATCACCTGGTCGCAGGCGTCGATGCAGGCGGAACAGCCGATGCACTCGTACTGCAGACCCTCGCGGATGTCGATCCCGGTCGGGCAGACCTGGACGCAGATGCCGCAATTCACGCAATCGCCCAGACCCTTCGCCCTGTGGTCGGTCCCGGCGCGGCGAGAGCCCCGCGGCTCGCCGCGTTCGGCGTCGTAGCTGACGATCAGCGTGTCGGGGTCGAACATCACCGACTGGAAGCGGGCATAGGGGCACATGTACTTGCACACCTGCTCGCGCATGAAGCCGGCATTGCCCCAGGTCGCGAAACCATAGAACAGAACCCAGAAAGTCTCCCACGGCCCGAGGCTCACTTCGATCGCCTCGTGCCAGAGCTCGCGCACCGGAGTGAAGTAGCCGACGAAGGTGAACCCGGTCCAAAGGGCCACGGCGATCCACGCGGCATGCTTCGCCGCCTTGCGCGCGAACTTCGCCGCGCTCCACGGAGCCTGGTCGAGCTTGACCCGCGCGCCGCGCCCCCCCTCGATCTTCTCCTCGATCCACATGAAGATCTCGGTGTAGACCGTCTGCGGGCAGGCGTAGCCGCAGAACAGCCGCCCGGCCACCGCGGTGAACAGGAACAGCGCGAACGCGGAGGCGATCAGCAGGAGGGTGAGGAAGATCACATCCTGCGGCCAGAGCACGAGACCGAACAGGTAGAACTTGCGGTTGACGATGTCGAAGAGCAGCGCCTGCCGGCCGTTCCACTCGAACCAGCACAGCCCGTAGTACGCGGCCTGGGTGAGCCAGACCAGGATCCAGCGCCAGTTGGCGAACCTTCCGCTCACCGAGCGCACCTGGAACTTCTTGCGCGCCTCGTAAACGGCTTCCGGTTCGACCGGAATGACCTTCTTCGCCTGGGCCGCGGAGGAGTGCGCCATCATTGAATCATTATATGCTCAGGTACCAGCACGAAAAACTCCCCGACCTGCGGCCGGGGAGTCCTGGACAGGATGCGCGTCTAATTGGCGGCGCCGTGGGACAGGCCGTAGACGTAGGCCGCAAGCAGATGCACCTTCGCGTCGCCGAGGAATTCCTTGTGCGCCGGCATGCGGTTTTGGCGGCCCTTGGTGATCGTCTCGATGATGGTCTGCTCGCTGCTGCCGTAGAGCCAGACCTTGTCGGTCAGGTTGGGCGCGCCCATCGCGAAGTTGCCTTTGGCTTCCGGTCCGTGGCAGGCGATGCATCCGGCGGTCTGGAAGCTCTGCTTGCCGCGCTCGGCGCGTAGGCTGTCGCCGGGAAGCCCCGAGAGCGAGCGCACGTAATTGGCGAGATCCTTGATCGCCTCCGCGCCGAGCTGGACATGCGGCGGCATCACACCCATCCGGCCCTCGGCGATGGTCTGCTCGATCGGCGCCGGCTCGCCGCCCCACTGCCAGTCGTCATTGGCGAGATTGGGGAAACCCTTGGCGCCACGGGCATCCGAGCCGTGGCACTGGGCGCAGTAGGTCAGGAACAGCCGTTCGCCCATCTGCCTCGCTTCCGAGTTCGCCGCGACCGCCTTAACATCCTGCTGGAGGAACTTGTTGAAGATCGGATCGTACTTGGCCTTGGCCTGCGCGATCTCCTCCTCGTACTGGTTCACCTCGGTCCAGCCGAACATGCCGCGGTTGCTGCCCAGCCCCGGATAGAGCGCCAGGAACACCAGGGCGAAGACGATGGTGATCCAGAACAGCCCCATCCACCAGCGCGGCAGCGGATGGTTGTACTCCTGCAGCGTCTCGTCCCAGACATGCGGCTTGACTTCGCCGGTAGCCGTGGCCGCCCTGGAGTTCATCCAGAGCAGCACCGCGCAGGCGAGGATGCTCACCACGGTGATCACCGCCACGTAGGCGCTCCAGAAACCGCTCGTGAAATCGCTCATGCTCAATCCCCTCCGTTCTGCCGGCCGTCGGCCGGAGAATCCTCTTCCGTCAATGGCAGGCGCCCGGCTTCCTCGAAGCCCGCCTTGCGCTTGCCGCTGTAGACCCACGCGACGATGCCGATGAAGGTCACGAAGGCCATGACCGTGTAAAGCGAGTGCGCATCGACGAGGTCCATGGTCACCTCGCCGTCTTGATCGCGGTGCCCATCCCCTGCAGGTACGCAACCAGGGCGTCGAGCTCCGTCTTGCCTTCGAGGGCCTTGCGCGCGCCGGCGATGTCGGCGTCCGAGTAAGGCGGCTTGCCGTCGACCTTGAAGGTCACCAGGTTGAGCGCCCGCATCTTGGCCTCGATTTCGCTGGCGTCGGCCGGCCGGTCGAGCCAGTAGAACGCCGGCATGTTCGACTCGGGCACGACGTCGCGGGGATTGAGCAGGTGGATGCGGTGCCACTCGTCGCTGTAGCGCCCGCCCACGCGCGCCAGATCCGGCCCGGTGCGCTTGCTGCCCCACTGGAACGGATGGTCATAGACGAACTCCCCGGCCACCGAATAATGCCCATAACGCTCGGTCTCGGCGCGGAACGGACGGATCATCTGCGAGTGGCAGTTGTAGCAGCCTTCGCGGACGTAGATGTCCCGCCCGACGACCTGCACCGCGTCGTAGGGCTTGAGCCCCGCCACCGGTTCGGTGGTGGATTTCTGGAAGAACAGCGGCACGATCTCCACCAGCCCGCCGACGCTGACCACGAGCACGATCAGCAGGATCAGCAGGCCGACGTTGCTCTCGATGATGTCGTGTTTGGTTTGTTCAGCCATTTCCGATCTCCCCGAATCAGGCCGCATGCGCAGCCGGTGCCACCACCGGCGCGTCATAGGCGGGTTTGCCGGCGATCGTCTTGACCATGTTGTAGAACATGATCAGCATCCCGCCGAGGAACATCAGGCCCCCCACCAGGCGGATGGTCCAGAACGGATAGCTCGCCTTGACGCTCTCGACGAACGTGTAGGTCAGGGTGCCGTCCGGGTTGGTCGCACGCCACATCAGGCCCTGCATCACCCCGGAAATCCACAGCGCGGCGATGTAGAGCACGACGCCGATGGTCGCGACCCAGAAGTGCACGGTGATGAGCCGGACGCTGTACATCTGCTTCTCGCCGAACAGGCGGGGCAGCATGTAATAGACCGCGCCGATCGACACCATCGCCACCCAGCCCAGGGCGCCGCTGTGCACATGTCCGACCGTCCAGTCGGTGTAGTGCGAGAGCGAATTCACCGTCTTGATCGACATCATCGGCCCCTCGAAGGTGCTCATGCCGTAGAAGGACAGCGAGGTGATGAGGAACTTGAGGATCGGGTCGTCGCGCAGTTTGTGCCACGCGCCCGACAGGGTCATGATGCCGTTGATCATGCCGCCCCAGGAAGGCGCCAGCAGGACCAGCGAGAAGGCCATGCCGATCGACTGGGTCCAGTCCGGAAGCGCCGTGTAGTGCAGGTGGTGCGGGCCCGCCCACATGTAGGTGAAGATCAGCGCCCAGAAATGCACGACGGAAAGGCGGTAGGAATAGATCGGGCGCTCGGCCTGCTTCGGCACGAAGTAGTACATGATCCCGAGGAAGCCGGCGGTGAGGAAGAAGCCCACGGCATTGTGGCCGTACCACCACTGCACCATGGCGTCCTGCACGCCCGCGTAGACCGGGTAGGACTTGGTCAGGCTGACCGGAATCTCGGCGCTATTCACCAGATGAAGCAGCGCGATCGCCAGGATCATCCCGCCGAAGAACCAGTTCGACACGTAGATGTGGCTCACCTTGCGCATCGCGATGGTGCCGAAGAAGACGACCGCATAGCTCACCCAGACCACGGTGATCAGGAGGTCGATCGGCCACTCCAGCTCCGCGTACTCCTTGCCGGTCGTCAGGCCCAGCGGCAGGCTCACCGCCGCGAGCACGATGATCAGTTGCCAGCCCCAGAAGGTGAAGGCCGCCAGCCCGGGCGCGAACAGCCGCGTGTGACAGGTCCGCTGCACCGAGAAATAACTCGTAGCGAACAGCGCGCAGCCGCCGAAGGCGAAGATCACCGCATTCGTGTGCAGCGGACGCAACCTGCCGAAATGCAACCACTCGGCGACGTTCAACTGCGGCCAGACGAGCTGGGCGGCGATGATCACGCCGACCAGCATGCCGACGATGCCCCAGACGACGGTCATCACCGCGAACTGGCGCACCACCTTGTAGTTATACGTTTCCTGACTCTGCATGATCGCTACCTCACGGAAATGAAAGACGCAATCCTGTCGATTCGCTGCCTGCCGCCGGCGCTCGCGCAGACCCGGCGCCCGAAATTCGCGCGAATTCTAAAGTGTTTTCTCCCCCACGGCGACCCGCGGCCCGGCCGGCAGCCCCGATGGCCGAGCCCTGAAACGTCCGAAACCATAATACCAATATGGCTATCGTTCAAGCCGCATGATTTGATCCAGATCAAGAACCGTGGCGATTCGTCGCGGCTTCGGGCGGAACGCGCACAAAAAAAGTGCGCCCGAAGCGCACCGTGCAGGACCGAACCCAGACCACCCTGCCCCGCAGCGCCGCCGCGTCCCTGAGCGGTGCCTGCGAAGTTCCTCGCCACGGCGGCCGCTGCAGGGCAGTGGCGGCAGGATGGCGCCGCCGCGAGCCGTTGTCGTTGACCTGGCTCAAAGACCGACCGCCGCCGGAGCCCTCAGGCACTTCCGCCCCGCTCCTCATCCGCCTCGTGCGCATTTCCCTCCGGCGCTTCCGCGTTTCGCGGCGGCGGCGTGTCGTCGTCCATGAGCAGGCGCTGCGCCGGCCCCTCGAGATCGTCGAACTGGCCACTCTTCAGCGACCACCAGAACGCGGCGCCGATCGCGAACACCAGCACGACCGACAGCGGCACCAGCAGGTAGAGGATCTCCATCAGCGCGTCCCGCCCTGCGGCTGCGCCCGCTGCAGGCGCAGGGCATTGAGCACGACCAGCAGCGAGCTCGCAGACATGCCGATGCCTGCCATCCACGGCGTCACCCATCCAGCCATCGCCGCAGGCAAGGCCACCAGATTGTAGGCCACGGCCCAGACCAGGTTCTGCCGGACCACCGCCAGCGTGCGCCGCGCCAGCCGCACGCCGCGTTCGAGCGCGCCCAGGTCGTCCGGAAGCAGGATGATGTCGCCCTTGCTGCGCGCGAGTTCGGTGCCTTGTCCCATCGCGATCGACACCTGCGCGCGGGCGAGCACCGGAGCGTCGTTCACGCCGTCGCCCGCCATCGCCACCACCGCCCCGTGCTCCTGCAGCGCGCGGATGCGCTCGTACTTGTCCTCGGGCGAGAGCCCGCCGGAGGCCTCTTCGACGCCCAGTTCGGCGGCTACCCGCGCGACCGCGGCCGGGCTGTCGCCGCTCAGGATCAGGACCGCGAAGCCGGCCTCGCGCAGCAGCCTCATCGCACCTGCGGCCGAGGCTCGCAGGCGGTCGGCGAACAGGAAGGCCGCAATCCACCCCCGCTCGCTGGCGAGCACCGCGAGGCTCTCGCCGCCCGCGGCCGCGCGCTCGATCTCCGCGGGCAGCGGTTGCCTGTGCAGCACGCCTGCGAACCCGGCGCGCCCGAGCCGCATGCGCACACCATCGACCACGGCCTCCACGCCGCTTCCCGCGATCGCCGTCAGCCTGCTTGTCGCGGGCAGCGGCCGCGCGCCCGCCGCCCGCGTGAGGGCGGCGGCGATCGCGTGTTCCGAACCGCGTCCCAGCGCCGCTGCGAGCGCGAGCGCATCCTCCGCGCTCGCGCCGCCGATCGTCACGGTCGCCACGAGCTCGGGCCGGCCGCAGGTGAGCGTGCCGGTCTTGTCGAAGGCGAAATGCGTCGCGCGCGCCAGCGTCTCGATCGCATGCCCGCGGCAGACCAGCAGTCCAAGCCGCGCCATGGCGCCAGTCGCCACCGTGAGCGCGGTCGGCGTGGCGAGCGAGAGCGCGCACGGACAGCTCACGACCAGGACGGCGACGAAAACCGGCAGCACCCGCTGCGGATCGATGCTCCACCACAGCAGCGCGGCGATCCCCGCGGCGGCGAGCAGCGCGGCGACGAACCAGCCAGCCATGCGATCCGCCGCGACCACCACCCGCGGCCGCTCGGAGGTGGCCCGATCCATGAGCCTGCGGATCGCCGCCAGCCGCGTCGCCTCGCCGGTGCGCTCGACGCGCACCAGCAGCGGGCTCTCGCAGTTCAGGCTGCCGCCGAGCACGGCATCTCCCCCCCGCCTCGCCACCGGAAGGCTCTCGCCAGTGAGCAGCGATTCGTCGGCGCTGCTCTCGCCCTCGACGATGACGCCGTCGGCGGGAAATGCCTCGCCCGGCCGCACCTGCACCACGTCGCCGGCCTCGAGCGCAGCCACCGGAACCCGTTCGATCTCCTGCGCCGGGTAGCGCGGCAGGCGGGCCGCGAACGCGGGCACCGCGCGCGACAGTTCCTCGATGCCGCGCGCCGCCTTCTGGCGCGCCATCAGCTCGAGGTAACGCCCCCCGAGCAGGAAGAACAGGAACATGGCGACCGAGTCGAAATACACCTCGCCCTGCCCGGCGAGGGTCGCCCATGCGCTCGCGGCGAACGCGCTCCCCACCCCGAGCGCCACCGGCACGTCCATGCCCAGGCGTCCCAGCCGCAGATCGCGCCATGCGCCGCGGAAGAACGGCGCCGCCGCGTAGGCCACCACCGGGGTCGTGAGCGCGAAGCTCGCCCAGCGCATCAGCGCCCCGATGTCGTCGCTCATCGTGCCGGCTTCGGCGAGGTAGGCGGGCAATGCATACATCATGACCTGCATCGCGCCGAAGCCGGCCACGAACAGCCGCCACAGCGCCGAGCGCCGCTCGCGCGCGGCAGCCGCCTCGAAGCGCTCGGCATCATAGGGACTGGCGCGATAGCCGATCGCAGCGATCGCGGCGAGGATCTCGGACAGCCGCACGCGCCGCTCGTCCCAGCGCACGCGGGCGCGTCGCGTCGCGTAATTCACCTCCGCCGCAAGCACGCCGGGCAGCCGCGCGAGGTGCGCCTCGTTGAGCCACACGCAGGCTGCGCAGGTGATGCCTTCGAGGATGAGCGCCGCCTCGCGCTCGTGGCTGCCCACCGGCCGCACGAAGCCCTTCTGGAACTCGGGGCGATCGAAGAGCCCGAGATCGTGCAGCGCCTCGGGCAGGACTTCGCGGGGCGATTCCGGCAGCGCATCGCGCCGCTCGTAGTAGGCGCCCAGACCGTTCTCGACGATCATCCGGGCGACCGCCTCGCAGCCCGCGCAGCACATTGCGCGCGCGGCCCCGGCGATCTCCACCGTCCGGCGCTCGCCGGCAAGCATGGGCAAGCCGCAGTGGTAGCAGCGCTCCGCAGCGCTCGCGTCGGCTCCAGCCGGGGGACTCGTCACACCAGAAGGGAACACGCATTCCATCCACGAAAAGGGTGGAACGCATCCCCCCCTAAAGTTCGCTCGGGCCACTCCGTAATAGCCCCTGACGGCGACATCAACGCCCCCTGGACGGGACCGGGCGAGTGCTGTCAGGGATCAACCTCACAGGAGAAACGACATGGCTCAGACGATCAACACCAATGTAATGTCTTTGAACGCGCAGCGCAACCTCAACACCTCGCAGTCCTCCCTGGCCCTCTCGATGCAGCGCCTGTCCTCCGGCCTGCGGGTCAATAGCGCCAAGGACGACGCCGCGGGGCTGGCGATCGCCGAACGGATGAATGCCCAGGTCAAGGGCATGACGGTGGCGATCCGCAACGCCAACGACGCGATCTCTCTTTCGCAGACCGCGGAAGGCGCGCTGGGCAAGATCGGAGACGCGCTCCAGCGCATGCGCGAACTGGCGGTGCAGTCGGCCAACGCCACCACCGGCACGAGCGACCGCGCCAATCTCGACACCGAGTTCCAGGCGCTGGATGCCGAGGTCACCCGGCTGCTGACCGGCACCAAGTTCAACGGCACCAGCCTGCTGGATACCGCTGCCTCCCTCACTTTCCAGGTGGGTGCGAACAACGTTTCCACCGACCAGATCGCTGTGGCGACCACCGACCTCACCGCCGGTGCGGGAATCACCGGGGTGAACGCCGCGGCAATCTCGGGTGCAACCAGCGCCGGCGCGCTCGCCGCGATGGACTTCCTCGACACCGCGATCAACACGATCACCACGGCCCGCTCCACCTTCGGGGCAGCGCAGAACCGCTTCGAGAGCGTGGTCAGCAACCTGCAGATCGCAGCCGAGAACCAGTCCGCCGCCCGTGGCCGGATCGTGGACGCGGACTTCGCGGTGGAAACCGCGAACCTGACTCGCGCGCAGATCCTGCAGCAGGCCGGCACCGCGATGCTGGCGCAGGCCAACGCCGCGCCGCAGAGCGTACTGCGGCTGCTCCAGTAATCCGTGGGAGCGGCCGGCCTCGGCCGGTCCGGACGGGGTCTGACGTGGCCATCGCCGCGCCCGACCCCGTCATTCCGAAGGACAGGGTAACGACATGAACATCCAGCCGATCGGCGCGGGCAACCCCGCGCCGGCGACTCGCCAGGCGCCGCGGGAGGAAGTCCCCTACGCGACGCCGCAGTCCGGCGTGCCGCCCGCGGACGGCCTCACGCCCGAACGGGTTCAAGAAGCGGCGCGCGCGATCCGTGCGGCCGTGCAGGAGGTGGCACGCGAGCTGCGCTTCAACATCGATGTCGACGAGGACACGGGACGGACGATCGTGCGCGTGTTCGACGCCCGGACCAGGGAACTGATCCGCCAGATTCCGGCGGAGGAAGTCCTGGCGATGAGCCGCGCGATCGGGCGCACGCAGGGTCTGCTGCTGGAAAAGAGCGCATGAACCGCATCGGAGAAACGCCGCAATGATCACCGCGCCGGGCATCGGATCCGGACTCGATGTCAACAGCATCATCAGCCAGCTGATGGCGATCGAGCGCAAGCCCATCGACGCGCTCGACAAGCGCAGGACGCAGCTCGAAGGGCAGATCTCCGCCTACGGCAAGATACGCTCCGCCCTCGACGCGCTCGGCAGCGCCGCCAAGGCGCTCGCCACACCGGCGAAGTTCTCGGTATTCGCCGCAGCCGTGTCCGACACGACCATCGCCAGCGCGAGCGCGGGCAGCACCGCGGTGGCGGGCAGCTATTCGCTCCAGGTCGACCGGCTTGCCCAGGTGCACAAGCTCGCCTCCGCTGGAATCGCCAACACCGATCTCACGCTCGGGCCGGGCACGATCACGATCGACTTCGGCACCTACGACGCCGGCGCCAACACCTTCACCGCGAACCCGGACAAGCCCGCGCAGACGATCACCATCGCCGCCGGCGCGCACACGCTCTCCGACGTGCGCGCGGCGATCAACGCCGCCAACGCCGGCGTGAGCGCCACCATCATCAACGACGGGACCGCGAGCCGCCTGGTGCTCACGGCCTCCGACGGCGGCGCCGCCAACAGCCTGCGCGTCGCCGTGGCGGAGGATGCGGGCGGAACGAACAACGGCGACAACACGGATGCGATCGGGCTGTCGGCGCTCGCCTACGACCCGACCGCGAGCGCGGGCGCCGGCAAGAATCTCACCGAGGTGGCGGCGGCCCAGGACGCGCAGTTCGTCCTCGACGGCACCACGATCACGAGCGCAGCCAACAGCGTGAGCGGCGCACTCGAGGGCGTCACCCTGGTCCTGCTCAAGGTCTCGGCCACGCCGACGACGCTCTCGGTGAGCCGGGACGATGCCACCGTCAAGACACGGGTGGAGGACTTCGTCAAGGCCTACAACGCGTTCGACCAGCTCGCCCGCTCGCTCTCGGCCGCCGACCCGACCACCGGCACGAGCTCGGCGCTCACCGGCGACAGCAGCCTGCGCTCGATGCAGGCGCGGCTGCGCGCGACCCTCACCGCACAGGTCACCGGCACGACCGGCGGGCTCGACCGGCTCTCCCAGGTCGGAATCGGTTTTCAGCGCGACGGCACGCTCGCCCTGGATGCCACGGTGCTCGAACAGGCGCTGGCGGACCCGGCCAAGGACCTCAGCCAGTTGTTCGCAGCGAGCGGCGCGGTCAACGGGATTGCGGCGCAGATCGACACGCTGGTGACCGGGTACACCGAAACGCAGGGTCTGATCGCAGACCGTACCGACGGACTCCAGGGCTCGATCGAGGTGCTCGACCGGCGAGCCGAAGCGATGCAGTTCCGCCTCGACGCGATCGAGGCGCGCTACCGCGCCCAGTTCACGGCGCTCGACAGGCTGATCTCCAGCATGAACCAGACTTCGGCCTTCCTGACCCAGCAGCTCGCCTCGCTGCCCAATTCGACGAAAGGATGACGATGTTCGGCTACGGGACGGGATTGCAGACGCGCGCCGCGGCCTACGCGCGCATCGAGATCGAGACCGGGATCGCGGACGCCCGCCCGATCGAACTCGTCCTCATGCTCTATGACGGCGCGCTGCTCGCGATCGCCGCCGCCAAGCAGAGCATGGACGAGGGCGACATCCCGGCCAAGGGCGCGAGCATCTCCAAGGCGATCGAGATCATCGCGAACGGACTCAAGGCAAGCCTCAACCTGGAGGTCGGCGGAGAACTGGCCGGGCGCCTCGCGGCCCTGTACGACTACATGTGCCAGCGCCTGATCTATGCCAACCTGCACGACAGCCAGGTCACGCTCGACGAGGTACGCTCACTGCTGGTCGAGCTCAAGGAAGGCTGGGAAGCGATCGACACCGGGCCGGCGCCCGCCGCCGGACGAAAGGCAACGCGCTGACATGGATCTGCTGCGCCCCTACGAAGAAATGAGCGCGCTCGCGGCCGCGATGGCCGAGGCCGCCCGCGGCGAGCGCTGGGACGAACTCGCCCGTCTCGAAGCGCGGGTCGCCGGGCTGCGCGACGCCCTCGCCTCGGTCCCGCCTCCCGCGCTCGACGCGGCGCAGCGCACGCGCAAGGCGAATCTCATCCGCCTCATCCTCGACAACGACGCCGAGGTGCGCCGGCACACGGCGCCATGGATGGAGCACGTGCGCGCTTTCCTTGCGGCCGGCGCCCGCGGGCGCGATCTGCGCCGGGCCTACGGCCCAGGGCTGCGCGGCTGATTTCCCGCGGCCCGCGCAGCCGCCCGATCATGCCACCGAGCGATCTCGCCGCGCGCCTCAAGGTCCTCGCCGAATCCGCGGTGCAGCCGCTTGCACCCGCACGCGGAATCGTATCCGAGCTGCCGGAGTTCTTGCCCGGAGAGCGCTTCTCCGCGCGCATCGAAGCCGCGCTCGGCGATGGAAGCTTCAAGGCTCTGGTCGCCAACCGAAACGTGACCCTGAGCCTCGCCCATCCGGCACAGGCCGGCGAGCTCC
The DNA here is from genome assembly GCA_001872285.1 of Betaproteobacteria bacterium CG2_30_68_42. Taxonomy (GTDB): domain Bacteria; phylum Pseudomonadota; class Gammaproteobacteria; order Burkholderiales; family Rhodocyclaceae; genus CG2-30-68-42. The sequence goes on from MNXU01000018.1 coordinate 26,744, forward strand.
TCGAACTCGTAGTGATCGAGCGCACCCCCCGGGCGATCGTGGCCCGGCGCGCGGACGCCACCCTCTCTTCCCCGCCCGATGCCACCCTGAGCCATGCCGCACGCATCATCGGGGAACTCGCCGCGGGCGAGTTCCGGCCCGTCCCTCTGGCGCGCGGCGAGCCGATGCTGCCCGCGGCGCCCGCGCTCGCAGCCGCGGCCGCGCCGCTACTGCGCCGGGCGATTTCGGAGAGCGGCCTGTTCTACGAGTCGCATCAGGCCGAGTGGCTGTCCGGTACCCGCCCGACCGAGAGCCTGCTCGCCGAACCGCAGGGCGCGCGATTGCCCGCGGCCGCCGCGCCGCAGCCGCCCGAAGGCGCCGCGGGAGCACGGATCCCGGAAGAACTCGCGCCTCTGGTGCGCAGCCAGCTCGAAGCGCTCGCGACCCACCGCCTAGTCTGGCAGGGCGCGCTGTGGCCCGGCCAGAGCGTGCAATGGGAAATCGAAGAGCAGCCCGACGAGCGGATGGCCGAAGGAGGACCGGAGGCCGCCTCGCGCCGCTGGGTCACCACGCTGCGACTGGTCCTGCCGCATCTGGGAGAAATCCGGGCCCGGCTCGCGCTCGCCGGAGCGCGCATCGAGCTCGGCATCGAGGCCGCCACGCCGGATGCGCGCGCCCTGCTGCGCGCTTCGCAGCCCGCCCTCGGGCGCGCGCTGGCGGCGGACGGGCTCGCGCTCGGGGCCGTGAGCGTCACGCCATGAACGACCTGCGCCGCGACGCGGTTGCGCTCGCCTATGGCGCCGGAGATGCGGCGCCGCGCGTGGTCGCCAAGGGGCGCGGCCTGATCGCCGAGGAGATCATCGAGCGCGCCCGTGCCCACGGCATCTACGTGCACGAATCCCCCGAGCTGGTGTCGCTGCTCATGCAGGTCGATGTCGACGCCCGCATCCCGCCAGAACTCTACCTCGCGGTCGCCGAGCTGCTCGCCTGGCTGTACCGCATCGAACAGGGACCGGAAGCGGACGGCGCGTCGCAGGTTCAGGCATCGTGACCGCGCCCGAGGAGGCGCCTGCCCGCGTCGAGCTCGTGCAGGGCCAGGACCAGAGCCGCTACCTGCTCACGCACAGGATCGAAATCCGCGAGGTGCTCCGCACCCTGATCGAAGGCCGCGATATGATGACGGCGTACTTCGACCGGGGTGACGACTTCCTGCTCACCAGTCTGCTGGCCCTGGACGCCGGCGCGCTGATCGTGGATTGCAGCGCGAGCCGGGAGGTCAATGCACGCGCGCTGGCCGCCGCCCGGCTCACATTCGTGACCAGCCACGCAGGCATCCGGATCCAGTTCGCCACCGCCGCGCCGCGTCCGCTCGAACACGGGGGCAAGCCCGCGTTCGTGGTGCCGGTGCCGGAGCAACTGCTGCGGCTGCAGCGCCGCGAGTACTACCGCCTAACCGCGCCGGTGGCCGATCCGCTGACCTGCACGATCCACACCCCGGGCGACGCGCGGCAGGTCCGGCTGCACATCCTCGATCTGTCCGCCGGAGGGCTGGCCATCATCGCCGCTCCGGGCACAGTGACGCTGGCCGTCGGCGAACGCTTCGAGGATTGCCGGATCGACCTGCCGCGGGCCGCTTCGATTCGGGCTTCGCTGGCGGTGCGCAACGCGTTCGCGGTCAGCCTGCGCAACGCGGTCCGGATGCAGCGCTATGGATGCCAGTTCGTCGAGACCTCCGCAAAAGCGGTGTCGCAGATCGAGCGCTACATCCTCGAAACCGAGCGCAACCGGAAAGCGCGGCAGAGCGGGCTCGGATGAAACGCCTGGGTTCAGGTTCCAGGTTCTTTCTGTCCTCCGATGCTAGTCGAGCAACGCTCGCACCCACTCGTCCAGATGGTCTTCCAGGATGAAGTTGTCGACAACCCACTGCTTCAGCCGCTGGCCTTCCTGCGCGGCAACGACCGGATCCGCAAGTTTCTGCCGGATGGCGGCAATCCATGCCTCCGGCTCGTTGGGGACGCGGGTGACCGGCGTGTCGTGGCTGCGATAGGGAGAAATGTCGGTACACACGACCGGCCAGCCGAGGATGCCGTACTCGAGCAGACGCAGGTTGCTCTTCGCCTCGTTGAACGCATTGATCTCCAGCGGCGCGATGGCGAGGTCGAGGTTCAGGCTCGCCAGCTTGGCGGGGTACTTGTCGATGCCGACGGGAGGATGGACTTCGGCCACGCAGGCGCGGCTCCTTTCCGGGTACATGCCCATGAATACCCACTCCACCTCGTCCTTGAGCGCCTCGACCACCGTCTCGATCAGTGCCAGATCGCCCTGGTGCTGATTCGCGCCAGCCCAGCCGACGCGCGGTTTCCTGCCCTGCCCGCGTAGCGACACCAGCCTGGTCCAGGGGTCGCGCATCAGACGGTTGGGGACGACCCGGATGTCGTCGATCAGGTCCCTGCAGGTATCGGCCAGCGGTTCGGTGGACACGATCAGCCGGTCGGACAATTCCAGCGCTTTGCGCAGCCGGGCCCGGGCGGCGCGGAAGGTACGCACGAAGTTCCTGTAGACCGAACTCTTCTCGGGCAGGGCGGTGACCAGATCATCGAGCATGAACAGCCGCCTCATGCCCGGCAGATGGCGCCGGTAGGTCTCCAGTGCGGCGATTTCGGCATCCGATATGGCGGCATGGACGACGAAAGCGTCCGGCGCCAGACGTGCCATCTCGGTGACCGTGATCGGCCGGGCGTGTCCCTGGGGAAAGCGGACGAATTCGCAGTGTGCCTTGCCGGCGTGCGAGAGCGCGCAGAAAGGCTGGACCATCCGGTATTGGCCGCTGGCGCCGAGCAGCGGCAGGCCGAGAATGCGCTTGCGGTCGCCGAAATTGGCGTCCCAGTTGATCGGCATGTCCTGCTCGACGCGCATGTCGCGGTGGATCAGCGACAGATTGGGGTTGTAGGCCGGATCGTGCGACAGGATCGGCAACCAGCGGCCGAGCATGGTTTCCCGTTCCTTGACGAAGCGGGCGCGTCTGGCCGCCTCCCGTTCCGGATCGGCGGCATCGCTCTTCTGCGACACCGAACCGTGGTGGACCAGGGTGGCAAAGGGCGTCCATACGACCTTGTAGCCGGCTGCCATCACTTTCAGGCACAGATCGATGTCGCTGTAGCCGATCGGCAGTTCCTCGGCATCCAGGCCGCCCACCTCGCGGTACAGGGACTTTCGCACGAGCTGGCAGGCGCCGGTGACGGCGGAGTAATCCTGCTCGAGCAGCGCACGGTTCAGATAAGCCGGATCGGCGAGGCCGCATCGGCCGATGAACGGATGGTCGGCGATCCCGCCGAGGCCGAGCACCACTCCGGCATGCTGGATCTTGCCGGTCTCGGGATAGCACAGGCGCGCGCCGACCACGCCGACCTCCGGCCGCTGGGCGTGCGACATCATTCGCGCCAGCCACTGCGGGTGCACGATCTGCGTGTCGTTGTTGAGGAACAGCACGTAGTCGCCACCGGCCTGCGCTGCGGCCAGGTTGCACATCGCCGAATAGTTGAAGGGGTGCGGGTAATCGAGGATGCGCACCTTGTCCGGATGACGGGCGACGATCCTCTCGTAGTAATCGAACAGGTCGGGATCGCTGCTCTGGTTATCGACGATGATCACGTCATAGCGGCGGTAATCGGTCTTTTCGAGCAGGCTGTTCAGGCAGGGCTCGAGGAATTCGAGCGCGTCCTTGTTGGGAATGACGATGGTCACCGCGGCCGGGCTCGGGTGCGCGTACTCGATGTGGAACGTGCCCGGCAGGTAGCCGGCCAACACCTTGCCGGCCACGCCGCGCCGTTCCAGGTGCATGACGATCGCCATCCGATGCGCGTCATCGGCGCCCGGGCGGATGGCCTCGGGCCGGTGCATCAGCACATCGGCGATATGGCCGAAGGCCGCCTCGCCGTGCGCGTCGAGGATGCGCAGTGCCAGATCGTGCCCTTCCGCGCCAGGTATCAGGAAAGCGCTGCCGCCCGCGGCGGCCAGCGCGGCGCGGCAGACGAACGCCGGCCCGATGTAGTCGGTCGAGCGCAGCATGTCGAGGTTGAAGTCCGGCTTGAAGCGCGGGTCGATGCGTTCGCCGTCTTCCGTGATGCTGTCGTCGTCGCAATAGATGAGGCGCCACTCGGGATGCAGGTCGATGTAATCGCCGAAGCGCAACAGGGTGTGCGGCTCGATGCGCAGGCCGGGCGGGATCAGGGCGAACCAGTCGCCGTCACCGTCGGCGACCGCCTGGTTGAGCGCCCCGAGCGCGGAATCGGGGTCCGCCTCGATCCACCTGAGAACGGGAATCTCGCCCAACACCGGATCGAGGCATGCGAAGGGCGCGATCACGGTCAGCCGCCAGTCGCGGTAGAAGGATCGGCTCAGGGCGTCGATGGTATCGGCCAGCAGCGCCCGTTGCTGCGGCTCCACCCACATCAGCAGGTGGAATACCGGCTTCTCCCGCCAGCGCAACATCATCCGCTCGGCGAAGACCTCGGCATCGATTTCGGTCAGCGCGTGGTTGCGGATCCAGGTCGGGTAAGGGGCGCTCTCCAGCGTTTGCGTCGAGTGCAGCAAGGCCGTTGCCTCGGCGTGGCCCGGGCTAAGCTCGAGGGCGGCATCGAGCAGCCTGATCGCTTCCTCGTTCGTGCCGACGCCGGTGCCGGTGCCGAGGTAGCCGATGATGCAGCGCGCCACGGCAACGTAGAAGTCGCTGCGATGACGCTCCAGGTAATCGCGAATCATCGCCGGCGTTTTCTCGTTGCCGAACCGGGTGGCGGTGTCGTACAGCGACATTCCGGTCATCAGGCGGATCTGGCAGCACTTGGCAAGGAGGCGGATGGGGTGCGACCACAGGTCGGACTGATAGACGAGGTCGAGCACGTGGATGTGCTCGAAGGCGCTGCGCCCGCTGGCCACCAGGTCGTGCGTCGTGTTCTTGCCGTGATGGCGGATCTTGCCGAGCGGCTCCTTGACGAAACAGGACTTGCCCAGCGCCGAAAGCCGCATCCACAGCAGGAGATCGGCGATGTGCCCCAGATGCTCCGGGAAGAGGCCGCCGAGGCGGTCGCAGACGGCGCGGCGGAAGACACCGAAGGACAGGGGGATCCAGTTTCCGACGACGAGCCAGGTCATGTCCTCGACCACGCCGCTGGCGCAGTGCGGAATCCAGGCGTCGCTTTCCGTCCCAGGCGGCACGCCGCTGCCGCCATCGGGCATGTCGAAGAAATTGCGCCATCCGGTGTAGGCATAGGCGCATTCCGGGTGCGCATCGAGCGCACCGGCGGTCTGTTCGAGAAAGGTCGGTTGCCACAGATCGTCGGCCGGCAGCACCACGACGTATTCGGCCGAGGTCAGGCGGTAAGCCTTCTTCATGTTCTCGACGTGGCCGAGATTGATGTCGTTGCGCAGGTAGCGCACCCGCGCATCGCGCTTCTGCCAGCGGGCCACGATCGCCGGGGTGTCGTCCGACGACGCGTTGTCGATCACCAGTACCGAGAAGTCGCCGCGTGTCTGGGCGATGACGGCGCTCAGGCACTGGTCGAGGAAATGACCGTGGTTGTAGGTCGGGATGAGGACGTCGATACGCTGTGCTTGCGACATGGCGGGCCTTGAGGGGGGGCGTACGGAAGCGGTGATTTACGCGACGCGCCCGAAGCGGCCGTCGAAAGCGACCGCCCGCGCGGCGCCGGCGTTCCTGTCGCTGGCGGATTCCGGATGCCCGAGCGCGCAGACGTGCGATGCCGGTTCCGGGGATTCGAACGGCATATCCCGGATCACGGCGCGTTCGGGCGCGCGGAACCCGAAACCCGGAACCCGCAACCGTCTTTCACAGCGGCATGTTCATGATTTCCTGGTACGCGGAGACGAGCCGGTTGCGCACCTGAACGATCTGCTGGAACGACAGGTTCGCCTTCTGCAGGTTGATCATCACGTCCTGCAGGCTGACCTGGGGGGCGCCGGCGCTGAAATCCCGCGCCGTCCGCTGGGCGCCGACCTGCGTTCGATTGACTTCGTCCAGCGCGCCCTTGAGCACCTGGGCGAAGTCGACCGCGCCCGCCGCCGCGCCGCCAGCCGGGGTCGCGCCTGCGGCCTCGGCCACGGCGCGCAGTTGCGCCAGCATCCGGGAGATTCCGGTCGTTTCCATCGCATGCGCAGCTTAGCGCCGCGAGCCCGCAGACAGCAGTCGAAAAGGCGCGGGTTTGCCCCGCTATTCGGCGAACCCGGCGGCCCGGGCGCAGCGGACAATCCGCGGCATTCCCGACAACCGCGAACGCATTCGCCATGGCCGAACCCACCGCCCTGCCCCTGCCCCTCCTGCGGGGCTTCGTGCAGCTACCCCCGCGCCAGAAGATGGCTGCGCTGGCCGCGCTGGCACTGGCCATCGCGCTCGTCTCAGGCGCCTGGCTGTGGGCGCGCGCGCCGAGCTACGCGGTGCTGTTCTCCAACATCTCGGACAAGGATGGCGGCGCGATCGTCGCCGCCCTGCAGCAACAGAACGTCCCCTACCGGTACTCGGAAGGCGGCAGTGCGATCCTGGTGCCCTCCGACCAGGTTCATGACGCGCGACTGCGGCTCGCGTCCCAGGGACTGCCCAGGGGAGGGGCGGTCGGCTTCGAGCTGATGGACACCCAGAAGCTGGGCGTCTCCCAGTTCCAGGAGCAGCTCAACTACCAGCGCGGCCTCGAAGGCGAACTCGCGCGCTCGATCCAGTCGCTCGCGGCGGTGCAGGGCGCGCGCGTGCATCTCGCCATTCCCAAGGCGAGCGGCTTCCTGCGCGACGAGCAGCAGCCCTCGGCTTCGGTGCTCGTCAATCTTCGCGCCGGCCGATCCCTCGAAGCCCAGCAGGTCGCCGGCGTCGTCCATCTGGTCGCGGCCAGCGTGCCGCACCTGACCGCCACCGCGGTCTCGGTGATCGATCAGAACGGCAACCTGCTCAACTCGTCCGCCGACGCGCAGCGCAGCGCCGGCCTCGATCCGGGCCAGCTCAAGTACGTCCAGGAGATCGAGCGCTCCTATGTCAAACGGATCGAGGACATCCTCACCCCGATCACCGGTCCGGCCAATCTGCGCGCACGCGTGAGCGCGGATGTCGATTTCTCCTTCAACGAGCAGACCGCCGAGAGCTACCGGCCGAACCAGGGCAGCGCCGAGCCCGCGGTGCGCAGCCAGCAGACGATCGAGAACAGCAGCCGCGAGCAGCCGGCCGCCGGCGTGCCCGGTGCGCTCACCAACCAGCCGCCGGCCACGGCCACGGCTCCGATCAACGCGCCGGCGGCAGGCGCCGCGGCGAGCGTTGCCGCCACCGCCGCCCTCTACGGCAGGCGCGATGCCACCATCAACTACGAGCTCGACAAGACCATCCGCCACACGCGGCAGGCAGCCGGTGTGGTCAAGCGCCTGTCGGTGGCGGTGGTCGTGAATCACCGGAAGGCCGCCGGCAAGGACGGCAAGCCGGTGATGAAGCCGTACAGCGAGGCCGAGCTCAAGCAGATCCAGGATCTGGTCAAGGAGGCGATGGGCTACAGCAAGGAGCGTGGCGACACGCTGAACGTCGCGAACAGCCCGTTCAGCGCCGCCGACACCGAGGCCATCCCCGAAGTTGCGCTGTGGGAGAACCCGCGCGTCCTGGGGCTGGCGGCGGACGTCGGGCGCGCACTGCTCGCCGGCGCCCTCGTGCTGTGGCTGTTCCTCGCCGTGGTGCGTCCGGTCATGCGCTCGCTCACCGAGCGCGCTGCCCGCGAGCCGGAGGACACGCAGGGCCGGATCGAACTCGCGGGGCAGGCGAGCGCGGCGGCGCTGGCCTACGATCAGAAGCTCGCGAACGCGCGCGAACTGGCGCGCCAGAACCCGAAGCTGGTCGCGAACGTCATCAAGGAATGGGCGGACGGCAATGAGCGCGGCAAACGCTGAGGGGCTGCAGAAGGGCGCGACCCTCCTGCTCTCCCTGGGCGAGGACGACGCGGCGGCGGTTCTGCGCCATCTCGGCCCGCGCGAGGTGCAGAAGCTCGGCGAGGCCATGGCCGCGCTCAAGAGCGTGCCGCACGAGCAGGTCGAAGAGGTGCTCGACGAATTCACCTCCGTCACCGGCGAGGATGCGCCCCTGAGCGCAGACGAGCAGACGGTGCGCACCCTGCTGGTCAAGGCCCTCGGAGAGGACCGCGCCGGACACCTGCTGTCGCACATCGCGCAGGCGGGCGACATCGCGGGCATCGAAAGTCTCAAGTGGATGGACGCCGCGAGCGTCGCCGATCTCGTCAAGGACGAGCATCCGCAGATCGTCTCGGCGATCCTCGCCCACCTCGAACCGGATCACGCGGGCGCCATCGTCAAACTGCTGCCCGAGCGCCTGCGCAGCGACGTGCTGCTGCGCATCGCCACCCTCGACGCGGTGCAGCCCGAGGCGCTGCACGAGCTCAACGAGGCCCTCGCCCGCCTGCTGTCGGGCCCGCAGAGCGCGCGCAAGACGGCGCTCGGCGGCGTGCGAAGCGCCGCCGACATCCTCAATTTCGTCGGGGCGGCACAGCAGACCGCGATCGTGGATGCCGTGCGCGAGTACGATCCCGAGCTCGCGCAGAAGCTGCTCGACGAGATGTTCGTGTTCGAGAACCTGATCGACATCGACGACCGCGGCATCCAGCTCCTGCTGCGCGAAGTCCAGTCCGAATCGCTCATCCTGGCCCTCAAGGGCGCCTCCGAAGCGCTGCGCGAGAAGATCTTCAAGAACATGTCCCAGCGTGCGGGCGACATGCTCAAGGAGGACCTCGAAGCCAAGGGCCCGGTGCGCCTGTCCGAGGTGGAGCGCGAGCAGAAGGAGATCCTGAAGGTGGCACGCAAGCTCGCGGACGAGGGCCAGCTCATGCTCGGCTCGGGCGGAGACGATGGCTTCGTCTGAGCACCGCGCCGGTGTCATCGCGGGCGATAAACGCTCCGCCTGGGAGCGCTGGGAAGCGGCGAGCTTCGCCGCCGAGGCACCTGCGGCCGCCGCAGGAGCGAGCGCAGCCGCCACGCGCAGCCGCAGGGCGCAGCCCGCGATCCGGCTGCCGACCGCGGACGAGATCGAGGAGATCCGCGCACAGGCGCACAAGCAGGGCTACGACGCGGGCTACGAGGAAGGCACGGCGCGCGCGCGTGTGGAAGCGATGCGCATCCACACGCTGGTGGAGAATCTCGACCAGGCGTTCGCCGCGCTCGACCAGCAGGTCGCCGACGAGCTCCTCGCGCTGGCACTGGAACTCGCGCACCAGGTCGTGCGCGAATCCCTGCGCGTGCAGCCCGACGCGATCCTCGCGGTCGTTCATGAGGCGCTCGCGCAACTCCCCCACCAGCAGGCCGCGATCTACCTCAACCCGGAGGATGACGCCCTCGTGCGTGCCCATCTCGGCGAGGCGCTCGCCCATGCAGGGCACCGGGTGTTCGAAGACGAGCGAGTGGCGCGCGGAGGCTGCCGGCTGGAGTCGGCCGGGAGCCAGATCGACGCGAGCCTGGAGACGCGCTGGCGGCGCGTGCTGGAGTCGATCGGCCACGCTCGGCCGTGGTGCGAATCCGAAGCGCCGGCGGGCGTCGCGACGCAGTCCGATGACCCCGAGCGCTGAACTGCCCGCGGCCGAGGGCGCGGCACCGGGCTCGTCCCACACCGCGAAGTGGTACGGCCTGCTTCATGACTGCCGCCGGCTGGCCGCGACCGCGACCCCGTTCCAGATCAGCGGACGACTGACGCGCATCAACGGCCTGGTGATGGAAGCCACCGGGCTCAAGCTCAGCCTGGGCAGCGGCGCCCGCATCGCGATTCCCGGCGGCGGTGCGCCGCTCGAGGCCGAAGTGGTCGGATTCTCCGGCGACAAGCTGTTCATGATGCCCTCCGGCGATGTCTATGGGCTCGCCCCCGGCGCCGAGGTGTTTCCGGTCGAGCCGGTGGTCCAGCCGCCGGTCGCCGGAGAGCGCGCGGAGCCGCGCCGGCGCGCCAGCGATCGCGCCAAGCAGGTGCCGGTCGGCGACGCCCTGCTCGGCCGGGTCGTCGACAGCAACGGACGCGCGCTCGATGCGCTGGGCGCGATCGACACGCTGGAGCAGCGGCCCCTGCACTCGCGTCCGGCCAATCCGCTCGCGCGCGCCCCGATCGTGCATTCGCTCGATGTCGGCATCCGCGCGATCAACGCCCTGCTCACGGTCGGCCGCGGCCAGCGCCTCGGCCTGTTCGCCGGTTCGGGCGTCGGCAAGAGTGTGCTGCTAGGCATGATGGCGCGCTACACCGCGGCCGAGGTGATCGTGGTCGGGCTGATCGGCGAACGCGGGCGCGAGGTCAAGGAGTTCATCGAGAACATCCTCGGCCCCGAGGGGCTCGCCCGTTCGGTGGTGGTCGCGGCCCCGGCCGACACCAGCCCGCTCATGCGCCTGCAGGGCGCGGCCTATGCCACCGCGGTCGCCGAGCACTTTCGCGACGAAGGCCGCCACGTGCTCCTGATCATGGATTCGCTCACGCGCTTCGCGATGGCGCAGCGCGAGATCGCGCTGGCGATCGGCGAGCCACCGGTCACGCGCGGCTACCCGCCCTCGGTGTTCGCGCGCCTGCCGCAGCTCGTGGAGCGCGCGGGCAACGGCGCCGAGGGCGGCGGCTCGATCACCGCCTTCTACACCGTACTGACCGAGGGCGACGACCAGCAGGACCCGATCGCCGACTCCGCGCGCGCCATCCTCGACGGCCATATCGTGCTCTCGCGGGCGCTCTCCGATCAGGGCCACTATCCCGCGATCGACATCGAGGCCTCGATCTCGCGTGCCATGGTCGCGCTGATCAAGCCGACCCATTTCGAGCTGGTGCGCGAACTGAAGCACCTGTACTCGCGCTACCAGCGCTCCCGCGACCTGATCAGCGTCGGCGCCTATTCGCCCGGTTCCGACGCCGACCTCGACCGTGCCGTGAGCTTCCAGCCGCGCATCGAGCAGTTCCTCCAGCAGCCGATGGGCGAGCGCGAGGATTTCGACGAAGCGGTGCGCAAGCTCCACCAGCTCTTCGACCGGCCGCTGTGAGGACATGAACGCCGCGCCCGCCTCAAGCCCGTCCCGGCGGCGCCGTTAATGGCGCAGGGAAACCGGAATGCCGCGCTCGTTTCCGTTCCAGACCGTGCTCGATCTGTCGCGCCTGCGGCTCGACGAGGCCGCGCGCGCGCTCGCAAAGCTCCTGGCGAACGAGCAGGCGAGCAGCCGTACGCTGGGGATGCTCGAGCGCTACCGCGACGAATACCAGACGCGATTGACCGAGGCCGCACGCAACGGGATTTCGCCCGGTCGGTGGCGCAACTTCCAGGCCTTCCTGGGGCAGCTCGACGGCGCGATTGCGCAGCAGCGGCAGGCGCTGGATGCATCGAAACGACAGTCGGCCGACGGGCAGAAGACATGGCTCGAACGGCGCGGACGGACCCGCGCCTTCGACACGCTCTCCGAACGTCACCGGAGCAGCGAGGAGCGCGCCGAGGACCGGCGCGAGCAGAAGCGCAGCGACGAACTCTCGATGAACCGTTTCCACTCGAGCCGCCCATGACGCCGCCAGCGGCGCGCATCGCCGGCCCGGCGCAAGCCTGACACCGATGCCCGACCTTCCGATCCAGATGAGCACCGCAGTCCCCGATGCGCAGGCGGCCACGCCTGCGGGCGGCGACACGCCGGCTGCGGGCGCGGAAGCCTTCGCCGCCCTGCTCCAGGGCCAACTCGCGCCCGCCGTGGCGCTCGAGGCGGAGGACGGCGCGAAGGGCGCCGCGGCAGATGTCGATGGCATCGCAGGCGCGGATGCGCCGGTGGACGTCGACGGATTGCTGGTCGCGCTGCTCGCCGCGCCGGCAGCGGCGCAGCCCGTGGCAGGCACGGCGGAACCGGGCGTAGGGGAGGCAGTCATGCCAGCGGCCGGCGCGCACCAACCCCGCGCCGCAGCGCAAACCGTTTCGCTGCCGATCGCCGCGAACCCGGAGGCTGCCGCAGATAAGCCCACCGCGCAGGCGCCGGCCGTATCCCCCTCACCTGCGACACCCGATGCACTCCTCGCAGTGGCGGAGAAAGCCTCCCGCGTGTCCCAGGCCGAGCCGTCCGCGCCGGCGCAGCCGGGCGCCGCGCCCGCAGTCGCGGCTCACGCTCCGCCGGCCGCGAACGCGCCGACCCCGGCGCAGATCGCCGCGCCGCTCGGCTCCCCACAGTGGGGGGCAGCGCTGGCGGAACGCGTCGTCTGGATGATCGGCCGCGACACCGGCCGCGCAGATTTCGTCCTCAATCCTCCGCATCTGGGCCGCGTCGAAATCAGCCTGAGCCTCACTGGCGACACCGCCTCGGCGGTCTTCGTCTCGCCCGCCCGCGAGGTGCGCGATGCGATCGAGCAGGCCCTGCCGCGGCTGCGCGAAGCGCTGGCGCAGGCCGGCATCGCACTCGGCCAGGCGGACGTCCATGCCGGCTCGGCGCGCGAAGATGCGTCCGACGACCGCCGGCCGCGCGCGCGCGCCGATGCCATCGACACGGCACCCGCGCTGCGCCGGGTGCGCACGCTGCACGGCCTTGTCGATACCTTCGCGTGAAAGTGCGAAATGCGGAAGGAATCGCCTCTTTCTGAGCGTCAGGGCAAACGACTTCCGATCGGACAATGGCAGTCACACAGGAGCACAAGATGGCCAAGGCAGCGGTGAAAGCGGTGCCCGCGGCGCAACCGGCAGCCGAAGCCGGCGCCAAGGGCAAGGGCGGAAGCAGGAAGAAATTGATCCTCATCGCGGCCGTCGGGCTCGCGCTCGGCGGAGGCGGTGCGGGCGCATGGTTCTACCTGCACCGCAGCGGCGCCGGGCACGCGCAACAGGAGAAGGTGAAACCTGCGGCACCGCCGGTGTTCGTGAACCTGGAGCCGTTCACGGTCAACCTGCAGCCAGACGGGGCCGCCGACCAGTACCTCCAGGTCGTGGCCGTGCTGCGCGTGGCCGACAACGCGACCTCGGACACGCTCAGGCAGTTCATGCCCGAATTGCGCCACCGCATGCTGCTGCTGCTTTCCGGCAAGAAGGCGGCAGACCTCGGAACGCCGGCGGGCCGCGAGAAGCTCGCCGGCGAGGTGCGCACGGAGGCGAACCGCATCCTGTCGGGGGCGAGCGGAAAGCCGCAGCACAGCGCCGGTGCCATCGCCGGCCAGACGCCCGAGGACGGTGCCGCGAAGGCGCCCGCGCCCGAAGCGCCGGTGCAGAGCGTGCTCTTCACCTCGTTCATCATCCAGTAGCGGCACGCAATGACGCAGGAATTTCTCTCGCAGGACGAGGTCGACGCACTGCTCCAGGGCGTCACCGGGGAGCCGGACGAGGCGATCGAGCCGCTGGAGCCGGCCGTCGCAGTGCGCACCTACGACCTCGCCACCGAGGAGCGGATCGTCAGCGGGCGCCTGCCGACGCTGGAGCTGATCCACGAGCGCTTCGCACGCAACCTGCGCATCGGCCTGTTCAATTTCCTGCACCGGAACACCGAGACCTCGATCACCCCGAGCCGGGTGCAGACCTACGGCGAATTCATCCGCAATCTGGCGCAACCCGCCTCCCTGAACCTGGTGCGCATCAAGCCGCTGCGCGGCACGGCCCTGGTGATCCTCGACCCGAACCTGGTGTTTCTGGTCGTCGACAACATGTTCGGAGGGGACGGCCGCTTCCACACCCGGGTCGAGGGACGCGACTTCACGCCGACCGAGAGCCGCATCATCCGCGCCCTCGTCAGCGTCATCTGCGCGCAGTACGAGAAGGCCTGGAAACGCATATTCGAGATCCGGTTCGAGTATGTGCGCTCCGAGATCAACAGCCAGTTCGCGGCCATCGCCAGCCCAAACGAGATGGTGGTGACTTCGACCTTTTCGATCGAGTTCGGCGCCGCCGCCGCCGAAATGCACCTGTGCGTTCCCTATACGATGATCGGGCCGCTCCGGCCGCTGCTCGAGCGGCCGCTGCAGGGCGATCCGTCGGTCGCGGACAGCCGCTGGTTCAACCTGCTGGCCGGACAGTTGCGCGAAGCCGAGATCGAGATCGCAGTCACGCTCGGCCGCGGCGAGATCACGCTGCGCGGGATCCTCGGCCTCAAGGCCGGCGACGTGGTTCCGATCGACATCCCGGAGACCGTTGTGGCGGAGGTCGACAAGGTTCCGCTGGCCGAGTGCCGCTACGGAGTGCAGGGCGGTAGTTATGCGTTGAAGCTGGAGCGCTTCGTCGCCGAGAGCGCAGGCGCGCCGGCCTCGCAGAAGGAGGCGTGACGACGTGCACGAGGAGGACAGGATGAGCGAAACGGAACTGCTGCAGGAACCCGTCGGCGAGGATGACTGGAGCGCCGCGATGACCGAACAGGGAGCCGCGGCCGAGACGGCGCCCGCAGTCGAAGCGCAGGCGCAGCCGGCCCGGATCTTTCCGCAGTTCGCGGACGATTCGCCCAAGGCCGAACATCTCCAGGACTTCGACCTGATCCTCGACATCCCGGTGCAGATCTCGGTCGAGCTGGGACGCACCCGGATCGCGATCCGCGACCTGCTCCAGCTCGCCCACGGCTCGGTGGTGGAGCTGAACGCGGCCGCCGGCGAAGCGCTCGACGTGCTCGTCAATGGCACCCTCATCGCCCAGGGAGAGGTGGTCGTGGTGAACGAGAAATTCGGTATCCGGCTCACCGACATCGTCACGCCCTCCGAGCGGATGAAGAAGTTGAACCGCTGACGAACTCCGATCTGCCGCGCATCCGGTCGACGAAGCACCGAACAGACGCCTTCCCGCCCGCCTATTTCCGGCATCCGCCGGAGACCGCGGCGCTATCCTGCCGGCATCGTGAATCGATGCCTGCCTGAAATACTCCGAAGCCACTTCCGCCTTCTCCCCGCGGGCGCCACCGCCGTCGCTCCGCTCGCTGCGCTCGCCGCGCAGCCGGCCGCGACGCAGATCGGTACCAGCTTGCTGCAAGTGGCCCTCGGGCTCGCCCTGGTGCTGGCGCTGCTCGCCGGCGCGCTGTTCGTGCTCAGGCGGCTCGCCGCGCCGCGCCGCGCGGCCGCCGGTGCGCTTCGCATCGTCGGCGCGACCGCGCTGGGGCCGCGCGAGCGCGTGGTGCTGGTCGAGATCGGCGAGACCTGGCTGGTGCTCGGGGTGGCCCCCGGGCGGGTGAGCGCGTTGCACAGTCTGCCGCGGCTCGCGCAGAACACGCCCGAGACCGGCCCCGCGCCGGGCTCGGACTTCGCCGCCTGGCTCGGCCGGATCACGGAGAGGAACCGTGGCGGGCGCTGACCTGCGCCGCCTGTCGTCGGCGGGGCTGCTGGCTGCGGGACTGCCCGCCGCGGCCTGGGCACAGGCTCTGCCCGCGCTCACCGCCACCGTGGCCCCCGGCGGCGGCCAGACCTACAGCGTGTCGATCCAGACGCTGCTGCTGCTCACCAGCCTCAGCTTCCTGCCTGCCGTGGTGCTGATGATGACCTGCTTCACGCGCGTCATCATCGTGCTCTCGCTGCTGCGCCACGCGCTCGGCACCCAGACCTCGCCGCCCAACCAGGTCCTGGTCGGCCTGGCGCTGTTCCTGACCTTCTTCGTGATGGCGCCAGTCGGGGAAAAAATCTACGCCGAGGCGTACCTGCCGCTTTCGGAGAACCGCATCGATTTCTCGCAGGCGCTGGATCGCGGCGCCGCACCGCTCAAGGCGTTCATGCTCAAGCAGACGCGCGAAGCCGATCTCGCCCTGTTCATGAAAGTCTCGAAGACGCCGAAGGCGGACAAGGCCGAGGCGCTGCCGATGCGGGTGGTCATCCCGGCCTTCGTCACCTCTGAACTCAAGACGGCGTTCCAGATCGGCTTCATCGTCTTCATCCCCTTCCTCATCATCGACATGGTCGTGGCCTCGGTGCTGATGTCGATGGGCATGGTGATGATGTCGCCGGTCATCGTCTCGCTGCCCTTCAAGATCATGCTTTTCGTGCTGGTCGATGGATGGAACCTGCTGGTCGGCTCCCTCGTCCAGAGTTTCGGCTAGCCGGTCATGCGGAGGACACGATGACCCCAACCGCGGTCGTGGCACTCGGGCGTCATGCGCTCGAGATCACCCTGCTGATCTCGGCACCGCTGTTCCTGGCGGCGCTCCTCACCGGGCTCGTCGTCAGCGTCTTCCAGGCCGCCACCCAGATCAACGAAATGACGTTGTCTTTCGTGCCCAAGCTGGTGGCAATCTTCGTCACGCTGATCGTCGCCGGACCCTGGATGCTCACCGTGATGACCGACTACATGCGGCAGTTGTTCGAGTCGATTCCGGGGTTCATCGGGTAACTACCAGTTGCGGGTTGCGGGTTGATTGGTGGGCCGCGCGGGTGGCCCGTGAAAGCATAGGCGGCTCGCGCCCGAACTCGAAACCCGAAACCCGGAACCGTTTTCATGTTGACGCTCACCTCCGCCCAACTGGATGCGTGGATCGCGGCGCTCGTCTTTCCGCTGGCGCGCATCCTCGCGCTCACCGCGACCGCGCCGGTGTTCGCGAACGCCGGCGTGCCGCGGCGCATCCGGCTACTGGTCGGGCTGGCGATCGGCATCGCGGTGATCCCCTCGCTCGCCCCGCCGCCGGCGATCGCTCCGGCCTCCGGCGCAGGGCTGCTCGTGCTCGCGCAGCAAATCGTGATCGGGGTGGCGATGGGGCTGACCATGCGCGCGGTGTTTGCAGCGATCGACGTCGCAGGCGAGCTGATCGGATTGCAGATGGGCCTTTCGTTCGCGGTGTTCTTCGATCCGCAAAGCGCGGGGGAGAGCGGCGCGCTCGCCGAGTTCCTTGCGCTCCTCGCGGCCCTGATCTTCCTTGCCCTGAACGGGCACCTGATGGTGCTGGCCGGACTCTCGGCGAGCTTCGATCTGCTGCCGGTCGGTCCAGAACAGGCGCCGCTGCCGGCCTTCGAGCTGCTCGTGCGCTGGGCCGCCGTGATCTTCACCGCCGGCGTGCTGCTCTCGCTGCCGCTCATCGCCGCGCTGCTCGTGACCAACATCGCGCTCGGCGTGCTCACCCGCGCGGCCCCCCAGCTCAACCTGTTCGCCGTCGGCTTCCCGGTCACGATGGCAGTCGGCTTCGGCGCCCTGCTGCTCGCGCTGCCGCTCGCCGCGCCGGTGCTCGAGACCCTGTTCGGGCAGGGCCTCGATGCGATGCAGGCGCTCGTGCGCGCCGCCGCGAGCCGCTAGCGGCAAATCACGCGAGTCCTTCCTCCCGCAGCGCGTGCTGCACCGCCGGACGCGCTGCGACGCGTGCGTGATAGGCGGCGAGCCCCGGCCAGCGGGCGAGGTCCACGTCCACCCATTTCCCCCACGACAGCACGGTGAAGAGGTAGGCGTCGGCCACGGTGAAGGTCTCGCCCATCAGCCACGGTCCCGCTCCCAGGCGCTTTTCGAGGTTTCCCAGCCGCTCGGCCAGCCGGTCGCCCACGATGGCCTTCCACGCATCCGGCGTGCGCGGATCGAAGAGCGGCGAGAAACCCTTGTGCACCTCGGTCGAAATGTGGTTGAGCCACTCGATCAACCGGTAGCGTGCGAGGCTGCCCCAGGCCGGCGCGAGCGCCTTGTCGGGGACGCGGTCGGCCAGCCACTGCACGATCGCCGGCCCCTCGGTCAGGATCGCTCCGTCGTCGAGCACCAGCACCGGCACGTATCCGTTGGGATTGACGGCGCGGAAATCCTCGCCGCTTTCGGTGCGTTTGGTCTTGAGGTCGACCTTCACCCGCTCCAGCGCGATCCCGGCCTCGCAGGCGACGATGTGGGGCGACAGCGAACAGGCGCCCGGCGAATAGTAAAGCTTCATGCGTGCTCCTTTGCGTAGGGGTCTCAGAGGACGGTGCGGAGGGCGATCGCCGCATCCGGCCGTCATGGACTGGACTGTCCAGTCCAGTCCAGTCCATACTATACTCCGCCCGATGCCGACCGAACCCGCCGATACCCGCAGCCGCCTGGTCGAGGCGGCGTTCGCCGCCTTCGCGCAGTCTGGCTACCGCGCGAGCGTCTCGCGCATCGCCGCGCGCGCCGGCGTCGCGCGCCAGACCCTGTACAACCATTTCCCGACCAAGGAGGCGCTGTTCTCGGAAGCCGTCGCGCTCGCGGTGCATCGGGTGCTGGTCAGCCTCGAGGGCGGGGGCGATGTGCGCGAGACGCTGCTGCGCTTCGCCGCCGCCTACCGCGCCCGCGTGCTCTCGCCGCAGGGCCTCGCGGTCTTCCGCACCCTGGTCGCGGAGGCGCCGCGTTTTCCGCACTGCGCGCAGCAGTTCTTCCGCGAGGGTCCGGCCGCCACCCGGAAGCGGCTCGCGACCTACCTCGCCGCGGCCATGCAGGCTGGAGAACTGCGCAGCGACGATCCGCAGTTCGCGGCCGAGATGCTGACCGCGATGCTCGCCGACACCGACCGGCTGCGCCGCCTGTTCGGGCTCGCGCCCAAGCGCGCCGGCGAGGCTCGCCGCTGCGCGCGCGTGGTCGACTGCTTCCTGCGCGCCTATGCCCCGGAAAGGAACTGACATGCCGATCTCCCGAAACGCCCTCTGCCTCGCCTGCGTCGCCGCCGCGCTGCTCACGGCCTGCGACGCGCGATCGACCAGGGCGCAGGCCCAGGGCCCCGGACCCGGCGCGATGTCGCCGCCGGAAGTGGAAGTGATCCGCGTGGAGCGCGGAGCCGCCGAGCTCACCCGCGAGCTGCCGGGGCGCCTCCAGGCCGTGAAGAGCGCCCAGGTGCGCGCGCGGGTGGAGGCGATCGTGGAGAAGCGTCTGTTCCGCGAGGGCTCCGAGGTGCGCGCCGGGCAGACCCTGTTCAAGCTCGACGACCGCACCTATCGGGCCGCGGCGCTGGCGGCGCAGGCCGAGGTCGCGGTCAGGCGAGCGCAACTCGAACGACTCGAAGTCCTGCTGCCGGAGAAGGCGGTGAGCCAGCAGGAAGCGGATCTCGCGGGTGCCCAGCTCGAACAGGCGCAGGCGCAGCTCGTGCGGGTACAGATGGACCTGGACAACACCGCGGTGCCGGCGCCGATCGACGGTCGCATCGGACGGGCCCTGGTCACCGAGGGCGCGCTGGTCGGCCGCGGCGAGGCGACCCATCTCGCCACCATCGAGAGTATCGATCCGATCCAGGTGTTGTTCTCCCAGCCCAACGCCGACCTGCTCCGCCTGCGATCCGCGATCGCGAGCGGCGCGCTCAAGCGCAGCGGCGCGACCCGCGTGGAACTCGTGCTCGATGACGGGAGCCTCTATCCGCACCCCGGGCGTCTGCTGTTCTCGGAGCTCTCGGTGGATCCCAACACCGGCGCCGTCGCCATGAAGGCGGAATTCCCCAATCCGCGGCGCGAACTGCTCCCCGGCAGCTTCGTACGGGTGCGCCTGCCGGTGGCCGCAGCCGAGGGGGTCGTCCGCCTGCCCCAGCGCGCGCTGCTGAACGGCCCGCAGGGACAGTTCGTGCTGCTCGTCGATGGCGAGGGCAAGGTCAGCCCGCGGCCGGTCACCACGCAGGCGATGGCGGGCGCCGACTTCGTCATCGGTGCGGGCCTCGAGGGCGGCGAGACGGTGATCGTGGGCGGGGTCCAGAAGGCCCGGCCCGGCATGGTGGTCAAGCCCGTGTCGGCGAAGCCACCCGGGGCGGCGTCCGGCGCGCCGCCCTCCGCCCGGGGCAAGTGACATGCTGGCGCGCTTCTTCATCGACCGGCCGATCTTCGCCTGGGTGATCGCGATCTTCATCGTGCTGTTCGGCGCGCTCGCGCTGCGGCAGCTCCCGGTGTCGCAGTACCCCCAGGTCGCGCCGCCCTCGGTCGCCTTCAACGTGACCTATCCGGGCGCCTCCAGCCAGGTCATCGAGGACACCGTCATCAAGCTCATCGAGCAGGAGATGAACGGCATCGAGCACCTGCTCTACATGGAAGGCGCCTCGGAGCTCGGGGTCGGCACGCTGACGCTCACCTTCGAGCCCGGCACCAACGTCGACATCGCCTCGGTGGAGGCGCAGAACCGCTACAAGCGCATCGAGGCGCGCCTGCCGGAGGACGTGCGCCGGCTCGGCGTGACGGTGACCAAGCCGCAGCGCAACTACCTGATGGTCATCTCGCTGCACTCGCCCGACAACCGCTTCAAGACCGTCGATCTGGGCAGCTTCGCGGCCGCCAGCGTGCTCGATCCGGTGCGCCGCGTGCCCGGCGTGGGCGAGGCGCTGCTGTTCGGCGCCGAGTATTCCATGCGCATCTGGCTCGATCCGGCGAAGCTGCACGGCTTCGCGCTCACGCCCGCGGATGTCCTGCGCGCGCTGCGCGCACAGAACGTGCAGCTGGCCACCGGAGAGCTGGGACAGACGCCGGCCTCGCCGGGCCAGCAGACCACCGCCGTGATCGTCACCCGCGGGCGGCTGGCCACGCCCGCGGAATTCGGCGAGGTCATCGTGCGCGCGACCCCCGACGGCTCGCGCGTGCTGGTGCGCGACGTGGCGCGGGTGGAGCTGGGCGCGGAGCAGTACAACATCTTCGCCCGCAAGGACGGCCTGCCGACCGCGGCGATCGCGGTGCGGGTGGCGCCGGGTGCCAACGCGCTCGATGTGTCGCGCGCCCTCAAGTCCAGGATGGCGGAACTCGCCCGCTTCTTCCCGGAGGGCATCGCCTGGGACACGCCCTACGACACCACCCGCTTCATCGAGATCTCGATCACCGAGGTGGTGAAGACGCTCGCCGAGGCGATGGTGCTGGTGTTCCTGGTGATGTACCTGTTCCTCGAAAACTTCCGCGCGACGCTCATCCCCACCATCGTCGTGCCGGTCGCGCTCGCCGGGGCCACCGCCGGACTGTACGCGCTCGGCTACTCGATCAACGTGCTCACGCTGTTCGCCATGGTGCTCGCCATCGGCATCCTCGTCGATGATGCCATCGTGGTGGTCGAGAACGTGGAGCGCATCATGAGCGAGGAGCGCCTCGCCCCACGCGAGGCCACGATCAAGGCGATGGACCAGATCTTCTCGGCCATCATCGGCATCTCGGTGGTGCTCGCCGCGGTGTTCATGCCGATGCTCTTCTTCGGCGGCTCGGTGGGCGCGATCTACCGCCAGTTCGCGGTGACCCTCGTCCTCACCATGGCCTTCTCGGTGCTGATGGCGCTCTCGCTCACCCCGGCGATGTGCGCCACGCTGCTCAAGCACCGGAGCGGCGAGGCGGTGCTGCCGGACAAGGGATTCTTCGGCACTTTCAACCGCGCCTTCGGGGCCACCCGGCAGGGCTATCACGGCGCGGTCGCGAAGATTCTCGGCCGCAGCGGGCGCTGGCTGCTCGTCTATGCCGCGATCATCGCGGCCACCGGCTGGCTGTTCTCGCGGCTGCCCGGCAGCTTCCTGCCCGAGGAGGATCAGGGCTATTTCATCAGCATGGTGCAACTGCCCTCCGGCGCCACCCAGGAGCGCACCCTGGAGGTGCTCTCGCGGGTCGAGCAGTACTACCTGAAGCAGCCGGAGGTCGCCCACGTCATCGGCGTGGCTGGCTTCTCCTTCTTCGGCCGCGGGCAGAACGCCGCACTCACCTTCGTGCGCCTCAAGGACTGGGACGAGCGCAAGGCGCCGGACAATTCCGCCACCAGCGTCATCCGCCGCGCCAACATGGCGCTCTCGCGCATCAGGGAGGCGATGATCTTCGCCGTCAATCCGCCGCCCATTCCCGAACTGGGTGCGGTAGGCGGCTTCGACTTCCGGCTGCTCGACCGCGGCAACCAGGGCACGGAGCGGCTGATCGAGGCGCGCAACCTCGTGCTCGGGCTCGCCGGCCAGGACAGGCGGCTCGCGGGCGTGCGGCCCGAAGGGCAGGAACCCGGCCCGCAGGTGTTCCTCGAAATCGACCGCGAAAAGGCGCGCGCACTCTCCATCGATCTCGCCGATCTCAACGACACGCTGCAATCGGCGCTCGGCGTGGCCTATGTGAACGACTTCGTGCGCCAGGGCCGCATCCTGCGCGTGCAGATGCAGGCGCAGGCCGACCTGCGCAGGACGCCCGAAGACCTCCTCGCGCTGCCGGTCCGCAACCTGCGCGGCGAGGTGGTGAGCCTCGGCGAGATCGCCCGGCCGCGCTGGATCGTGGGCCTGCCCAAGCTCGACCGCTACAACGGAACCTCGTCGATGAAGGTCGCCGGCGCCCCGGCGCCGGGACGCTCGACCGGAGAGGCGATGCAGGCGATGGAAGAGGTGGCGGCGAAGCTTCCGCCCGGATTCGGCTTCGAGTGGTCGGGCACCTCGTTCGAGGAACGGCTGGCGGGAGCGCAGGCGCCGCTGCTCTTCGCGCTCGCGCTGCTGGTGGTGTTCCTCGCGCTGGCCGCGCTCTACGAGAGCTGGGCGGTGCCGCTGGCGGTGATCCTCGTGGTGCCGCTGGGCGTATTCGGCGCGGTGCTCGCCGTGAGCCTGCGCGGACTGCCGAACGACGTGTTCTTCAAGGTGGGTCTCATCGCCATCATCGGACTGTCGTCGAAAAATGCCATCCTCATCGTCGAGTTCGCACGCCGCCTGCACGAGCAGGGCATGGAACTGGCCGAGGCCACGCTCGAAGCCTGCCGGCTGCGGCTGCGGCCGATCCTGATGACCTCGGCCGCGTTCATCCTCGGCGTGTCGCCGCTCGCCTTCTCGACCGGTGCGGGTGCGGCGAGCCGGCATGCGGTGGGCACCGGGGTGATCGGCGGCATGCTCGCCGCCACCATCCTCGCGATCTTCCTCGTGCCGGTGTTCTTCGTCGTCGTACGCAAGCTGTTTCCGGCCAGACGGCGCGCGGAGAACGGCCATGCGTAGCGCGGCCGTCCTGCTGCTCACCGCCGCGCTCGCCGCCTGCGCGCAGACGCGCCCCTACGAGCGTCCGCCGGCGCCCGTCCCGCAGGTCTGGCCCGAGCCGGCGAGCGGCACCCGGCAGGCCGACGCGATCGGCTGGCGCGAGTTCTTCACCGACCCGCGACTGCGCTCGCTCGTCGCCGCGGCGCTCGAACACAATCGCGACCTGCGCATCGCTCTCGCACGCGTCGAGGAAGCCCGCGCGGCGGCAGGACTCGCGCGCGCCGAACGCGTCCCGGCGATCGAGGGACAGGCCTCCGGCAGCCGCAGCCGCGTACCGGGAGACCGCAGCTTCGGCTTCGCCACCCGCGCGCGAAACGTCTCCCGCTATGACGTCGGTCTCGGGATCACCGCCTACGAGCTGGACTTCTGGGGACGCGTCGCCCGCCTCGACGAGGCCGCGCGCGCGCAGCTCATGGCGGCCGAACATGCGCGGCGCGCCTTCCACATCGGGCTGGTCGCCGCGGTCGCCGACACCTGGCTCGGCACGCTGGAACTCGCCGAGCGCGAGGCGCTCGCCGCGCACAGCCTCGCCGCGCGCGAGGCCACCCGCACGCTCGTCGCGCGCCGGCGCGAAGCCGGCGTCTCTTCGGAGCTCGACGTGCTCGCGGCCGAGGCCGCGGCATCCGCCGCGCGTGTCCAGGCGGCGGAGCTCGCGCGCCAGCGCACCGCGGCGGAAAACGCACTCCAGCTCCTCACCGGGATGGAGACCGTCGCCACGCCCGGCAGGCCGCTCGCCGCGCAGGATCTCCTCGCCGATTTCGCGCCGGGGCTTCCCTCCGAGGTCCTGCTGCGGCGCCCCGACGTGATGGCGGCCGAGGAGCGGCTCGTCGCGGCGCACGCGAGCGTGGCGGCGGCGCGCGCCGCGTTCTTCCCGCGCGTCGTGCTCACCGCCAGCCTGGGCACCGCGAGCGCGGCGCTCTCCGGCCTGTTCGGCGCAGGCAGCCACGCGTGGGCGTTCCAGCCGGTGCTGCGCGCACCGCTCTTCGACGGCGGGCGCACCCAGGCGAACATCGATCTCGCCGAGGCACGCAAGGACACGGCGGTGGCCGAATACGAGCGGGCGATCCAGCAGGCCTTCCGCGAAGTCGCCGACGCCCTCGCCTCGCGCACGCATCTCGCCCGGGAACTCGCGGCGCAGCAGGCGAACGCCGCCTCGCAGCGCGAGCGCCTCGCCAAGGTCGAGGCACGCCAGCGCGCCGGAATCGCGAACTACCTCGAAGTGCTGGATGCGCAGCGCGAGGCGTTCGCCGCCGACCAGACGCTGGTGGCGCTGCGCCGCCAGCATCTCTCCGCCGGAATCGCGCTGTACAAGGCGCTGGGCGGCGGAGTCAGCAAATAGTCCGCAAAATAGGGTCAGTTCTTTACTTTATAGTGTGTGACGGCGGGACATGCTACCCGCATGTGCACTGCAACCGAAGGAACCGACCCCTGCCGTTCTCCTCAGGCGTCATCGCGGGCGAGAAAGCGTTCGATTTCGCTGAAGGTCGAGGTGACGTCGAAGGTCTGGATCGGCGCACCGAGTTGGCGGCCGATCTGGGTGGCGGAAAAGATCCCGCGGATGTTCGTCTGACCCGTGACCGGGTCGCGCTCGCTGACCAGCGCGTGCTGGCGTTTCAGGGCCATCAGGGTGGCGACGACATCTCCGACGGTGGCACGCAGGACATCGGCGACGTCGATGATGTCGATCTTCTCGCGCGGGCACATCAGGTCGGAGACCAGCAGGTCGGCGAACTTGCCGCCGCGGTCCTGGACGATCTGGATCGGCCGCTCGCCCTGCGTGTCGCGCGCGGTGATGAGGCCGATGACCTCGTCATCGCGATTCACCACCAGCAACAGACGCACACCGCGCGAAATCATCCTTTGCGTGGCCTGAGCGAGGTTCGCGTCCGCAACGGCCGTTGCGGCCGAAACCTGCTTGAGGTCGGTCATCACGGAAAGCGCGGGCGATTCCGCGCGTACCGGCGTGAAGGTGCTGGGCTTGATGAAGCCGGTGCCAGAAGGCGCCTTCCCGGTGGGAAGCGGGCGCGGGCCTGGAACGTCCTTGTCGAATATGCTCATCCGTCCTCCTTCGGAACGGTCGGTCCATCCCCGTGCGGCATTCACGACATCGGCATCGCCGGTGCCGCCCAAAGCGGCCGCACGACGCGAGCCCGCAGTATAGGGCACGGCGCCCTTCGGCTCACTCGAAACCGCCTTGCGTGAGCGCGATGCGACGGCGCAGGGCGGCGGCCTCTTCGGTGCGACCGGCCAGCTCGGCGCGCCGTGCCTGCACACCGAGCCAGGCCGCGAGCGGGCGGCGCCAGCCCTGGCGCGATGCGGTGTCGATCGCCTCTCCGATGACCTCCGGGCCCGCCTTGCCGGCCTGCAGGAGCGCGCCCGCAGCGACCAGTTTCGACAGCGGATCGGCGATGCCCGCGATGGCGCCGGGATTACCGGTGGCGGCAGCGCGCTGCGGCTCCGGCAGCAAGGCGAACGCTTGCGGCGGAAGCGCGCCGCGCAGGTAATCTGCATAGGCGCGCTGGGCCGCGGTGGCATCGCGCCGCAGCGCCTCGAAGCGCGCGCAGGGTTCGAACACCAGGCTGGCCGTGCGCGCTGCACAGGCGAGCAGCTCGGCACCGGCGAGCAGGTCGGTGCGGCCGGTGCGCGCGAGCCGGCTGCGCACGATCGCCATCTCGGCCCGCTCGACGCGGCCGTTGCCCTCCAGCCAGGCGGCCACCGCACGCTCCATGGCACCTTTGGCTTCGAGTTGCCAGTCGAGCGGCTTGGGTCCGCCGGCACAGGAGGCGACCAGCGCGGCGCCGATCAACGCAGCCGAAAGCTTCGGCGCGCGTGCGCTCATGGCAACCGGATCTCCGTATCGCGGGCGAACGGCCACTTGCGGTTGATCTCGTTGATCAGGCCGTCGATCTTGCGCAGGCTGGCATCCACTTCGCCGCGCAGGACGCCCAGGTCGGCCGTGGCGTCCTTGACGTTCCCGCCGATGGCATGCGCATCGACCAGCACGGCATCGACTTTCTTCAGAGTGCCGCGCGCATCGTCGAGCAGCGCACCGAGCCGAACCACGGCGGCGCGTGTTTCGGGCATCACGCCTGCCTCGCCGAACACCTGGATGTCGGCCCTGCCGGCGATGCCGTCGAGCCGTGCCAGCAGCGCGTTGGTGCGATCGAGCGTGACGGTGAGTTTCTTCGCTTCCGCCTCGCTGCCCAGCAGCACCGCGAGCGCCCCACCCCGCACCTTCATCATCTCGTTCAGCCTCGCGGTCACGCTGCGCAGGTTGGCCAGGGTCATGCCCAGCGCTCCGTCGCTGCCGGTGAGGGCGTTCAGGTTCTCGATCAGCTCCCGAGCGGAAGAGGCGGCCTTGTGAATCTCGGCGCCCGGGTCGCCCTGCAGCACCGTGCGCACGGCGCCGTCCGGCAAGGGGGGGTCCTCCAGCACGCCCGAATACGCCCGGAGATTGGCGCCGCCCACGATGCCGCGCGAGAGCGTGAAGATGCTGCTCGCGCGCAGCCAGCGCGCGTCCCCGGCCGCGACGTCGATCAGGATGCGGGCCTTGCCGTCTTCCGCCAGTTCGATGCGTCGCACCCGGCCGATCGGAAAGCCCGCGAACGTCAGGTCCATGCCGACCACCACCCCTTCGGAATCGTCGGCGAGGAGCACCAGTTTCTGCGTGGATTCGAATACGCCGCGGGCATACAGCACATACAGCGCGGAGCCGCACACCAGCAGCAGCATGAAGATCAGCAGCAGCCTGGCCCTGAACTTCAGATTCGGCGCATCGGGCGCGGAGGGCGCGGGCGGTTCTGGACCTCGGGTCGGATTCATTGAGCGCAGTTTTCCGGCGATCGATGCCGGCGTCAATAGTAGTTGCCGACGAGCGAGGCCACTTCGATCAGCAGCATCACGGCGAACATCCGCACCAGTCCGCGCATCTCGGCGCTGGTTCGCACGCCCCCGCCCCGCATCCCGTACAAGGCCGAGGCCATGGGGATCAGCGATACGGCCAGAGCGAAGAACAGGGCCTTGAGGACGAAGATCAGCGTGACCGCGGGAGTAAACACCTGTCCGAAAACGCGCGTATAGACCGCCAGGCCGGACGCCGTGAAACCGTAGCCGACGAGATACGCCACCACCAGCACCACCAGGCTGCTCAGTGCCGCCAGCGTGATGGCGGCGAACATGCCCGCGACCGCCCGCGGCAGCACCTCGAAGCGCACCGGATCGAGGCCGTGCCGTCGCATTTCGTCGAGTTCGCCGCTCGCCTGCATCGCCGCGAGCTCCGCCCCGTCGGGGATCGTGCAGCGCAGGGCCACGAACAGCGCGGCGGTCAGCGGGATGAGCTCCAGCACCAGCACCCGGATCACCACCTGGAGCGCATATTGCGACAGGCCGTAACTCTGCGCGGTGACCAGCACGATGCGCGTGAGCACCACGGTCACCAGCGCGCACAGCACCGAAAACCCGAGCAGGATGGGTGCGGTGTCGAGGTAGATGTGGCGCGACAGGGCCGCGCGCCTTTCGCGGCCGTAGCTCGAAGGCGAGAGCGCCAGCACCAGGATCACCGCGCCCAGATCCACCAGGCGCCACCACTCGGCGAGCCAGGGCTGCGCGGCGCCGCCCGTGTGCGTCAGCCGGCTTTGCAGTGAATCGATCGGCCGCATGCACGCATGATACCTGCCGGCCGCGACATCAAGGCAGTGCGATCGCCCCCAGCCGTGAGTTTCGCCGTCGTGCGCCCTGGCGGCCTCAGTCTTCCGGCAGCAGGCAGATCAGCTTGCCGTCGGGACTGTCGGTCAGCACGTAGAGCAGGCCGTCGGGGCCCTGGCGCACGTCGCGGATGCGCTCGCCCAGCCCGGTGAGGAGTCTGCTCTCGCGAACCACACTGCCACCCATGCGCCCCCCGAAAGGCTCGGACAGCTCGATACGGGCGAGGTATCGGAACTTGAGCGAGCCCACGAACAGGTTGCCGCGCCAGGTCCGGCCCGCCCGGTCGTAGCGATCGCTCCCGAGGAAAGCCATGCCCGAGGGCGCGATCGAGGGCACCCAGTAGTGCAGCGGCTGCTCCATGCCGGCCTTGCGGGTCAGACCCTCGCCGATCTTCCCGCCGCCGTATTCTTCCCCGTAGGTGATCACCGGCCAGCCGTAGTTGGCCCCCGGTCTGGGGAGGTTGATCTCGTCGCCTCCCTGCGGGCCGTGTTCGTGTGTCCAGAGCGTGCCGTCGGGCGCGAGCGTCGCGCCCTGGACGTTGCGGTGACCAGAGCTCCAGATTTCCGTGGCCGCCCCGGCCTTGCCGGCGAAGGGGTTGTCCGCGGGCACCGACCCGTCCTTGTTGATCCGCACGATCTTGCCGAGGTGGTTGTCGAGCCTTTGCGCGTCCTCCCTGCGCGAAAAGCGCTCGCCCAGCGTCAGGAACAGCCTGCCGTCTGGCCGGCCGTTCGCACCCGGCGCACGGCTCTCGACGATGCGGCAGCCGAAGTGCGAAGAACCTGCCACTTTCGGCCGCTGGCTGAAAATGACTTCGACATCCTCCAGCCGGGTCTCGTCCGCGCTCAGGGTGGCGCGGGCCAGCGCAGTGCCGTTGCCCGCGGGCGCGGGCTCCGTGAAGCAGAAATACAGACGGCGGTTGCGGGCGAAGTCGCCGTCCAGGATCACATCGAGCAACCCGCCCTGCCCGCCCGCGGCGATCTCCGGCAGTCCGGCCACGGGCGGCGAGAGCCTGCCGTCCGGCGCGACCACCCTCAGCCGGCCGGGACGCTCCGTCACCAGGAAACGCCCGCCGGGCAGGAAAGCCACGCTCCAGGGGTATTGCAGACCCGTCGCGACGGTCCGGGTGCGCACGCTCTCGGCCTGCGCGCACCCAGCCATCACAAGCAATGCTACGGAAACGATGGCGCATCTACCCCGAATGGTTCGTGCTGGACGCATGTCCGCCTCCTTGAATTCGGCGATGGTTTCGCCCCGGACGAGTCGCGGTGCCGGGCGCGCGAAGTTCGCACAGGCAACTCACTTAGAGGTGAAGGACTTTCGACGGCGACTCCGGAAGTGTAACCGGGCCGTTTCGGCAACCGGCGAGTCGCGTACCGCATGCCATGGGGCTCCATCCATAGGTCAATCCGGCGCTCGTGTGGGTCCGGCATGACGAAACCCGGCTCGAAAGCGGCGAGCGCCCGTTCCAGCGTGCTCCAGCCTTCCTTGCGCGGCAACAGCACCACCGCGTCGCCGACGCGCTCGATGAACACCTCGTCGCCCTCGATGCGGAAATCCTTGGTCAGCCTGACGGCCTGGCTGCGGCCGTTGATGAACAGTTTGGCGGTTTGCATGGGCGGCTCCTCGATGAACTATACGATTGGCATATACGATCTTCCCCCCTCGATCTATCCCCGCTCCTCCGGCGGCTTGAGCTTGCGGAAGGCGCGCCACAGCAGCAGGTCGTAGGCGATCTTCATGCCGGCGCCGATGAACAGCGGCGCGCCGAGCGAGGCGGCCTGCATCAGCCAGCCGGCGAAGGAAGGCGCCACCGCCCAGCCGCCCACGCGTACCAGGTGCGTCACGCCCGAGGCGTAGGTGCGTTCCGCCGGCCCGACCACCGCCATCACGTAGGACTGCCGCGTCGGGACGTCCATCTCCACCAGGCCCTCGCGCAGCAGGAAGAGGATGGCCGCCACCCAGAAGTTCGGCGCGAAGCCCACCGCGGCGAGCAGCACGCTCGACGGGATGTGGGTGAACACCATGGTGTTGACCAGGCCAATGCGTTCCGCCAGCCAGGCGGCGCCGAGGTGCGAGAGGGCGTTGAGCACGCGCGCGGCGAAGAACAGGCCGCCGATCAGCGCCGCCGAGACGGCGAAGCGCTCGAAGAAGAAATAGGACAGCAGCGCCGAGCCGAGGAAGCCGCCGGCGATGGAATCGATGGCAAACAGGCCCGATATCTTCCAAATTATCTTTTTGCTCTCCGGCGACACCGGCCTGCGCGGGCCGGCGGCGCCGGTCTCCGCCGCGGACGAAAGCGCGAGCGCCAGCGGCGCGCCGAGCGCATGGCCGATGTCGGTGAGCACGTTGTAGCGCGCGAAGGCACCGGTGCGGCCGGCAGCGTCGGTGGTCGCCGGCAGGATGGCCTGCTCCAGCACCAACGCCGCGCCGCGGTCGCGGCCCATGCCGTTCAGCGTGCCGACGAAAGCCGCCGCGGCCATCGCCAGTGGTCCGGATACCCAGGCCGCGCCGAGACCGCCAACGGTGCCCAGCAGCGACAGCCAGAACAGGCAGCGCCGCCGCCCGAGGCGGTCGCCCGCCCAGGTGACGATCACCAGCGCCAGCGTCGCGCCGGCGAGGCCCGCCGAGAGCACGACGCCGATGGCTGCGGCCGAAAAGCCGATCTGCGCCAAAGTCACTCCCAGCAGCACGCCGGCCATGCCGGTGGCGAGCGCGCGCAGAAAGGCGGCGGTGTAAATCAGTCTGCGGTCGTTCATGATTTGCTGGAATTCAGCACCGGGGAAAACACGGACTCCCCATCAGACGGTGTCCCGTCCAAGTTCCGTTGATCGTATTTCTGCGAGACATGACCGTGGACACCGCCAACACCCCCCTGCCCCCGTTTCCTTCGGCGAAGCCTTCCGCTACTGGCTGAAGCTCGGCTTCATCAGCTTCGGCGGTCCGGCCGGACAGATTTCGATGATGCACCAGGAGCTGGTGGAGCGCCGCCGCTGGATCTCCGAGCGGCGCTTCCTGCACGCGCTCAACTACTGCATGCTGCTGCCCGGCCCCGAGGCGACCCAGCTCGCGGTCTACATCGGCTGGATGATGCATCGCACCTGGGTGCGGCATCACCGCCGGCACGCTGTTCGTGGCTCCCTCGGTGTTCATACTCATCGCGGTGACCCGGGTCTACCTGGCCTTCGGGAGCGTGCCGGCGGTGGCCGGCATCCTCTACGGCGTCAAGCTGGCGGTCACCGCCATCGTCGTCTTCGCGGCTTACCGCATCGGCTCGCGCGCGCTGAAGAACGGCGTGCTGCGGGCGATGGTGGCGGCCACGGCGCGGCCGGCGGGAGTTTCGGTCCGGCCCTCATTGACGACGACACGCCGCCCCGTCCTGGGTGCGCTTCTCCTGGAGCAGGCTCGCTGCCCACAGCGGGGCCGGTCTCGCCCTGTGGCTCGCCGCGATGGCGCTGCTCGTGGCGCAGGGCGACTGGAGCGGCGCGCGGCAGGATCGCGCGTGCCCGGAAGGCGGTCGAGCTGTGGCACAGGAAACGCACCTGCAGTCCGCATTACGTCAGGCGCTGGATGGAATACCGACGCCGAACGCCGGCGAACCGAGCGCCTGCTGGCGGAGGATCTGGCCTGGCTCGGCCACGCCTGAGGAGGCCTTGCGGTACGCGGGCGCCGGCGCAGCGCTCGTCGCGCTACACTGCCATCAGTGGGCGAAGATGCTCTTCCCGCACTCGTACCGGATCAGCGAATAGCATCGATCATGGCCGCACGAAACCCGCAACGCTGGACAGTCATCGCCCTCGCAATCCTGGTCGGTCTCGTCGTGCTGTTCACCGGCGCGCTGTACTTCGGCGCCAGGGCGCTCAAGGGCAAGGTCGAACAGGCGCTCGGGCCGGAGAGCGAGATCGGCGAAATTCGCCTCGGGCTGACGGCGGTCGAGGTGCTCGGGCTGCGCATCAAGGCGCCCCCGGGGTGGCCGGCGCCGGACACGCTGCGCGCCGAGCGCATCCGCATCGCGCCCGACCTGCGCGGCCTGCTCTCCGCCAGGGTGAACATCTCCAGCATCTTCGTCGAGGGCGCGTACGTCTCGGCGCTGCGCAGCAAGGAGGGCAAACTGCACATCGTGCCCAGTCTGCTCGATAAGAAGGATGACGGCACGGGGAAGGGAGCCGAGGTGGGCATCGGCGCCATCGAGCTGAAAGACGGCGTCCTCGAATTCTTCGATGCCACCGTGAGGAAACCCCCGCACAGGATCCGCCTGGAGCAGCTCCAGGCGAGAGTCACCGACCTCCATCTGCCCGATCCCGGGGCCCGGTCGAAGCTGCATCTCGACGGTGTGCTGAAGGGCGTCCGGAGCGACGGCAAGATTCGGATCGACGGCTGGATGGCGTTCGCCAGCAGGGATTCCGAACTCCGCAACACCCTGCGCGGCGTCGATCTCGTCGCCCTGCAGCCCTATCTGCTCAAGGCGTCCGAAACCGGCGTCCGGAAGGGCACGCTCGACCTCGACCTGCAATCCACCGTCAAGGCCAATCACCTTCACGCGCCGGGTTCGCTGACGCTCAACGGCCTGGAACTCGAATCGGGCGGCACCTTCATGGGCATGCCGCGCGCTGCGGTGGTCGGTCTCATGAAGGACAGCCACGACAGGATCACCGTCAGGTTCGTCCTCGACGGAAAGCTGGACGACCCGAACTTCAAACTGAACGAAGGCTTGTTCACCAGAGTCGCATCCTCGCTCGGCGATGTGCTGGGCGTCAGCGTGGAGGGACTGGCCAAGGCCGCCGGCGGAATTGGAAGGAAGGGTGTCGAGGCGGCCGGCGGCGCGGCCGCAGGCATCGGCAAGGCGGTCAGGGGGATTTTCGGGCGCTAGCGAGAGGGAGGTTTCCATGGCGGTACGCATCGTACGACTCGGAGCCGAAAGGACGGCGGGCGAAGGTCTGCGCATCGGCACGGTGCGCCGCCCGCCTCGCGGCGTACCGAAAAGCGAATTCGCCTCGCGCGATCTCTATGACGTGTGGCTGCCCAATCTCGCTCCGAGCGAAGCCTTGCTCAAGGCCGCGAGGGCGGCCGCGGATGAGCGCGCAGTGCGCAGTTTCTTCAGGCGCTATCGCGCCGAGATGAGGCAGCCCGACAGCAGCCGCGTGCTCGATCTGCTCGCGGCCCTCTCGCGCAGCGCCGACTTCTCGGTCGGCTGCTATTGCGAGGACGAGCGCCGCTGCCACCGCTCGGTGCTGCGCGAACTGCTCGCCGAGCGCGGCGCCGAGTTCGCCTGACCTACAGCCATCGACGCAACTGCGCATAGACCTCGGACCGATCGAGCAGGTCGAGGTGGCCCGTTTCGAAGGCGATCCATTGCCGGTCTTGCGGGAACATCAGGTTTCGGTCGCTTTCGGCATGACAGCCGAGCGCGCTCGCCAGCGGTACCAGCCCGTCGCCGATCAGCCGGTCCTTGAGATCGCCCACCTGCTTGCCGGTGGTTGCGGCGACGGCAAAGCACGGCACGTTTTCCGGTAGAGGCACAGCCGCGTGGTGGCCGGCGGAACGGGCAAAGCGGTCGCGGCCATGCCAGTCCTCGTCCAGCAGACAGGTGTAGCGCAAGTCCGTGATGCCCGCGCTGCGGATCCTGCCCAGGCGGGACAGGGGCGCGGTGTAGGGGCTCGCGCCCAGGGCGATGTCGATCCAGTGGCCGCCGCGTTCCATGGGCGCTCCGTGGTGCGGTGTGCCGAGGAATACGAGCCTTTTCAGCCGCCGCGGCCAGGCGTGGCCCGCCGACGTGCCGTAATGCCAGGCACTGCGCGCCAGCAGGCCTCCCATGCTGTGGCCGAGTATTGCCAGTTCTTCCACCGGCGTCGGCCAGTTCGCGAGCAGGACCTCGAGCTGATCGGCGAATTCGCGCCCGTTGGTGGAGATGTGGCGGCCGCTGTTGTAGTGCAGATAGACGGCGGTGTAACCGAGGTCGCGTTCCAGTGCGGCCCCGTGGTCGTGGCCGCGCCGCTTCCACTGCACGTCGTTCATGCAAAGGCCGTGCGCGAGCACCAGCAACTTGCCACCAGCGTTCGGAATGACGGCGCTCACGGCTGCCTTGTCGAGCTGAAGCGGCTGACCGTGGCGTCGAAGCTGCATGCGGATGGCCAGAGGATTCCCGCTGGCTTCGAGATAGTCGCCCAGGACACCGTTCAGCGCCGCCAGGACCGCCTCAC
>MNXU01000001.1 GCA_001872285.1 Betaproteobacteria bacterium CG2_30_68_42
CGGGGTTCGTGGGGGCGGGGGAGGCGGGATGCGAGCGCGCCCCGGTTCGCTGAGCCCGGGCATGCCGGCGTCGTTGCGAGGAGCGAAGCGACGAAGCGGTCTCGCGCGAGGCGCATCGCGCAGAACGGCATGAGCGCTGCGGCCGATGCCACCATCCTGGCCGGGCTGCGCATCGGCCTGGTGGGGCCGCTGCCGCCCCCCGAGGGCGGCATGGCCAACCAGACCCGGCAGCTCGCGCACCTGCTCGAAGCCGAGGGCGCGCGAGTCGAACTGGTGCGGGTCAACAGTCCGTACCGGCCGGCCTGGGCGGGGCGCCTCAAAGGCGTTCGCGCCCTGTTTCGGTTGGTCCCCTATCTCGTTCGCCTGTGGCGCTGCGCGGGCCGCGTGCGGCTGCTCCACGTGATGGCCAATTCGGGCTGGTCGTGGCACCTGTTCGCGGCGCCCGCGGTGTGGATCGCCCGCGCGCGTGGCATTCCGGTCGTCGTGAACTACCGGGGCGGCGAGGCGGCCGAGTTTCTCGCCCGCTCGGCGCGATGGGTGAGGGCGACCATGAACGCCGCGGCGCTGCTCGCGGTGCCTTCGGGCTTCCTGCAGGAAGTGTTCGCCCGGCACGGCATGGACGCGGTCGTCCTTCCCAATGTCATCGACCTGTCGCGTTTCCGCTTCAGGCAGCGCGCCGCCACGGCCGCGCCGCGGCTGGTGGTGGCGCGCAACCTCGAGCCGCTCTACGACGTGGCCAGCGCGCTGCGCGCCTTCGCGCGGGTGCGTGCCGCGATCCCCGGAGCCCTGCTCGCGGTGGCCGGCGGCGGGCCGCAAGCCGGTGCGCTTCGCGGCCTCGCCGCTTCGCTCGGTGTGGCGGACGCGGTGGAGTTCACCGGCAGGCTCGATCCGCAGCGCATGGCGGCGCTCTACGAGCGCTGCGACCTGATGATCAACCCGAGCCTCGCGGACAACATGCCGAACTCGCTGCTGGAGGCGCTCGCCTGCGGGCTTCCCGTGGTCAGCACCCGGGTCGGCGGCATTCCCCATCTCGTGCGCGACGGGGTGCACGCGCTGCTGGTGCCGCCCGGAGACGCCGGCGCCATGGCGGATGCGGTGCTCGGGCTGCTCGCCGACCCGGCTGCGGCCGCGCGCCTCGCACAGGCGGGGCGCGAGGAGGTCGGCCAGTACGCCTGGCCCCGAGTGCGCGGGCGCCTCGCCGCGCTCTACCGGGGGGTTCTGATGTCCTTCGAGGCGCGCGTCACGCCTGCCTGAGGCGGGCGGGCCGACAATGGCCGGGATTTCGTTCGTGGAGGTTGGATCCGACATGGCCGCAGCACTGCGCTCCGCTCTCGCCCGCCGGGTGGTGTATCCGCTCCAGGAGCGCTTCCTCGGGCGCCCGACCTTCGAACACCTGGATGCGCTCGAGGCGAGCCAGTGGCTGCCGCGCGAGGCGATCGAGCGGCTCCAGATGGAGAAGCTGGCCGCGCTGCTGAAGATCGCCCTCGCGCATTGCCCCTGGCACGCCGAACGCATCCGCGCCGCAGGGCTCGATGCGGTGCTCGGCTCGCGGCTGCCGACCCTGGAGGACCTGCGCCGCCTGCCGCCGATGACGAAGGAGGACGCGCGCAACCACGGCGAGGCGATGCGCTGGAAGGAGGTGCCGGGAGGCGGCTTCCGCTACAACACCGGCGGCTCCAGCGGGCAGCCGCTGATCTTCCAGTTCGGGCGCATGCGCCAGGCATCGGACGCCGCCGGGCGCATCCGCGCGCGCCGCTGGTGGGGGGTGGATGTCGGGGATCGCGAGGTCTATCTGTGGGGCGCGCCGGTGGAGCTCGCCCGCACCGACCGCATCAAGACCCTGCGCGACCGGCTGCTCAACCAGCTCGTGCTCAATGCCTTCGACATGTCCGCCGCGCACATGGACGAGTACATCGGGGCGATCCATGCCTTCCGCCCGAAGTGCGTGTACGGCTATGCCAGCAGCGTCGCCTTGCTCGCTGCCCATGCGCGCGCGCGCGGCCGCTCGCTCGCGGTGCCGGGGCTGCGCGTGGTGTGCACGACCGGCGAGCCGCTGTACCCGGACCAGCGGGCGCTGATCTCGGGAGCGTTCGGCGTTCCGGTCGCCAACGAGTACGGCAGCCGCGACATCGGCTTCACCGCACAGGAGACCCCGCAGGGCGAACTGCTGCTCATGAGCGAGAGCGTCCTGCTGGAAGTGCTCGATGCGCAGGGCCGGCCGGTCGCGCCCGGCGAGACGGGCGAGGCGGTGATGACGGGCCTGTGCTCCGATGCCCAGCCCTTCATCCGCTATCGCACCGGCGACAGGCTGCGGCTGTCGGCGGCGCCGGCCTCTTGCGGGCGTGGCCTGCACGTGATCGCGGAGGTGGCCGGGCGCAGCACGGATTTCGTCGTGCGCGAGGACGGCACCATCATGCACGCGCTGGCGGTCATCTACGTGCTGCGGGCGGCCGAAGGCGTGGCCGAGTTCAAGCTCATCCAGCACACGGTCAGGGACATCGAGGTGCGGGTGGTGCCGGACGCGCGCTGGAGCGAGGCTTCCGCGGCCGCGGTGGAGGCGGGGCTGCGGGCGCGCCTGGGCAATGACCTGCGCATCGACCTGCGGCTGGTCGAATCCATCCCCCCCGAGGCCTCGGGCAAGTACCGCTACGTGGTCAGCCACGTGCCCCTGCACGCCGATCTGGGCGATGCCCGCTGCGGCCCGCAGGGCTGATCCGCACCGGCGGACGCGGCAGCGCAAGCACGGCGTGCGCCTGGAAGTGATCGATTATCGTGTCTGACCCCATTTCCGCTCCTGCGACCGATCCCCGCCCGTGCCTCGCGTCACATCGGCACCCGCCGCTGGCCGCTATCATTGCGGCCTGGTCCAGCCGGCATGTCGAACATGAACCTCGTCGCCCGCATCGCCACACTGCCGTTCCGCTACAAGCCCTGGCGCGCGCGCCACGCGCGCCTGATCGCCGGCGATCTCATCGGGCGCCCGGTGCAGGTCGAGCGCACCCATCTCGAGCACCTGCACGCCGCGATCGCGTGGCTCGCACGCGCCCAGGACGTGCGCAACGGCGCGCCGGACGCCGGCGGCGTCTCGGCGGGCTGGAGCTTCGAGGACGGCTGGCTGCCCAGCTACCCGGAGACCAGCGGCTACATCGTCGAGACCTTCGTCGCCGCGGCGAAGATCCTCAAGCGGCCCGAACTCGTCCCTCGCGCGAACCGCATCCTCGACTGGGAACTTTCCATCCAGCAGGCGGACGGCGCCTTCCCCGGCCACTTCGGCGAGCCCGGCAGCCATCCGGTCATCTTCAACCAGGGGCAGATCCTGCACGGCATGGTGGCGGGCTGGACGCAGCTCAAGCGCGCCGACTGCCTGGAAGCGGCCGTGCGCGGAGCCCGCTGGCTCGCCGCCCAGCAGGACGAGGACGGCTGCTGGCGGCGCCACGAGCACAACGGCATCCCGCACACCTACAACGTGCGCGCCACCTGGGCGCTCGCGGCCGTCGGGGTGGTGAGTGGCGAACGCGGGCTCCTCGACGCGGCCAGGCGCAATGTGGAATGGGCGGCAGCGCAACAGAGCGCGGACGGCTGGTTCGAGAACAACGCCTTCCTCGCCGGGCGCGCCCCGTTCACCCACACGATCGCCTACGCGATCCGCGGCTTCACCGAATGTGGCGTGCTGCTCGGCGAGCCGCGTTACCTCGACATCGCGGAGAAGGCCGCGCGCGCGGTGGCGCAGTCGCAGCGCGCCGACGGCTTCATCAGTGGCGCCTTCGGCCAGGGCTGGCGTATCGCGGCCGGCTATGCCTGCCTGACCGGTTGCGCGCAGATGGCGCTCGACTGGATGCGGCTCGCACAGGAGGGCCGCGGTCGGGAGCTGCGCGACAATGCGCGCAACGCGATCGGATATGTCAAGCGCAATCACCGCCTCGACGAACGCGATCCCGTGCTGCGCGGCGCAGTGGCCGGATCGGCGCCGATCTGGGGCCGCTATTCGATGTTCGAGTTTCCCAACTGGGCGGCCAAGTTCTTCGCCGACGCGCTGATGATGGATCTGATCGATGCTCCGGTTCCGCCGCTCGCGCGCGATGCGGGCTGAAGCGACCGCGCATTTCGGATGCCAAAGTCATTGCAAGGAGCGTCCCTTTTCTGAGTCATTGCGAGGAGCGAAGCGACGAAGCAATCTGCCCTCCTCGCGCTGCCGACGGACGCGCTTCGCGCGGGATCGTTTCGCCGGCCTGCGGCCTCCTCGCAAGGACGAGGGCAAAGACCTTCCCCGCGACCGCGGGGCGCGACACGCCATCTTGCGATGAATCGAAACGCATGCCATGACTGAACCCACCGCCATGATCCTGTGCGGCCGCTCGCCGCGCCATCTCCATGTGGCGAACCGGCTCTGCCGCGCGGCCAATGTGCTCGCCATCGTGCACGAGACCGGCACGCACTGGAGCGCGGCCAGGGTGCGCCGCGTGCTGAAGCCGGCGAATCTCGCGCGCAAGCTCTGGCGCTGGCTGCGCGACCGGCGCCGCTACACGGGCGGGGGCGAGGCGAGGTTCTTCTTCGGGGATGCGCCTGCGTGCCTGGAGCGGCCCGATCTGGTCTTCGAGGTGCCGCACATCAACGATGCGCGCGTCGTCGAGCTCGCCGATCGGCTGTGCCCTGACGTGATCTGCGTGTTCGGCACCTCGCTCATCCGCGGCGAGCTGCTGGAGCGGGGCCGGCTGGGGATCGTCAACCTTCATGGCGGACTCTCGCCGGAGTATCGCGGCGCCGACTGCACCTTCTGGGCGCTCTACAATGGCGAGCCGGAGAGAATCGGCTGCACCCTGCATTTCATCGACGCCGGCATCGACACCGGCAAGCTGATCGCCCACGTGAGCCCCGAAGTGAAGCCCGGAGACGACGAGTTGCGGCTCTTCTGGCGTGCGGTGCGCGATTCCGCCGAAGTCTATGCCGAGGCGATCGGGCGGCTCGCGCGCGGCGAGCGCCTCGGCGCGATCCAGCCCGGGAAAGGCCGCCTCTACCAGGTCAGGGACCGCGGGCTGCGGCACGAGCGCGCGCTCGACCGCCGCCTCGCCGACGGCATGCTCGATGGAATCGACCTTCCCGCCCGCGTGCGCTGGTTTGGTGCGGGCGAAGCCGCCGAAGCCGTCGAACCCGCCGCCCGTGCCGCATGAGAGACATCGCAGTCACGCTGGCGGTCTTCGGCTCGCTGCCCTTCATCCTGCGGCGGCCGTGGATCGGCATCCTGGTGTGGACCTGGCTGGGGTTCATGAACCCGCACCGGCTCGCCTGGGGGTTTTCCACCACGCTGCCTTTTGCGATGATCGTCGCCGTTACCACGATGGTGGCGATCCTGTTCTCGCGCGAGCCGAAGAATCTGGTGTGGGAACGCGAGATGTTGTT
>MNXU01000043.1 GCA_001872285.1 Betaproteobacteria bacterium CG2_30_68_42
CCCGGCGGCCGCATCACCAAGGCCGACGTGCTCTCCGCCGCGCCTGCGAGCGCCGCCGCGCCGGCAGCGCGCCCGGCCGTGCTGGAACCACCGGCGTCGGTGCGCATCGAGGCCGTCGTCGGCGATCGGCCGGAGCAGCGGGTGCCGATGTCGCGCCTGCGCGCGCGGGTGGCGGAACGGCTGGTCGCCTCGCAGCAGACCGCCGCCATCCTGACCACCTTCAACGAGGTCAACATGGCCCCGGTGATGGAGCTGCGCAGAAAGTATCAGGAGCGCTTCGAGAAGTCCCACGGCGTGCGGCTGGGCTTCATGTCCTTCTTCGTCAAGGCGGCGGTGGCGGCGCTGAAGCGCTATCCGGTGCTCAATGCCTCGATCGACGGCACCGACATCGTCTATCACGGCTATTTCGACGTCGGCATCGCGGTGGGCAGCCCGCGGGGGCTGGTGGTGCCGATCCTGCGGGATGCAGACCAGCTCTCGTTCGCCGAGATCGAGAAGCGCATCGCCGAGTTCGGCAGGCGTGCCCAGGACGGCAAGCTCGGCATCGAGGACCTCACCGGCGGCACCTTCTCGATCTCGAACGGCGGGGTGTTCGGA
Organism: Betaproteobacteria bacterium CG2_30_68_42; assembly: GCA_001872285.1. GTDB lineage: Bacteria > Pseudomonadota > Gammaproteobacteria > Burkholderiales > Rhodocyclaceae > CG2-30-68-42. The sequence goes on from MNXU01000043.1 coordinate 598, forward strand.
TCGATGCTCTCGACCCCCATCATCAATCCGCCCCAGTCCGCGATCCTCGGCATCCACGCCACCAGGGAGCGTCCGGTGGTCGAAAACGGACAGATCGTCATCCGCCCGATCAACTACTTCGCGCTGTCCTATGACCACCGCATCATCGACGGGCGCGAGGCGGTGCTGGGCCTGGTCGCGATGAAGGAAGCGCTGGAAGACCCGGCGCGGCTGGTGCTCGAAATTTGATAAACCGCCTTCGACGCCAAGGACGCAAAGACGCAGTGAACGCAAAGTGTTGATATTTTCTTTGCGCCCTTTGCGTCTTTGCGATCTTCGCGTTAAGAGAGGTTAGCGAACCATGCCCAAGCAATTCGATATCGTAGTCATCGGCGGCGGCCCCGGCGGCTATGTCGCGGCGATCCGCGCGGCGCAGATCGGGTTGGCGACCGCCTGTGTCGAGCAGGCCGCCTACGCCGACCCCAAGGGCGAGGTGCGCCTGGGTGGCACCTGCCTGAATGTCGGGTGCATTCCCTCGAAGGCGCTGCTCCAGTCCTCGGAGCTGTACGACCAGGCCGGTCACGCGTTCGTCATGCACGGCATCGGCTTCGAGTCGCTGCGTCTCGACGTGCGCACGATGATGCAGCGCAAGGAGAACATCGTCGCCAAGCTCACGGCGGGCATCCGCGCGCTGTTCAGGAAGAACGGCGTCACGCTGCTCACCGGTCATGGCCGCTTCGCCGGTCGCAGCGACGACCGCTGGCAGATCGAGGTTGGCGGTCACACGGTCGAAGCCACCCACGTGATCCTCGCGACCGGGTCGAGCGCGCGCAGCCTGCCCGGCGTCGACATCGACAACACCCTGGTGTGCGACAACGTGGGCGCGCTCGCTTTCGAGGCGGTGCCCAAACGCCTCGGCGTGATCGGTGCAGGCGTGATCGGGCTCGAGCTGGGCAGCGTCTGGAAGCGGCTGGGCTCCGAGGTCACGATCCTGGAGGCGCTGCCCGATTTCCTCGGTGCCGCCGACGCCGACATCGCCAGGGAAGCGTGGAAGGTGTTCACGAAACGCCAGGGCCTGGAGATCGTGCTCGGCGTGCGCTCGATCGCGGTCGAACGCGGCGCGGCCACAGTCACCGTGCGCTACGAGGTCGACGATCAGGCCTTTGCGCTCGAGGTCGATCGGCTGATCGTGTCGGTGGGGCGCGTTCCCAACTCGGGCGGCTTCGATGCCGAGCCGCTCGGGCTCGCGCTCGACGAGCGCGGCTTCATCGCGGTCGATGAACACTGCCATACCAATCTCGAGAACGTCTGGGCGGTGGGCGATGTCGTTCGCGGGCCGATGCTTGCCCACAAGGGCATGGAAGAAGGCGTGATGGTGGCGGAGCGCATCGCCGGCCAGGCCAGCCACGTCAACTACGATGCCATCCCCTGGGTGATCTACACCCAGCCCGAGATCGCGTGGGTGGGCCGCACCGAAGCCGCGCTGAAGAAGGACGGCATCGAGTTCCGCGCGGGCAAGATCCCCTTTTCGGCCAACGGTCGCGCGCTCGGGCAGGGCGACACCACCGGCTTCGTCAAGGTGCTCGCGGAGACGGGCAGCGACCGCGTGCTGGGTGTCCATATCCTCGGAACCAACGCCTCCGAGCTGATCGCCGAGGCGGTCGTGGCGATGGAATTCGGCGCGGCCGCCGAGGACCTCGCCCGCATCTGCCACGCGCATCCCACCCTTTCGGAGGCGGTGCATGAGGCGGCACTCGCGGTCGACAAGCGCTCGCTGCACTTCTGATCCGCTCGCGCGCGGCGCGGCGCCGTCCCACGTCCCGTTCGATGCCCGATCCGGCCGCCGCCCGTACCCCCATCCCGGAGCGCTTCCGCGCCGCCTGTCGCGCACGCGGGATCGAGCCCGACCCCTCGCAGCTTTCGGCCGCGCGCCGCATGCAGCGCCTGTACCAGGAGCTGATGGCGTTCAAGCACGCGCGCCGCACGCCGCTGCGCAAGCTCCTGGTGCACCCGGCAGTGCCGCGCGGAATCTACCTGTGGGGGGAGGTCGGGCGGGGCAAGAGCCTGCTCATGAACTTCTTCCACGAAGTTCTGCCCTACCGGCGCAAGCGCCGCGTGCATTTCCACGCCTTCATGCGCGAGGTGCACGAGAGCCTGCGGCGCCTGCGGCACGAAGCCGATCCCCTGCTCGCAGTGGGCGAGCGCATCGCACGCGAGACGCGCTTCCTGTGCTTCGACGAATTCCACGTCTCCGACATCGCCGACGCGATGATCCTCGGCCGCCTGATCGAGGCGCTGATCGGGCGCGGCGTGGTGTTCTGCATCACCTCGAACTATCCGCCGCACGGCCTGTATCCGGACGGCCTGCAGCGCGAGAACTTCCTGCCGGCGATCGCGACGCTCGAGCGGGAACTCGACGTGATCGAGGTCGACTCCGGCGTCGACTACCGGCTGCGCGCGCTGGAGCGCATCGACACCTATCGTATCGGTTGCGGGCCGCAGGGCGATGCGCACCTGGAGGCGAGCTTTCGGGATCTCGCTGGCGGGCCGGGCCATGCGCGGCCGGTCGAGGTGCTGGGGCGCGAACTCGCCGTGCGCCGGCGCGCGCTCGGGGTGATCTGGTTCGACTTCGCCGTGCTGTGCGGCTCGCCGCGCTCGCAGAACGACTACCTGGACCTCGCGCACCGCCACCACACCGTGCTGGTCTCGGATGTGCCGCGCATGACTGCGGCGCAGGCCTCCGAAGCGCGCCGCTTCGGCTGGATGGTGGATGTGTTCTACGACCGTGGCGTGAAGCTGCTGCTCACCGCCGCGTGCGAAGCCGGGGAACTCTACCGCGAGGGCGTGCATGCCGGAGAGTTCCGGCGCACCGCGAGCCGGCTCGCGGAGATGCGCACGCACGCCTATCTCGCCTCGCCGCATCGCACCGACTGAGCCCCGCTCGCGCAGGGCCCGGCCTCAATGTTGCTCGATGCGCGGCACCGACTCCTCAGCCGGCTCGCCGGTCTCCGGATCGATCCAGTCGGAAACCCCGATCTCTTCCTCGGCTTCCTCGACCGGCTCTTCCGGAAGGGCCGCCGACGCATCGTTGTATTCCATGTCCTGCACCGCGTCCACCAGCGTCGTGAAGGGCCCGTATTCCTTGCCGGCCATGTCCTGCCAGTAGAACCCGTCCGGGCGCTCGATGATCCGGGTCTGGTCGAAGTCGGGAGGGGTCTCGGGGATGACGGTCTTCATGGGCGGCTCCAGCGGTCCTCGCTGCGATTGGGCTTTCCGCTAAAGGTAACCGCATTGGCCGCCGGCGGCAATCCCCGCCGCAGCGCGCGGAACCCGTCGCCATGGCGCACGAGCGGGAACGGCAGGCGGTCGGGGTCATCGAGCCTCGCCCGGTAGAACCTGCCGTGGGCGAGGTTGGCGAGCTTCTTCACCTGCGCTGCGCGCAAATCGCCGCGCGCGATGGCCTCGGTCACCCGGCGGCAGGCCGCACCGGCGCGCGCGGTGTCCAGACCGGCGTATTCGAGGGTCCTCATCCGCTTCCGGAAGGCCTCGCGGCGAGAGATTCGGTGCGATTCATTGCGCAGGCGGCAAGGTGGAGTCACGCTCCGCCGGACGTTAGCGCCTGTGCCAGCCGGATGCGCAGCGCCGCGCACGGCACGAATCCGTGAGTGACCGACGAGAGCCGGCCGTCGCGTTCGAGGAGGAGTGCCGGATAGCCCTGGATGCCCCAGGACGACGCGGTTTCGAAGTCCCGGCGCGTGGCGGCGCGCATCGCGCCGGAATCGATCGCGGCGGCGAAGGCCGCGCGGTCGAGCCCGTTTTCGGCGGCGATGTCGACCAGTACCGGCGAACGCGTGACATCGCGCCCTTCGCGATAGAACGCGGCCTGGATCGCGTGAAACAGCGGCAGCACGCGTGCCTGGTCGATCGAGCGCGCCGTCACCACGGCGCGGCATGCGGGTTCGGTGTCGTAGATGAAGTCCTCGCGCGAGAGCACCGGGTGCGTGGCGAAGGGCGCGAACGCGGCCCCGCTGCGTTCACGTACGCGCGCCCAATGACCGCCGATCTCGGCCTTGCGCGCGGCCGGCATCGGCCCGGCGGTGTAGGGTCGCAGGCCGCCGAGCAGCAACGCGACCGGCAGCTCCGGGTGCTCGGCGAGCGCGGCATCGAGGGGCGCGCCGAAGCCGTAGCACCACGAACACATCGGGTCGCCGACATAGATCAGTTTCATCGTGCCTCGAGGGGATTTTACGGCAAACCGGAGTATGCGCCCGGTGCCGGTCGTGGAGTCCGGCGCGCCGCGCCGGCCCCCCGCTCATCGCGCCGAAGGCTGCGCTGCCTCCCGAATCGCCTGTCCGCCCGAGCGGCGCGCCTCGTCCTTCTTCTGGCGTGGCGCATCGGCTGCGCGCCGATCGCTCGCGGCCACTTCGCCGCGTCCCCGTGGCCGAGCGCCGGCCGACTCATCCGGCGCCGGCGCGTCCGGCCTGGCGCCGCGGCCCCGGCTCGGCGGCGAGGATGGGGACACCCGAGGCCGCCGGCCCTGGATCTCCGTGACGCGTTCGCGCCGCTGCTCTGCCGCCGGCGGATGCTGGGGGCCGCGGTCTTGCCGCGCCCTGTCCTCTGCCGCGCGCCCGGTCGCGCCCTGTGCGGGCGAAACGCGATCCCGCGCGGCCGGCGCGGCGGAACCGGCGGGGATCGGTGCGCGACGCCTGACCTCGATCGGCTGCGTCGGCC
>MNXU01000026.1 GCA_001872285.1 Betaproteobacteria bacterium CG2_30_68_42
GCGGCCTCGCGAGCGACGTCGGTGCCGCGTCCGCCCATGGCGATGCCGACGTGCGCGGCCTTGAGCGCCGGGGCGTCGTTCACGCCATCGCCGGTCATGGCGGTGATTTCGTCGTCAGCCTTGAGTGCCTGGACGATGCGCAGTTTCTGTTCCGGCGCGATGCGGGCGCACACGCTCACCGACTTCATGCGTGCCTGCAATTGGGCGTCGCTCATCGTCGCCAAGTCATCGCCAGAAAGAACGTCATCGGTGGCCAGCCCGGCCTGCCGGGCAATCGCACGCGCGGTTGCAGGATAGTCACCGGTAATCATCACCACCCGGATGCCGGCCTCGCGGCACTGGCGCACGGCGTCCGGGATTTCCGCCCGCAACGGATCGGCCAGCCCCAGCAAGCCGACGAATTCGAACTCGAAATCGTGTTCGACGGCGGGGAAATCCGCGCCGGAAAACTGCGCCCGGGCCACGCCCAAAACGCGCAAGCCCTGCGCGGCCATGGCATCCACAGCAGCGGTGGCCGTGGCTTGCGCGCCGGCATCAAGATGGCACAGATCGACGATCGCTTCCGGCGCGCCCTTGGCGGCCACCACGTAACGGTCGCTATCCAGGGCTTTCCAGACATGCGACATGGCGCGCAACTCGGGCGTCAGGCCGTATTCGTGCGCCAGGGTCCAGTCGCGGTGCAGATGCTCGGTGTTGGCCAGGTAGTGCTCGCCGAGCCGCGCAAACGCCTGCTCCATCGGGTCGAACGGATCGGTCTTGCTGGCCAGGATGGAAAACTCCACCAGCGCATGGAAGGTTTCCGGCAACGCATCCGTTGCCGCAACGCTTACCGACAAACGCTCGCCCCCGGCATACAGCCGCGCCACCGTCATGCGGTTCTCGGTGAGGGTGCCGGTCTTGTCGACGCACAGCACCGAGGTGGCACCCAGGGTTTCAATGGCGGCCACGCGCCGGGTCAGCACTTTTTCTTTCGACAGCCGCCAGGCGCCGAGCGCGGGGAAGACGGTGAGCACCACCGGGTATTCCTCCGGCAGCATGGCCATGGCCAGCGCGATGCCGGCCAACAGCGCCTGCAACCAGTCGCCGCGCAGCAGGCCATGGACGACGACCAACAACAAGCTCATGCCGAGCGCCAGCAACGCCAGGGTGCGGATCAATTTCGCCGTCTGTTTTTGCAACGGCGAGCGTTCCCTTTCCAGCGTGCCCAAGGCCGTGCCGATGCGGCCGATCTCGCTGCGCGGCCCGGTGGCGATCACTCGCGCCGTGCCCTGGCCCGCTACGACCAGGCTGCCGGAATAGACGAAGGGGGTGTCATCACCACCGGGCCTTGCTGGCGCGGGTTCGCCCGTCGCCACGAGCTTGCTTACCGGCACCGCCTCGCCGGTGAGCAGCGACTCATCCACCTGCAAACCTTTGCCGGCGATCAACATGCCGTCGGCGGGCACCCGGTCGCCTTCCGCCAGCACCACACTATCGCCGCGCACCACCTCGCGCCCGGCAATGCGCTGCCGTTGGCCGTCGCGAATCACCAGTGCGCGCGGACTGGTAAGGTCGCGCAGCGCCTCGATGGCGCGTTCGGTCTTGCCTTCCTGATAAAGCGTGAGGCCGAGAGTGACCAGCACGAAGCCGAACAGGATCAGCCCTTCCTGCAATTCTCCGAACACGAGATAAAGCGCGCCGGCGGCGAGCAGCAGCAGGAACATCGGTTCGCGCGCAGTCTCCCGGACGATGGCCAGCCAGGTGCGACGCTGTCCACCGGGTAGCGCGTTGGGGCCTTCATCGGCCAGCCGACGCATGGCCTCCGCGGCTGAGAGGCCTTCATCCAACGGCGGCGCGTTATCTGTCATCAATCAGCCTTTGTCCTGGCCAACGCGTTTTCAACCAGCTCACGCATGACGGCTTCCTCGTCGGCAGCGATGCGCAACACGGGTTTGGAGCAGGCTGCGCTGATCCCGGTGCTGTTGGCCTGGTTGGCTTCGGCGTCGAGGACAAACCCCAGATGCCCGAGTGGATCGCAAATGCGCGCGCGTACCTGTGGGGCGTGTTCGCCGATGCCACCGCTGAACACCAGCGCATCGATGCCGCCTGCCTTAGCGGCAAATGCACCGATGGCGGCGCGTACCTGACGGCAGAAGTAGTCCACAGCAAATCGGGCGACCTCACTGGGGCTCTCCAGCAGGTGCTGCATCTCGCTGCTTTCTCCATCTGACAACGCGAGCAGCCCCATGCGGTGATAGACCAGATCGCGCAACGCCTCGCTGTCATAGTTCTGAGCCAGTTCCAGCATTACGCCCGGATCCAGATCGCCGCTGCGCGTGGCCATCGGGATACCGCCAGCAGGGGTGTAGCCCATGCTGGTATCCACCGATTTCAGTCCTTCCAGCAGGCACAGGCTGGCCCCCGCGCCCAGGTGGGCGACCACAATGCGGCCCTGTGCAAGCTCACCCAGATGTGACGGCAGCGTTGAAGCGATGTAAGCGTAGTTGAGACCATGAAAACCGTAGCGGCGCATGCCAAGCTTGCCCGGAATCGGCAAACGACGCGCCAGTTCCGGCAGGGTGTGGTGGAACGCGGTATCAAAACAGGCGACCTGCGGCGCGTCAAACCGCCCCCGGCACAGTTCCACCCCGAGCAGGTTGCCGGGTATGTGCAAGGGCGCCAGCCGGGTGATGCCGCGCAGTCGCTCGATTTCGGTGGCATCCAGAATCCGCGCCGCCGCGACCGCCTCGCCGCCATGCACGAAACGATGGCCGACGATGTCCGGCGCCGCGCCGCCCAGATCGCCGAACAAGGCCTCGAAGGCCTGGGCAAGCGCGAAAGGCCGCGGCGCATAGTGAAAGTCCTGCCGCGTACCGTCGGCGCGGAACAGGCTGGCCTTGAGGCTGGATGAGCCACTGTTGAGAACAAGGATGACCTGACTCATCGCGACCATTTCCAGTCGCGTATTTCCGGCATATCTTCGCCGTGCTGGTGAATGTATTGCGTGTGCTCGTTGAGCTTGTCGCGCATGCGCTGCTTGATGTGCGCCGCCTGCGCCTGCAACTTCGGTACGCGGTTGGCTACATCCATCACCAGATGGAAGCGGTCGAGCGTGTTGAGCACCACCATGTCGAACGGCGTGGTCGTCGTGCCTTCTTCCTTGTAGCCGCGCACATGCAGGTTGGCGTGATTGGTGCGGCGATAGGTGAGCCGGTGGATCAGCCACGGGTAGCCGTGGTAGGCGAAGATGATCGGCTTGTCGGGGGTGAACAAAGAGTCAAACTCCCTGCTCGGCAAACCATGCGGGTGCTCCTCCTGCGGTTGCAGGGTCATCAGGTCCACCACGTTGATGAAGCGGATTTTGAGATCGGGCGTGAGCTGGCGCAGGAGGTCGATGGCTGCCAGCATTTCCAGCGTCGGCACATCGCCCGCCGCCGCCAGCACCACGTCCGGCTCGCCATCCTGATCGCTGCACGCCCATTCCCACAGGCCGATGCCGGCGCTGGCGTGATTGATGGCGGCGTCCATATCCAGCCACTGCTGCTCGGGCTGCTTGCCGGCGACGATGACGTTCACCAGGTTGCGGCTCTTCAGGCAGCGGTCGGCGACATAGAGCAGGGTGTTGGCATCCGGCGGCAGATAGACGCGGATGATGTCGGCCTTCTTGTTCACCACATGGTCGATGAAGCCGGGGTCCTGGTGCGAGAAGCCGTTGTGGTCCTGGCGCCAGACGTGCGAAGTGAGCAGGATGTTGAGTGAGGCGATGGGCCGGCGCCAGGGAATCTCGTTGCACACCTTGAGCCACTTGGCGTGCTGGTTGAACATCGAGTCGATGATGTGGATGAACGCCTCGTAGCAGGAGAAAAAGCCGTGCCGGCCGGTCAGCAGATAGCCTTCCAGCCAGCCCTGGCAGGCATGTTCGGAGAGGATTTCCATCACCCGGCCAGCGGGCGCGAGATGATCATCGGTGTCAAAACGCTCGGCCATCCAGGCGCGGTTGGTGACTTCGAACAGCGCGCCAAGGCGGTTGGAAGCGGTCTCGTCGGGACCGAATACGCGGAAGTTGTCAGCGTTGGTGCGCATCACGTCGCGCAGGAATACGCCCATTGCCCGCGTGGATTCGGCCAGCGTGGCGCCGGGCGTGGCGACGGATACTGCGTAGTCGCGGAAATCCGGCAGGCGCAGGTCGCGCAGCAGCACCCCGCCGTTGGCGTGGGGGTTGGCCCCCATGCGCCGCTCGCCGCCGGGCGCGAGTTCGGCCAGCTCGGGTTTCAGTTTGCCGCTGGCATCGAACAATTCCTCGGGCCGGTAGGAACGCAGCCAGTCTTCCAGCAGCCGCATGTGCTCCGGCTTCTGCATGTCGCTGAACGGCACTTGATGCGAGCGCCACGAACCTTCGGTTTGCTTGCCATCTACCTGTTTCGGCCCGGTCCAGCCCTTGGGGCTGCGCAGCACGATCATCGGCCACAACGGGCGGCTCGCCTCTCCGCCTGCTCTTGCCTTGCGCTGGATCGCGCGTATCCCGGCGATGACCTTGTCCACCGTGGCGGCCATCAACCGATGCATGGCTTCCGGCTCGTCGCCTTCGACGAAATAAGGCTGGTAGCCGTAGCCGACGAACAGGCTTTCCAGCTCGGCGCGGGGGATGCGCGCGAGCACGGCGGGATTGGCGATCTTGTAGCCGTTCAGGTGCAGGATGGGCAGCACCGCGCCGTCGCGGGCCGGGTTGAGAAACTTGTTGGAATGCCAGGACGTAGCCAGCGGCCCGGTTTCCGCCTCGCCGTCGCCGACCACGCAACAGGCGATGAGATCGGGGTTGTCGAACACCGCACCATAGGCATGAAACAGCGCGTAGCCCAGTTCGCCGCCTTCATTAATCGAGCCGGGCGTCTCCGGCGCGGCATGGCTGGGTATGCCGCCGGGGAAGGAAAACTGCCGGAACAGCCGCCGCATGCCCTCCTCGTCCTGCGACACATCGGGATACAGCTCGCTGTAGCTGCCTTCGAGATACGTGTTCGCCACCACCGCCGGACCGCCATGGCCGGGCCCGGCAACGAAGATCATGTCGAGATCGTGCTGCTTGATGACCCGGTTCATGTGTACATAAATAAAGTTCAGCCCCGGCGTGGTGCCCCAGTGCCCGAGCAGGCGCGGCTTGATGTGCAGCCGTTGCAGCGGCGCTTTCAGCAGCGGATTGTCGAGCAGGTAGATCTGTCCCACCGACAGGTAATTGGCTGCGCG
>MNXU01000088.1 GCA_001872285.1 Betaproteobacteria bacterium CG2_30_68_42
CGCGCTCGCGGCGGCAGGCGAGGCGAGCCTTGCGGGGATGGGCTGCGGGCGCAGCGCCTGTGGCAGACCGATCCCCGAGCTCGGACGTGTCTCCAGCCAGACGTAGCCCGCGAGCGACCCGGCGGCGGCGAGCCCGGCGAGCGCCAGCGCGAGCTGAAGCCCATGGCGCGGCGCAGCCGGCTTGGCCTCGAACAGCCTGCGCGCCGCCTCGCGGCTCAGCGCGTAGGGTTCGTCTTGCGGCGCGGCTTCACGGGCGCGGCGCCGGACGGGCTCCGCCGGCTCCTCGATCAGCTCGAGGCGCGGCTCCGGTCCGGGAAGCGCACCCGCGTCAGGAGGTGGCTCGGGCGGAACGGAGGCGTGCTCGGCCGCGGCCGGCGGCGCGCCATCGGTCACCCCGCGCCGGGTCTGCTCGGCGCGCCTGAGCGCGTCCATCAGCAGGCTCACCGCTCACTCTCCCTTGCGGGCGCGTTCCGCGTTTCGGTCGCGGAAGAAGGCGGCATCCGGCAGGGCACCGCGCAAAGAGCGGAAATCGCCGCGGATGTCGGCCTCGCGCACGATCACCGGGCGCAGGAATACCACCAGCTCGGTCTTGGTGTTGGTGTCGTTGCGGTGGCTGAACAGCTTGCCGATCGCGGGGAGGTCGGCGAGCCCCGGCACCGCGTCCTTCCGGTAGTCGATCTCGTCCTGCATCAGGCCGCCGAGCACCGCGATCTCACCGTCGGACACGCGCATGATCGACTCCATCTCCCGGGTCTCGATCTCCGGCACCTCGTTCTTCAGGTCGAGGAGCGTTCCGCCCGCGGTCGCCTTCAGGTTCGGATTCGGGTCCTGTCTGAAACCCGTGATGCGCGAAATGGACGGGCGCACGTTCAGCAGCACCGCATCGTGCGCGCTGATCTGCGGGGTCACGCTGAGCACGAGCCCGACCGAGACCGACTGCGGCGTGGTCGTGAAGGCGGTGGTCTGCGCGCCCTGGGTCGTGGTGGTGTCGGCCTTGACGGTGAAATACACGACGCTGTTGGTGACCTTGAGGATCGCGGTCTGATTGTTGAGCACCGAGAGCTTGGGACTGGAGAGGACCTTGACGGTGCCGAAGGATTCCAGCAGCCGGATCGCCGCGCTGAAGCCGCCGTTGCGGAACGCAGCCGTGAAGATCGTGTTCGCGACCCCCGGCGTGAGCGCGGAGGTGATGGTCTGGAACGCGCCCCCCGGGCCGACGCTCTGGGTCGCGCCGCCCTGTCCGATCGCCACCTGGCTGCCCTGGTTACGCAGGTATTGCCAGTCGATGCCCTGCTGGTAATTCTGCGAGAGCTGGACCTCGGCGATGGTCGCCTCGATCATCACCTGGCGGCGCGCCGCGCCGAGCACCTGGTCGAGGAACTCCTGCACCTTCTCGTGCTGGCGCGAGGTCGCGCGCACGGTGACGATGCCCGTCTCCGGATGGGCGATGACCGAGGCGGCCTCGCGGAAGGTCGTGCGCTTGACCACGGTCGTGGCCCCCGATTGCAGGGTCGCGGGGTTCGGGCTCGTGGCGAGCGTGGGCGGTGCCGCGTTCGACTTGCGCGCCGCGGCCGCGGCTGCCCCGGTGCCCGTGGTGCTCTGCACGTCCGAGCGCTCGACCGTCGTCTCGCTGGAGCCCTCGGGCAGGATCTTGTCGGTCTCGCGCAGCAGATCCTTGATGTTCTTTTCCAGCGATTCCCAGAAGCGGTTGCGGGCGAGGTTCTTGACCTCAGTGGTGGAACTGTTCGCGCTCGCCACCGCGCCTGCCGCACCGCCGCCCGCCGCCGAGCTGATCTGCGTGTTGACGGCCACGGTGCCGCTCATGTCGCGCGTCATATTGACGTAATCGACCCGGTACGTGCGCAGGAAAGGCGTGTCCGGCATCACCGCCAGATTCGGGCCGTCCAGCTCGTAGCGCATGTCCGTCTGCCGGGCGATGCGGTTGAGCAACTGCGGAAGGGTCTGGTCGACCGCATTCAGGGTCACCGTGCCGGTGATCCCCGGATGGATATCGACATTGAGCTTCGCGTCGCGTGCCAGCGCGAAGAGCAGCTCGTGCACGGGCACCTCATTCACGACCACGCTGTAGGTTTCCGCTTTGGCCGCGGGCCGGGGCCTGGGCAGCGCGGCCGACTGGCGTACCGGCTTTGGAATTCCCGCCGCGGGGGCGGGCAGCTCGTCGCCGCGGATGTGGCCGGGCGAGGGCTGCTGCACGGGCAGGCTCGAACAACTCGCGCCGAGCGCGCCGCACAGGGCGACGACCAGCAACGAGGTTCGGCTTGTCATGGATGCCGTTCGTTCCTTCGACGCAAGTAGGGCGATTCGATGATAGCACACCGACATCGGGCGGCAGCCCAACGATTTGACCGCCGAAAACGGCTCATTTCGCAGTGTCTTCGCGGCTCCGGCCGGGGCGCCGGATCTCCCGCGGGAAGGCGCCGTTCGCACGCAGTTCGGGTGGCAGCTGCGCGAGTGCCACGCTGGCCGCGGCGAGATCGGGATAATCGCCGTAGATCACGGCGAGTCTCGGAACCCCGCCGACTTCACTCGGGTAGATCCCCAGCGCGTCCTCGCTGGCCAGCCGGGCCGCGTCGGCGATGAAGCGGTCGAGCTCGGCCGCGTTTTCGGCCGGCGCCGAAAGGAGCTGGATGACCCAGCGATCGGTCGGGCTCGCCGCAAGGCGATCGCGGGTTCGTGCAAGGAGTGCATCCGTCCGCGGGCCGGGCGTCTTCGCCGTCACGGGCTGTGCGGCCGGCAGCGGCTCGACTCGCGCAGTGCTGCCCGACTCCGCGATCGGCCTGGCTGCTTGCGGTGCGCCGCCGCCGCCGGCGGGCGCTGCGGGCAATCCGGTCGACATGGGTGTAGCGGGCGGGCCGGAGCGAAGCGGTGCGGCAGGTGCGATGCGCTCGCTTGCCTGCGGGTCGGGGCCGTTCCGGTAGAGAACTGCGGCCGCGCCCGCAAGCACGCCCACGGCAGCCACGGCGGCCAGAACCCATTGCCAGCGAGCGGCGTGCTCCAGTCCCGAATCGCGCACCGCGAGGCGGACATGCGCGGCGCCGACCTCGCGCTCGCCGGCGGCGAAGGCGGCGAGCAGCGCCTTGTCGGCCAGCACGTTGACACGCCGCGTGAGCCCACCCGAAGCCGCAGCGATGCGCCGCAATGCCGCCTTCGAAAACAGACGCTCGTTCGCGCAGCCGGCCGCGCGCAGGCGGAAGGCGACGTAGGCGGCGACGTCCTCGCGCCGGAGGGGTTCGATCCTGAAGTGGTGCGTGATCCGGTCCCTGAGCTGGCGCATGCGCGCGCTTTCGAGCATGTCGTCGAGTTCCGGCTGGCCGAAGAGCACGATCTGGAGCAGCTTCGCGTCGCGGGTTTCGAGGTTGGAGAGCAGACGGATCTCTTCGAGCGTCGCGGCCGGCATCGCGTGGGCCTCGTCGATCAGCACGACGGCCCGGCGCCCGACCGCGTGCAGGTCGATCAGACGCTGCTGGAGCGCTTGCAGCAGCGCTCCCGGCCGCTCCGAGGCCACGCTCACGCCGAGCTCCTCGGAGAGCGCGAACAGCATCTCCTCGCGTGACAGGGCAGGATGCGCGAGGCATGCGGTCTCGACCTCGGCGGGCAGCCGCTCCAGCAGCATTCGCATCAGCATGGTCTTGCCGCTACCGACCTCGCCCGTCACCCGCACGATGCCTTCGCCATGGAGGATGGCATGGATCAGCGCTTCGAGCATCCTGCCGCGGTTGGCGCCCGCGAAGAACCGCCCGGTGTCGGGGGTGAGCCGGAAGGGCGGCTCACTCAGCCCGAAATGTTCGAGAAACATTTTCGCGGCGTCCGGCTATCGCATCCCGCCGTCGCGCGCGAGCGCTTCCATGCGGTTGTACAGCGTCGTGCGATGGATGCCCAGCAGCCTGGCCGCCTGGCTGACGTTGCCGTGGGTGAGCGCGAGCGCGGCGTCGATGTAGGCCTGCTCCCACGAGGCCAGCGTCTGGTCGAGGCTGAAGCGGCTCGCCCGCCGCAGCTGCGTCTGCGCCAGCTCGGCGAGATCGGCGGCGCTGCTCGAGGCGACGGCTTCGATCTGCGGCTCGTCCTCGAAGTCCAGTTCGGCACGCAGAGCCTCGGCGCCCACACGCTCTCCGGAGTGAGCGGCGAGCAGCCGAAGTACGATGTTGCGCAGCTCGCGCACGTTGCCGGGGAAGGGGTAGTGCGCCCAGATGCGGGAGGTTTCCGGGTCGAATTCGAAGCCGGCCCGGCCGCTTTCGTGCGAGAACAGCCGCCGGTAATGGTCCAGGAGCAGGAAACGATCCTCGCCCATGTCCCGGAGCGCCGGGACGTCGACGGTGAAGACGCTCAGGCGGTGATAGAGATCGGCGCGGAAGCGGCCGGCCCGCACTTCCTTGCGCAGGTCGCGGTTGGTGGCCGCGATCACGCGGGCGCGCGCGGTGCGCAGTTGCGTTTCTCCCACGCGCTGGTACTCGCCGTTTTCCAGCACGCGCAGCAGCTTGGGCTGGAGTTCCAGCGGCAGCTCGCCGATCTCGTCCAGAAACAACGTGCCATCGGCGGCATCCTCGAAATAGCCCGGTCGCGCCGCCGACGCGCCGGTGAAGGCGCCTTTGGCGTAGCCGAACAGCGTGGGTTCGACCAGGGTCGGCGAAATCGCCGCGCAGTTGAGAGCGAAATAGGGCTTGTCGCGGCGCGCGCTCGTAAGATGAAGGCAGCCGCGCGCGACGATGTCCTTGCCGGTACCCGATTCGCCTTCGATCAGCACCGGAAACGGGGAGTCGGCGTACTGGGCGAGCTGGATGCGCAGTTGGCGCATTGGCACGCTCTCGCCGATCAGCGCGTCGCATCCGGTGACCCGCGCGGGATCGGCCTGCGGCGCTGGAGACTGGAGCACACGATGCAGCAGGCGGGAGAGCAGCCCGGGATCGGCCGGCTTGGCCACGAATTCGACGGCGCCGAGCGCACGTGCGCGGCGGGCGCTGTCCTCGTCGTTCTGGCCCGAGAGCACGACGATGCGGATCTGGGGCGCATGGGCGAGGAGTTCAGGGATCAGTGCCAGACCCTCGTCGGGACGGTGCGGGCACGGCGGCAGGCCGAGGTCGACCAGGGCGAGCCGAGGCGGCTCCGGCGCCGCGCGCAGGCGCTCGATGCACTCGCGGCGGGTGGTTGCGGTGGTGATCGCGAATTCGGTGCCGAGCAGGTAGCGCAGCGTCTCGACGATCAGCGGGTCGTCGTCGATGATGACGAGGGACGGTCTGGGTGGGCTCGCGGACGCGTTCTCGGACAAGGCTGGAGTGGCCGGACGGATCGGGCGGGTCATGATAACGCAGGAAACCGGCCGCACCGCAGGCGGGCGCGGAGGGCGGAGACCGGGCCGGTCTGTTAGAATTCAAAACAAATAACGGGTGGATTCGACCGTGTCGGAACGATCGCTGGTCAGCATTTCGGATCTCAACTTCGCGTACGACGAGAGGCCGGTCCTCAGCGGGATCAACATCGAGATCGCGCGCGGGAAGGTGGTCGCCATCATGGGCGGGAGCGGCTGCGGCAAGACCACGCTGCTGCGGCTGATCGGCGGCCAGCTCAAGCCGGCGCGGGGCGAGGTTCGCGTCGCCGGGCAGGTGGTGCATGAGCTCGACCGCAAGGGGCTGTACGCGCTGCGCCGGCGCATGGGCATGCTGTTCCAGTTCGGTGCGCTCTTTACCGACATGTCGGTGTTCGAGAACGTCGCCTTCCAGATGCGCGAGCACACCGACCTGCCGGAGGAGCTGATCGCGGATCTCGTCACCATGAAGCTGCACGCGGTGGGGCTGCGCGGCGCCGCGCACCTGATGCCGGCGGAGCTCTCGGGCGGCATGGCGCGGCGGGTGGCGCTCGCGCGCGCGATCGCGCTCGATCCCATGCTGATGCTCTACGACGAACCCTTCGCGGGGCTCGACCCGATCTCGCTCGGAGTGGTCGGGCAACTCATCCGCAAGCTCAACGATGCGCTCGGTGCCTGTTCGATCGTCGTCACCCACGACGTCCAGGAATCGCTGCACATCGTCGATTACATCTACTTCGTCTCGGACGGAAAGGTCGTGGCCGAGGGCACGGCGCAGGAGATGCGGGAGTCCGCCGATCCCTGGGTGCATCAGTTCGTGTGGGCGCAGCCCGATGGGCCGGTGCCCTTCCACTATCCCGCCGCGCCCTACGGCGAGCAGCTCCTGGGGCGCGCCGGTGCTTGAGCTCGTCCGCAGCCTCGGCCGGCGGGTCGATGACGGCGTCTGGCGACTGGGCTTCGCCGCCCGCTTCTTCGTCGTCACGCTGGCCCTGTCGGGGAGCGCGCTGCGGCGCTTTCCGCTCGTGGTACGGGAGATCTACTTCACCGGAGTGCTCTCGCTCATCATCATCGTGGTCTCCGGGCTGTTCGTGGGGATGGTGCTGGGCCTGCAGGGCTATGACACCCTGCAGCGCTACGGCTCGGAGGAGGCGCTCGGGGTGCTGGTGTCGCTGTCGCTCGTGCGCGAGCTCGGGCCGGTGGTGGCAGGGCTGCTCTTCGCCAGCCGCGCCGGCTCGGCGATCACCGCCGAGATCGGGCTGATGAAGGCCACCGAGCAGCTCTCGGCGATGGAGATGATGGCGGTGAACCCGATCGCGCGCGTGGTCGCGCCGCGCTTCTGGGGCGGCGTGATCTCGATGCCGCTGCTCGCCGCGATGTTCTCCGCGATGGGCGTGTTCGGCGGCTATCTGGTCGGGGTGGTCCTGATCGGCGTGGACGAGGGCCAGTTCTGGTCCCAGATGCAGTCCGCGGTCGATTTCCGCGAGGACATCCTGAACGGCGTCATCAAGAGCGTCGTGTTCGGCGTCGCGGTATCGGTGATCGCGGTGTTCGAAGGCTATGATGCGCCGCCGACCGCCGAAGGGGTCTCGGGCGCCACCACCCGTACCGTGGTGACTTCGTCGCTCGCCATCCTGGCGCTCGATTTCATGCTGACTGCATTCATGTTCCGAGGTGCCTGATGAGTCGTTCCGCACTCGATCTGTGGGTTGGTTTCTTCGTCGCCGCGGGGTTCGCGGCGCTGCTCTTCCTCGCGCTCAAGGTCGGCAACCTGAGTGCCGTGAATATGTCGGACACGTACACCGTGAAGGCCCGCTTCGACAACATTGGCGGGCTCAAGGTGCGCGCCCCGGTGAAGAGCGCCGGGGTCGTGGTCGGACGGATCGAATCGATCCGCTTCGACCCGACGGAGTATTTTGCCGAGGTGGCCCTCGCACTGGACGAACGCTACCGCTTCCCGCGCGACACCTTCGCCACGATCAACACCTCGGGCCTGCTCGGCGAGCAGTACATCTCGCTGGAGCCGGGCGGCGATGCGAAGATGCTCGAAGCCGGAAATGTCATCAAGAAGACGCAGTCGGCGGTGGTGCTGGAGAAGCTGATCGGGCAGTTCCTGTTCAACAAGGCGGCCGAAGGGCCGGAGCAAAAAAAATAGGCTGGGTGCGGAAAGGATGAATGCGATGAAATGGGGGAATGACAGGCGTTTTTTCGCGGCGGCCGCGATTCTTGCCGCGGCCTTGGGCGGGTGTGCGAGCACGGGCAACGATCCGCGCGATCCGCTCGAAGGCTTCAACCGCGCCATGTTCGGCTTCAACGAAGGGCTCGACAAGGTGGTCGTCCGGCCGGTCGCGCAGGCCTACGAGACGGTCGCGCCGCTGCCGGTGCGCACCGGGGTATCCAATGCGTTCTCGAATGTCGGCGATCTCTGGATCGCGGTGAACAATCTGCTGCAGGGCAAGCCCGGCGAGGCCGGAGCCGACCTCGGCCGGTTGCTGATCAATTCCACGATCGGCATCCTCGGACTGTTCGACGTCGCTTCGGAAATGGGGCTGGAAAAGCACGAGGAGGATTTCGGGCAGACCCTTGGACGCTGGGGAACGGGCGACGGCGCCTATCTGGTGCTGCCGGTGCTGGGGCCGCGCACGGTGCGCGACACCTTCGGGCTCGCGCTCGACAGCTACCTCGACCCGGTGTGGCAGCTCGATCACGTGCCGACGCGAAATTCGCTGGTGGCGGGCCGGTTCGTGTCCGATCGCGCCGCCTTCCTGCCGGTCGACCGGGTGGTGCGGGAGGCGGCGCTCGACAAGTACGCCTATGTGCGCGACGCCTACCTGCAGCGGCGCCGCAGCCTGATTCACGACGGAAATCCGCCGCGCGAGCGCTTCGGCGCTGCGCCCGCAGGAACCGGGATCGCCTCGGGCGTCGATCCGGCGCGGGCGAGCACGAACCTCCTGCTGGTGGAGGCCGAACCGGTGGCGGGAATTCCGGTCGAAGGCCAGGATGCGCCGGTGCCTCGCTGAGCGTGCCACTTCGACGGGAACCACATGTCATGAGAGCCCTGATTTTCGCTTTGACCCTGCTGGTGCAGGCTTCCTGGGGAGGCGCAGCCGTCGCTATGGCTGCGGATCTCGCACCGGACGCTCTGGTGCGCAACGTGACCAGCGAAGTGCTGACGATCGTGCGCTCCGATCGCGAGCTGCAGGCCGGCTCGCACAAGCGCGCGATCGATCTCGTCGAGACCAAGATCCTGCCCCATTTCGACTTCACGGCGATGACCGCGCTCGCGATGGGGCGCGAATGGCGCAGCGCGACGCCGGAGCAGCGCAGGCAGCTCACGGCAGAATTCAGGACCCTGCTGGTGCGCACCTACTCGAACGCGCTCACCGCCTACAAGAATCAGAGCGTCGAGTTCAAGCCCTTCCGCATGCAGGCGGGCGAGACCGATGTCGTCGTGCGCAGCCAGGTCGTGCAGCCCGGGGCCAAGCCGGTGACCATCGACTACAACCTGGAGAAGACGCCCGAGGGCTGGAAGGTCTATGACGTCGTCGTCGGCGGCGTGAGTCTCGTGACCAACTACCGCAGCACGTTCGCGCAGGAAGTGCGCTCCGGCGGCATCGACGGCCTGATTCGCTCGCTGCAGGCGAAGAACCGCAGCCTGGAAACGGCGATGCTCTCGTCCGCGCGGCGCTGATGATTCGTGCCGCCGGAGACCGGCTGGAAGTGGTGCAGCCGATGGTTCTTGCGAATGCCTCGGCGCTGCTCGCGCAGGGCAAGTCGCGGCTCGATGCCGAGGAGACCGTTTTCGATCTGGGCAAGATCGCCGAGCTCGACTCCTCGGCACTCGCGGTCGTGTTCGGATGGACCCGCGCGGCTGCTCGCGCGGGGCGCAGGGTCCGCATCGTCAATGCTCCCGAGAACCTGCTCAGCCTCGCCGACCTGTATGGCGTAGCCCAGTTGCTCCCGCTGTAGCGTGTTTGGCTAGCGATGCCCGCGGCGATCGAGGTGCAGAGCCTCGCCAAGTCCTTCGGCCGCGTGCGTGCGCTCGACGCGATCGACCTGACCGTCGACGCGGGCGAGTTCTTCGGTCTGCTGGGGCCGAACGGTGCGGGCAAGACGACGCTGATTTCGGCGCTGGCGGGTCTGGTGCGGCCCGATTCCGGAACCGCGCGCATCCTCGGCCACGACGTTGTTTCGGACTACCGGCAGGCGAGGCGGCTGCTCGGGGTCGTGCCGCAGGAACTGGTCTTCGATCCGTTCTTCACTGTGCGCGAGACCCTGCGGATCCAGTCCGGCTACTTCGGTTTGCGCCGCAACGAGGACTGGATCGACGCGCTGCTGCATCACCTCGACCTCACCGCCAAGGCGGATGCCAACATGCGCAGCCTCTCGGGCGGGATGAAGCGCCGCGTGCTGGTCGCCCAGGCGCTGGTGCACCGGCCGCCGGTGGTGGTGCTCGACGAGCCCACCGCGGGCGTGGATGTGGAGCTGCGGCGCGAACTCTGGGAGTTCATCCAGAGCCTGAACCGCGACGGCCATACCATCGTGCTCACGACGCACTATCTCGAGGAAGCGCAGAACCTGTGCACACGGATCGCCATGCTCAAGGCCGGGCGCATCGTCGCCCTGGACAGCACGGCGAACCTGCTCGGCCGGCTCGAGGCGCACCGGCTGCGCCTGAAACTCGGCGCCGGCGCATGCCTGCCCGCCGGCTTTGCGGGGAAAGCGAGCCGCGAGCCGGATGGCTTTCTTTCAATCGATCTGAAGGGGGTCGACGAGCTCGCGGCGCTGCTCACCGGACTGCGCGAGGCCGGCGCCGCGATCGAGGACATCGAGCTCGGCCGGCCCGACCTGGAGCGGGTCTTCGTCAAGGTCATGCGAAGCGCATGATTTGCTCGACGGGTTTCCGCACACTGCTTCGCAAGGAGCTGCTGCGCTTCTGGAAGGTCGGATTTCAGACCGTCGCAGCGCCGGTGGTGACCTCGGCGCTCTACCTGCTCATCTTCTCGCATGTGCTCGAAGAGCACATACAGGTCTATGCAGCGGTTTCGTACAGTGCATTCCTGGTGCCCGGCCTGGCGATCATGTCGGTGCTCCAGAACGCGTTCGCCAACAGCTCCTCGTCGCTCATCCAGTCGAAGGTGACCGGCAACATCGTGTTCGTGCTGCTCGCCCCGATCGGCCATGCCGAGCTGTACGCCGCCTATGTGCTCGCCGCCGTGGTGCGCGGGCTCATGGTCGGACTGGCGCTGCTCGCGATCGCCTCGGTGTGGATCGACCTCGCCTGGGCAGCGCCGCACTGGATCCTCGTCTTCGCAGTGCTGGGTGCCGCGATCCTCGGAACGCTGGGCATCATCGCCGGAATCTGGGCCGAGAAGTTCGACGAGCTCGCCGCCTTTCAGAACTTCCTGATCCTGCCGCTCACCTTCCTGTCGGGGGTGTTCTACTCGATCCACTCGCTGCCGCCGTTCTGGCGCGATCTTTCGCATTACAACCCGGTGTTCTACATGATCGACGGCTTCCGCTACGGCTTCCTCGGCGTCTCCGACGTTTCCCCGGCGCTCAGCCTCGCCGTCGTGTCGGGCTGCCTCCTCGTGCTCGCCGCGGCCACCCTGCAATTGCTCCGGACAGGCTATAAACTGCGCGCCTGACTTTTCCGGAGACGGGGAATGGTTTCGGCAGAGGACATCCGGCGTTACATCGCCGAAGGGCTGCAATGCGATTCCATCGAGGTCGAGGGCGATGGCCATCACTTCGAGGCCGTGATCGTGAGCGGCGAGTTCAGCGGCAAGAGCCGCATCGAGCGGCACCAGCGCGTCTATTCGGCGCTGGGCGACCGGATGGCCGGGGAAATCCACGCGCTGTCGATGCGCACGCTCACCCCCGAGGAATGGCGGGAAGCGCATGGATAGGCTGGTCATCGAAGGCGGCGCGCGACTTTCCGGCGAAGTGGCCGTCTCGGGCGCCAAGAACGCGGCGCTCCCGCTCATGTGCGCGGGGCTGCTCGCCGGGGAGCCGCTCGCGCTGGCCAACGTGCCGCGGCTCCAGGACGTCGCCACCATGGCGCGGCTACTCGCGGAGATGGGCGTGCGCATCGAGCGCGACGGCTCGCGGATGGTGCTCGATTGCGCAGCCATCGAACGGCCGGAAGCGCCCTACGAGCGGGTGAAGACGATGCGGGCATCGATCCTGACCCTCGGGCCGCTGCTCGCACGCTGCGGGGAGGCGCGCGTGTCCCTGCCCGGCGGCTGCGCGATCGGGGCGCGGCCGATCGATCAGCACCTCAAGGGACTGCTGGCGATGGGAGCCGAGCTGCGGGTCGAGCATGGCACCATCCAGGCCAGGGCGCGCAGACTGCGCGGCGCGCGCATCCTCACCGATCTGGTGACCGTCACCGGAACCGAGAACCTGATGATGGCGGCCACGCTCGCCGAGGGCGAGACCGTGATCGAGAACGCCGCGCGCGAGCCGGAAGTGGCCGACCTCGCGGCCTGCCTCAACGCCATGGGGGCCCACGTCTCGGGAGCCGGAACCGACGTCGTGCGCATCCGCGGGGTCGAGCGGCTGCATGCGGCCGAGCACCGCATCATGCCCGATCGCATCGAGGCCGGCACGCTGCTGTGCGCGGCGGCCATCACCGGCGGGGAAGTGCGGCTCACCGCGGCCGCGCCGGGCGACCTGGATGCCGTGATCGACAAGCTGATGGATGCGGGCTGCGAGATCGCCGGCGAGCGCCACGCGATCCGCCTGAGGGCTCCGGCGCGGCTCGCCGCGGTGAGCCTGCGCACCGCGCCCTACCCCGGATTCCCGACCGACATGCAGGCGCAGTTCATGGCACTCGACGCGGTGGCCGAGGGCACCGGCGTCGTGCGCGAGACGATCTTCGAGAACCGCTACATGCACGCCCAGGAGCTGCAGCGGCTCGGCGCCGACATCCGCATCGACGGCAACACCGCGGTGGTGCGCGGCGTGGCGCGGCTCCAGGGTGCCGTGGTGATGGCGACCGACCTGCGCGCCTCCGCCTGCCTCGTGCTCGCCGGCCTGGTGGCGCACGGCGAGACCACGGTCGATCGCATCTACCATCTCGATCGCGGCTACGAGCGCGTGGAGGAGAAACTCTCGCAGCTCGGCGCCAGAATCCGGCGCGTGCACTGAAAGCGAAGCACCGCCGCTGAGGTACACTCGCGGCTTCGCATCGAGCCGATTCCCGTGTCCGGCATCACTCTCGCCCTGTCGAGGGGCCGCATCTTCGACGAGACCCTGCCGCTGCTCGCGGCGGCCGGCATCGTCCCGCAGGGCGACCCCGAGCGCTCGCGCAGCCTCATCCTCGCCACCAACCGCGCGGACGTGCGCCTGGTGATCGTGCGCGCGACCGATACGCCCACCTACGTGCGCTACGGCGCGGCCGAACTGGGCATCGCCGGGAAGGATGTGCTGCTCGAAGCCGGCAGCGCCGGGTTGTATCAGCCGCTCGATCTGGGGATCGCGCGCTGCCGGATGATGGTCGCGGTGCCGGAGGGCTTCGATTATGCGGCCGCAGTCAGGAGGGGAGCGCGCCTGCGCGTCGCGACCAAGTACGTGCGCATCGCGCGCGAGCACTTCGCGGCCAAGGGCGTGTATGTCGATCTCATCAAGCTCTACGGCTCGATGGAACTGGCGCCGCTCTCCGGGCTCGCGGATGCCATCGTCGATCTGGTCTCCTCGGGAGCCACCCTGCGGGCGAACCGGCTCGTGGCGGTCGAGGAAATCCTGCCGATCAGCGCGCGGCTGATCGTCAATCAGGCTGCGCTCAAGACCAGGCGCGAGGTGCTGCAACCGATGATCGATGCATTCGCGGGGGCACTTCGCTGATGCGGAGGCTGACGACCCGGGACGAGGGATTCGAGGAGGCGCTCGCCGCCCTGCTCTCGCGCGAGGGTGGCGAGGATCGCGAAATCGAGGAGTGCGTGGCGGCGATCCTCGCCGATGTGAGGGTGCGCGGGGATGCCGCGGTGCTGGAGTACACGGAGCGCTTCGACGGTCTGCGCGCCGACAGCGTCGCGCAGCTCGAGATTCCGCGCGAACGGCTGCGCGAGGCGCTCGATGCGCTCGCCGCGCCCGCACGCGAGGCGCTGGAGCTGGCGGCCGGTCGTATCCGCGCCTACCATGAACGCCAGCGTGCCGCGTCCTGGGACTACGTCGAGGCCGACGGCACGCGCCTGGGCCAGAAGGTCACCGCGCTCGAGCGCGTCGGGCTCTACGTACCGGGCGGCAAGGCGTCCTATCCGAGCTCGGTGCTGATGAACGCGCTGCCGGCCAAGGTTGCCGGGGTGCCCGAGCTGGTGATGGTGGTGCCCACCCCGCACGGGGAACGCAACCCGCTGGTGCTCGCCGCCGCCTGCATCGCCGGTGTCGATCGCGTGTTCGCGGTCGGCGGCGCGCAGGCGATCGCCGCGCTCGCCTGGGGCACGCAGACGGTCCCGCAGGCGGACAAGATCGTCGGCCCCGGCAACGCCTATGTCGCGTGCGCCAAGCGCATGGTCTTCGGGACCGTGGGCATCGACATGGTGGCCGGCCCTTCGGAGGTGCTCATCATCGCCGACGGCTCCACCCCGCCGGACTGGGTGGCGATGGATCTGTTCGCGCAGGCCGAGCACGACGAGATGGCGCAGTCCATCCTGCTGTGCCCGAAGCGCGCATTCGTCGACGCGGTGAGTGCCTCGGTCGAGCGGCTGCTCCCGGAAATGTCGCGCAGGGAGGTGATCGCGGCCTCGCTCGCGCGCCGTGGCGCGCTCATCGAGGTGCGCGATCTCGCCGAGGCCTGTGCGATCGCCGACCGCGTCGCGCCCGAGCACCTGGAGCTCGCCCTCGCCGATCCCGGCGCGCTTCTCGGCAGCCTCCACAACGCCGGTGCCATCTTCCTTGGTCGCTACAGCTCGGAGTCGATCGGAGATTACTGCGCCGGGCCGAACCACGTCCTGCCGACCGCGCGCAGCGCGCGCTTCTCCTCGCCGCTCGGCGTCTACGATTTCCAGAAGCGCACTTCGATCATCGAGGTCTCTGCGGCGGGTGCGGATGCGCTCGGCCGGATCGCGTCCGCCCTGGCGCGCGGCGAAGGGCTGGAAGCGCACGCGCGCGCCGCCGAATATCGCCTGCGTGCGCCGCCGGTCAGCCCAGCAGTTCGGTGAGTGCACGCACGAGCGCAGCGCACTGCTGCTCGTTGCCGATGCTGATGCGCAGGAACTGCTCGATGCGCGGCTGGCGGAAGTGCCGGACCACGACGGCGCGCGCGCGCAGCCCGGCGGCGAGTCTTCCCGCATCCCGCCCCGGATGGCGGGCGAACACGAAGTTGGCGGCCGAGGGCAGCACCTCGAAGCCGAGCGCGCGCAGCTCGGCGACCAGCCGCTCCCGGTTCGCGATCAGGCGACGCCGGGTATTCTCGAAATGCTCGCGGTCCTCGAGTGCGGCGATCGCGCCGGCGATCGCCAGCCGGCCGAGGGGATACGAGTTGAAGCTGTTCTTGACCCGATCGAGTGCCTCGATCAGCGCCGGGTCCCCGAGCGCGTAGCCGACCCGCAGCCCGGCGAGCGAGTGCGACTTGGAGAGCGTCCGGACCACCAGCAGGTTGGGAAAGCGGGCGATGAGGCCGGCCGCGGAATCGGCGCCGAAATCCACGTAGGCCTCATCGACCACCACCACCGAGGCGGAATTCCCGGACACCAGCCGTTCGATCTCCGGGAGCGCGAGCGCGCGGCCGGTCGGCGCGTTCGGATTCGCCAGCACGATGCCGCCGTTGGGACGCAGGTAATCGTCGACGCGGATCTCGAACGCGGCGGTGAGCGGAACGCTGGCGAACGCAATGCCGTAGAGCCGGCAATACACCGGGTAGAAGCTGTAGCTGATGTCCGGCATCAGGATCGGGCGCTCGTGCAGCAGCAGGGCGTGGAAGGCATGGGCGAGCACCTCGTCGGAGCCGTTGCCCGCGAACACCTGGCCGGGTTCGAGCCCGTGAGAACGAGCGATCGCCTCCTTCAGCCGCGTCGCATCCGGATCCGGATAGAGCCTCAGGCCGTCGCCCGCCTCGCGCGCGATCGCCTCGATCACGCGCGGCGAGGGGCCGTAGGGGTTCTCGTTGGTGTTCAACTTGACGAGGCCGGGCACGACCGGCTGCTCGCCAGGCACGTAGGGAGTCAGCCGGCGGGCGACGTCGCTCCAGTATCGGTTCATGGGATGCGCGGGCGAGCACGGCGGGAAAAAGAGGATGCTATCATGCCGCCCGATGTCTCCATCGAGTGCGGATCGCGTTGATGCGGCAGGCTGAAATCACACGGAACACGCTGGAAACGCAGGTGCGCGTGCGCCTGGATCTGGACGGGCGCGGGCAGGCGCGGCTGGCGAGCGGCGTACCCTTCCTCGATCACATGCTCGACCAGGTCGCGCGCCACGGAATGATCGACCTCGAGGTCGAGGCCAAGGGCGATCTGCACATCGATGCCCATCACACGGTCGAGGACATCGGCATCGCCTTCGGCCAGGCGCTCGCGCAGGCGGTGGGCGACCGCGCAGGCATCCGGCGCTACGGCCACGCCTATGTGCCGCTCGACGAGGCGCTCTCGCGGGTGGTGATCGACTTCTCGGGTCGTCCTGGCCTGGTCTGGGAGGTCCGCTTCAGCCGCGCGCGGATCGGTGAATTCGACGTGGACCTGGTGAAGGAATTCTTCCAGGGGCTGGTCAATCACGCGCGCCTGACGCTGCACATCGACAACCTGCGCGGGGCGAACGCCCACCATCAGTGCGAGACGCTGTTCAAGGCGTTCGGCCGGGCATTGCGCATGGCCGCGGAGCCGGATCCGCGCGCCGCGGGAGCCGTGCCCTCGACGAAGGGAAGCCTGTAGCGCAGCGCAGTACGGCCCGGGTGCCGCATGGATACCGTCGCGATCGTCGATTACGGCATGGGCAACCTCCGCTCGGTTGCCAAGGCGATCGAGCACGTCGCCCCACGGCTGCACGTGATCGTCAGCTCGGAGGCGGCCGAGATCGCGCGCGCCACCCGCGTCGTCGTGCCGGGGCAGGGGGCGATGCCCGATTGCATGCGCGAGCTCGACGCGCGCGGCCTGCGCGAGGCGGTGATCGATGCGACCCGATCGAGGCCCTTCCTCGGCATCTGCATCGGCCTGCAGATGCTCTTCGAGGGCAGCGACGAGGGCGATGTCGCCGGCCTGGGCCTGTTGGCCGGCCGGGTGCGCCGCTTTCCCGCCACGCGCATGGTGGCCGCCGGCGGCACCCGGCTCAAGGTGCCCCACATGGGCTGGAACCGGGTGCGGCAGGAGCGGGATCACGCGCTGTGGCAGGGAATCGAGGACGGTGCGCGCTTCTATTTCGTCCATAGCTACTATGTCGAAGCCGCCGATCCGGGAATCGTGGCGGGATCGACCGATTACGGATTCCGCTTTACCAGCGCGGTGGCGGACGCTAATATCTTCGCCGTCCAGTTCCACCCGGAAAAAAGCGCTCAGGCCGGCCTCAGGCTGCTCGAAAACTTTCTGCGCTGGAAGCCGTGATCGGCGCACATTCCCGCTGACCCCCATGCTGCTGATTCCCGCGATCGATCTCAAGGACGGTGACTGCGTCCGTCTCAAGCAGGGCGACATGGACGAGGCGACGATCTTCTCGGAGCACCCGGCACAGGTCGCGCGCCACTGGGTGCAGCAGGGCGCGCGCCGGCTCCATCTGGTCGATCTCAACGGCGCGGTCGCGGGCAAGCCGAGGAACGAGGCGGCGATCAAGGCGATCATCCGGGAGGTGGGCGACGAGATCCCGGTCCAGCTCGGTGGCGGCATCCGCGACCTCGACACCATCGAGCGCTACCTCGACGACGGGCTGGCCTACGTCATCATCGGCACCGCGGCGGTCAAGACGCCGGGCTTCCTGCACGATGCGTGCGGCGCCTTCCCGGGTCACATCATCGTCGGCATCGATGCGCGCGACGGCCGGGTGGCGGTGGAGGGCTGGTCGAAGATGACCGGGCACGATGCGGTCGATCTCGCGCGCAAGTTCGAGGACTACGGGGCCGAGGCGGTGATCTATACCGACATCGGCCGCGACGGCATGATGACCGGGGTGAATATCGAGGCGACCGTCAAGCTCGCCCGCGCGCTGCGCGTTCCGGTCATCGCGAGCGGCGGCATCGCCAGCATCCGCGACGTCCGCGCGCTCGCCGCGGTCGAGTCCGAAGGCATCGTCGCCGCGATCACCGGGCGCGCGATCTACGAGCACAGGCTCGATTTCCGGAAGGCGCAGGCCGAGCTCGATCGGATCGCGGCGCAGGCGCCTGCGGGCGCGCAGTGACGGCCGCGCACCGGCTGACCCGATGCTCGCCAAACGCATCATTCCCTGCCTGGACGTCAAGGCCGGCCGGGTCGTCAAGGGGGTGAATTTCGTCGGCCTGCGTGATGCCGGCGATCCGGTGGAGGTCGCACGGCGCTACGACGAGCAGGGCGCCGACGAGCTGACCTTCCTCGACATCACCGCGAGCAGCGACGAACGGGAGACGATCATCCATGTGGTCGAGCAGGTCGCGGAGCAGGTCTTCATCCCGCTCACGGTGGGCGGGGGCGTGCGCAGCGTCCCGGATGTGCGCAAGCTGCTCAACGCCGGAGCCGACAAGGTCAGCATCAACACCGCGGCCATCCGCGATCCCGGGCTCATCGCCGAGGCGGTCGCGCGGGTGGGCTCGCAGTGCATCGTCGTGGCGATCGATGCCAAGCAGGTGGTCGCCGGGGATGCGCCGCGCTGGGAGGTGTTCACCCACGGCGGGCGCACGGCGACCGGGATCGACGCGCTCGACTGGGCGCGGCGCGCCGAGGCGCTGGGTGCCGGAGAAATCCTGCTCACCAGCATGGATCGCGACGGCACGCGCGATGGCTTCGACCTCGCGCTGACGCGTGCGGTGGCGGAGGCGGTCGGCATTCCGGTGATCGCGAGCGGCGGCGTGGGGACGCTGGATCATCTCGCGCAGGGGATCCTCGCCGGTCATGCGGACGCCGTGCTGGCTGCGAGCATCTTCCATTACGGCGAGATCACGGTCGGGCAGGCGAAGGAATTCCTGCGCGCGTGCGGCATCGAGGTGCGGCTGTAGCGGCCGCGATATCGGAGGCGTCGGATGAGTGAGGCGACATGGCTGGACGAGGTGCGCTGGGACCGCGACGGACTGGTTCCGGTGATCGTCCAGGAGGCATCGAGCCGGGACGTGCTGATGTTGGCCTGGATGAACCGCGAGGCGCTCGAGCGGTCCGCGCGCGAGGGGCATGCGGTATTCTGGTCGCGCTCGCGCGGCCGGCTCTGGAAGAAGGGCGAAGAATCGGGTCATGTCCAGGCGGTGAAGGAGATCCGCACCGACTGCGACAGCGACGCCGTCCTGATCGTGGTGGAGCAGGCCGGAGGGATCGCCTGCCATACCGGGCGCCACAGTTGTTTCTTCAACCGGCTGGAACGCGGCGCCTGGCGCTGCGTCGAACCGGTACTCAAGGACCCTGCGGAGATCTATTCCCATGAGTGACGTCCTGCAGCGCGTCGCGCAGACGCTGGCCAGCCGCCGGGGCGCCGACCCGGCTTCTTCCTATGCCGCCTCGCTCTACGCGAAGGGGCTCGATGCCATGTGCAAGAAGGTGGCCGAGGAAGCGGCCGAAACGATCATGGCGGCGAAGGACGGGGAACGCCTGCACCTGGTCTGGGAGGTCACCGACCTGTGGTTCCACAGTCTGGTGCTGTTGTCCCACTTCGGGCTGGGTGCGGAGGACGTGCTGACCGAATTCCGCCGGCGCGAGGGGATTTCGGGTATCGAGGAGAAGGCGGGCCGGGGCGGCGGCCCGGCCGGCGGCGCAGGCCAACAGACGGGAGAGGAACGATGACGGACTGCATTTTCTGCAAGATCGCGCGCGGCGAGATTCCCAGCCGGAAGGTCTACGAGGACGAGGACATTTTCGCCTTCCACGACGTGCGGCCGCTGACGCCGGTGCATTTCCTGATCGTGCCCAAGCTGCATGTCGCCTCGCTCGCGGAATGCGACATGACGCACCAGGCGGTGCTGGGCAAGATGATGGTCCTCGCCGGACGGCTCGCGCGCGAGGAGGGTTGCGGCGACGGCTTCCGGCTCATCATCAACACCGGCCGGGTGGGGTTGCAGGAGGTGTATCATCTGCATATCCATGTGCTCGGCGGGCCGGACCGGTTGCCGCCGATGCTGAAACGTTGAGGAGCTCGTCATGGGCGGCTTGAGTATCTGGCACTGGCTGATCGTCCTGGTCATCATCCTTCTGGTGTTCGGCACCAAGAAGCTTCGCAACATCGGCAGCGATCTCGGCGGCGCGGTGCGCGGCTTCAAGGAAGGCATGAAGGAGGGCTCGGCGGGCGAGAAGCCGGCCGAGCCGTCCGCGCAGAACCCGCAGATCGGCGGACAGACCATCGACGTCGAGGCGAAGGAGAAGACGCGGTCCTGACGCGTGCGGCGTGCGTGCCGGACGGCCGCTGGCGGGAGCGGGCCCGAGGCGAGCGCGCCTGCGCCCGGCTTCGCGCCTGACGCTGCGGCATGTTCGACATCGGTTTCAGCGAGCTTCTGGCCATCGGCCTGGTCAGCCTGATCGTCATCGGCCCCGAGCGGCTGCCCAAGGTGGCCAGGACCGTCGGCGCGCTGCTCGGCCGTCTGCAGCGCTACGTCTCGGACGTCAAGTCGGACATCAACCGCGAGCTCCAGCTCGACGAGATCCGCAAGATGCAGCGGCAGGTCGAGGAATCGGCGCGCGAGGTGGAACTCACGATCGACAAGGAGACGAGTTCGGTCGGAGATTCGCTCAACAGCGCGCTGGCCACCGCCGATCCAGGTCGGGTGCCGGGTTCGGGCGGGTCCGCGCCCGGCTCCGAGGCGGTCGAACCGGCTTCCGCCGCCCCCGGCACGCCGCAGCTCGAACTGGAGCTCGATGCCTCGGCGGGCGAGAAGAAGGGCGCGTAGCGGCGTTGCGCGATGACGGAGCCCGCGGAAGAGAGCTTCCTTTCCCACCTGGTCGAGTTGCGCGACCGGCTGATCCGGGCGCTGGTCGCGGTGGGGCTGGTGTTCGTGTGCCTGATGCCGTGGGCGGCGGACATCTACGACCTGCTCGCCTACCCCATGATCCGCACCCTGCCGCAGGGCGCGACGATGATCGCCACCGGGGTGATCACGCCGTTCTTCATCCCGGTCAAGGTCACCATCCTGATGGCATTCCTGGTGGCGCTCCCGTACGTGCTCTACCAGGTGTGGGCGTTCGTCGCTCCCGGCCTGTACGCGCACGAGAAGCGCTTCGGCCTGCCGCTGGTCGTGGCCAGCACCCTGTTGTTCGTGCTTGGGATGGCGTTCTGCTATTTCTTCGTTTTTCGGACCGTTTTCAGCTTCATCGCGAGCTTCGCGCCGAAGAGCATCACGCCGGCACCGGACATCGAGCAGTACCTGAACTTCGTGCTCACGCTGTTCCTCGCCTTCGGGCTGGCGTTCGAGGTGCCGATCGTGGTGATCGTGCTGGTGCGCTTCGGCATCGTGGGTCTGGAGAAGATCCGAGTGGCGCGTCCCTACGTGATCGTCGGCGCCTTCGTCGTCGGCGCCATCTTCACGCCGCCGGATGTGGTCTCGCAGATCCTGCTCGCCGTGCCGTTGTGGCTGCTCTATGAGCTCGGCATGGTGCTCGCGCGCTTCGTCGGACGGCCCGCGGAGGGCCGGATCGGGGTCCCGGAGAAGGGCGGCGAAAAGACCGACTAGCGCTGCTGCTCCGCCGTCGGGCGGCGCGTGAGCGCGGCGTCGGTCTCGAATTCCCTGCCGTCGCGCCGCAGCTTGAGGCGCACCGTTTCCCCCGGCTTGATCGCCGCGATCAGGTCGAGCATGCCGTTGGGGTCGCGCACCGGCTTGCCCCCCACCGCGACGAGCACGTCGCCCGGGCGTACGCCGGCCTTGGCGGCCGGGCTGCCGGGCACGACGCGGGCGATCAGCGCGCCCTCGGTGCCCGCCAGGTTGAAACTCTCGGCCAGCTCGGGCGTGATCGCCTGGGCTTCGACGCCCAGGAAGCCGCGGGTCACCGAACCGGTGCGGATGATCTGCTCCATCACGCTGCGCGCGAGCGAGACCGGGATCGCGAACCCGATGCCGACCGACGCGCCCTCGGCGTTGCGCGAATAGATCGCGGTGTTGATGCCCACCAGCGCCCCGTTGCTGTCGACCAGCGCACCGCCGGAATTGCCGGGATTGATCGGTGCGTCGGTCTGGATGAAATTCTCGAACGTGTTGATTCCCAGGCGGTTGCGTCCGAGCGCACTCACGATCCCCATCGTAACCGTCTGGCCGACGCCGAACGGATTGCCGATGGCCAGCACCACGTCGCCGACGCCGAGGGAATCGGGCTGGGCGAAGCTGATCGCCGGCAGCCGGGCGCCTGCGCCGATGCGCAGCACCGCGAGATCGGATTCCGGGTCGGTGCCGATGACCTTGGCCTTGAACTTGCGCCCGTCCTGCAGCGCGACCTCGATCTCGTCGGCCTCGGCGACATGGTTGTTGGTCAGGATGTAGCCGTCGGGGCCGACGATCACTCCGCTGCCCAGGCTTTGCGCGCGTGCCGGCCCCTCGCTGCCGTCGCCGAAGAAATGCCGGAACAGGGGGTCGTCGGCGAACGGGTGGCGCGCGGCAGGGATCTCGGTGCTGGTGAAGATGTTGACCACGCTCGGAGCCGCGCGCGCCGCGGCTGCCCGGTAGCTCACGACCCCCTGCGCGGCCGGCACCGGGGCGGCGGAGATGCTGACGCTCGCGACCGGCGCGCGTGGGGCCGCGAACCGGGAGAGCCACTCCGGCCGCAGGGTCTCGACGACGAACAGGAGGGCGAGCGCGACCGTCACGGTCTGCGCGAAGACGAGCCATATGCGTCGCATTTCGTGGCCTTCGGGTTTCGTCGATCGAGTGGCGGGGCGTGCCTGCGCGCTACATGTTCGGGTAGGTCGGTCCCTCGCCGCCCTGGGGCGGCACCCACTCGATGTTCTGGGTCGGGTCCTTGATGTCGCAGGTCTTGCAATGGACGCAGTTCTGGGCGTTGATCTGCAGGCGCGGATTCGACCCGTCGGCCTCGCGCAGGATCTCATACACCCCGGCCGGGCAGTAGCGCTGCTCGGGTGCGTCATAGACGGCGAGATTGACCCGGATCGCGACCTCCGGGTCCTTCAGGCGCAGATGGCAGGGCTGGTCTTCCTCGTGGTGGGTGCCTGACAGGAACACCGAGGACAGCCGATCGAAGGTCAGCACGCCGTCGGGCTTCGGATAATCGATCGGCCTGCATTGCGCGGCCGGCTTGAGTTTCTCGTGGTCGGCATGGAGCCGCAGTGTCCACGGGGCCTTTCCGGCGAGCAGTTTCTGGTCGATGCCGAACAGGAGCGAGCCCGCGACCAGGCCCTTGCTCATCCAGGGCTTGAAGTTGCGCGCCTTGTACAGCTCCTCGTACAGCCAGCTCTCGCGGAAGCGCGTGCCGTAGTCGGTCAGCTCGTCGCCGGAACGGCCCTGGGCGAGGGCGGCGAAACAGGCTTCCGCCGCCAGCATGCCGGACTTGATCGCGGTGTGCGAGCCCTTGATCCGGCTGGCGTTGAGGAACCCGGCATCGTCGCCGATCAGGCAGCCGCCCGGAAAGGCGAGTCGGGGCAGCGCCTGGAGTCCTCCGGCCGCGATCGCCCGTGCCCCGTAGGCGATCCGCCTGCCGCCTTCGAATGCGCCGCGGATCGCCGGATGGGTCTTGAAGCGCTGGAACTCCTCGTAGGGCGAGAGGTACGGATTGGCATAGTTGAGGCCGACCACGAAGCCGACCGAGACCTGGCGCTCTTCGAGGTGGTACTGGAACGAGCCGCCGTAAGTATGGGCGTCCAGCGGCCAGCCGGCGGTGTGCATCACCAGCCCCGGCCGATGGTTCCCGGGGGCGAATTCCCACAGCTCCTTGACCCCGATCCCGTAGACCTGCGGGTCGCATCCGCCGCGCAGCCGGAAACGCGCTTCGATCTGCTTGCCGAGGTGCCCCCGGCAGCCCTCGGCGAGGAAAGTGTATTTCCCGCGCAGCTCGATGCCGGGCTGGAAGGCGGGGCCGGGCCGGCCGTCGCGACCCACCCCCACGTCGCCGGTGAGCACGCCGGCGAGCGCGCCCCCGGGCGAGTACAGCGGCTGGGCGCCCGCGAAGCCGGGATAGAGTTCGACGCCGAGCGCTTCCGCCTGGTTCGCCATCCAGCGGCACAGGCTGCCGAGGCTGATGACGTAGTTGCCGTGATTGAGGAAACAGCCGGGCAGCAGCGCGCCGGGCAGGCGCCATGCGCCGCGGCTGCCCAAAAACAGGAAGCGGTCCTCGGCGACCGGCGTGTTGAGCGGCGCCCCCTGCTGCTTCCATTCCGGAATCAGTTCGTCGAGCGCACGCGGGTCGAACACGGCCCCCGAGAGGATGTGCGCGCCGATCTCGGAGCCCTTGTCGATCAGGCAGACGGAGACCTCGTGTGCATGCTGCGCGGCGAGCTGCTTGAGCCGGATCGCGGCGGCGAGTCCGGCCGGCCCGCCGCCCACGATCACGACGTCGAACTGCATCGATTCGCGTTCCATGATGATTCCGATTCCGTCGCCGTGATGCCCCATGAGCCCCCATGAGCGGGAGCGGCGAGCGATTATAATTGCAATTGAACCGGCCATCCGAATCGCGAATGGAAAACGACCGCACCCTCGTTCATGTCACCCGCATCCCGATTCGCTGGGGCGACATGGACGCGATGGGGCACGTGAACAACACCGCCTATTTCCGCTACATGGAGCAGGCGCGGGTGGAGTGGTTCGAGGCTCTGGGCTATTTCGTGCGGCCGGCGCAACAGTCGATCGTCATCGCGAACGCGAGCTGCACGTTCCGCATTCCGCTGAGCTATCCGGGCATCGTCGAAGTGCGGATGTACGCGCTAGCGCCCGGCCGCTCCAGCGTGACCAGCCACTACGAACTGCGCCGCGAGGGCGAGCCGGGGCTCATCGCCGAAGGCGCCGCCAGGATCGTCTGGATCGACGGTGCGAGCGGCAGGCCGATCCCGATGCCCGGAAAGGTACGCGCCCTGATCGCTGTTCGCGAGGGAAGATCATGAACGAAAAACCGCTGTGGCGGCCCTCCCGAGGCCGCATCGCGCGCTCGCAGATGAGTGCTTTCATGCGCTGGACCAACGATCGCTTCTCGCGCGCCGATGCCGATTACGACAGCCTGTGGCGCTGGTCGATCGACTCGCCCGAGCAGTTCTGGCGCTCGGTGTGGGAGTTCTGCGGGGTGATCGGCGAGCCGGGCGAAGAGGTGCTGGCCGATTGCGACGCGATGCCGGGGGCGCGCTGGTTTCCGCAGGCTCGGCTCAACTACGCAGAGAACCTGCTTGCCCGGCGCGACGATGCCGACGCGCTGGTGTTCTGGGGCGAGGACAAGGTGCGCGCGCGGGTGAGCCATGCCGATCTCCACGCGGCGGTGGCGGTCACCGCGGCGGCCCTGCGCGCACTCGGGATCGGGCGCGGGGACCGGATTGCGGCCTACCTGCCCAACCTGCCGGCGACGATCGTGATCATGCTCGCGGCAGCGTCGATCGGCGCCGTGTTCTCTTCGGCCTCGCCCGATTTCGGCGTGCAGGGGGTGGTGGATCGCTTCGGCCAGATCGAGCCTGCGGTGCTGTTCGCGGCCGACGGCTACTATTACAATGGCAAGCGCATCGACAATCTGGCGAAAATCGGCGAGATCGCGCGGTGCATGCCCTCGCTGCGCCGCACGGTGATCGTGCCCTACGTGAGCAGAGGCGGCGGCGCGCTCGGTTCGATCCCCGGTGGCTGCTGGCTCGGCGAGTTTCTCGCGGCGCACGCCGCGGTGCGCGAGCTCGCCTTCGAGCGGCTTCCCTTCGACCATCCGCTGTTCATCCTGTACTCGTCGGGAACCACCGGCGTGCCGAAATGCATCGTGCATGGCGCCGGCGGGGTTCTGCTTCAACACCTCAAGGAACACCGGCTGCACTGCGACCTGCGCGCGGGTGAGCGGCTGTTCTACTTCACCACCTGCGGCTGGATGATGTGGAACTGGCTCGCCTCGGGACTCGCCTCGGGCGCCACGCTGCTGCTCTACGACGGCTCGCCCTTCGTGGGGCGCGGATCGATCCTGTTCGACTGCGCCCAGGCCGAAGGCATGACGCACTTCGGCACCTCAGCGAAGTTCATCGACGCGATCGCCAAGGTCGGGCTCATGCCCGCGCGCACGCACGACCTCAGCGCGCTGCGTGCGATTCTCTCGACCGGCAGCCCGCTGGCGCCGGAAGGCTTCGACTACGTCTATCGTGAGGTGAAGCGGGACGTGCAGCTCGCCTCGATCTCGGGCGGCACTGATCTCATCTCGTGCTTCGTGCTCGGCTGCCCGATCCTGCCGGTGTGGCGCGGCGAGATCCAGTGCCGCGGGCTGGGCATGGCCGTCGAGGTGTTCGACGAGACGGGGCGCCCGGTGCGCGGCCGGAAGGGGGAACTGGTATGCGTCAAGCCGTTCCCGACCATGCCGGTGGGTTTCTGGAACGATCCCGACGGCCGCAGGTACCGCGCGGCCTATTTCGAGAAGTATCCCGGCGTCTGGTGCCATGGCGACTACATCGAGATCACCCGGCACGGCGGCATCGTCATCCACGGGCGCTCCGACGCCACCCTCAATCCGGGCGGGGTGCGCATCGGCACCGCCGAGATCTACCGCCAGGTGGAGCGGCTCGACGAGATCGTCGAATCGCTCGTCATCGGCCAGCAGTGGGAGCGGGACGTGCGCGTGGTGCTGTTCGTCAAGCTGCGCGAGGGGCGTGTCCTGGACGAGGCGCTGATCGAGCGGATCCGCCGGACGATCCGCGAGAACGCCACGCCGCGCCATGTTCCGGCGAAGATCCTCCAGGTCGCCGACATCCCGCGCACCCGGAGCGGCAAGATCGTCGAGCTGGCCGTGCGCAACGTCGTGCATGGCGAGCCGGTGAAGAACATCGAGGCGCTCGCCAACCCGCAGGCGCTCGAAGACTTCCGCGACCGACCGGAGCTGCAAAGCTGAGGCGCGGCTTATCTGCGCTTGTCCCAGACGTAGCGCTGGAAGCGCGTCCAGCGCGCCTCCGGCCGCGCGAGCGCGTTGCCGGCAGGCACCTGCGGCGAAACGGGCTTGCCGCCGCGCGCCGCCGGATTCGGCTGCGCGGCCATTCTCGACTTGCTCGATCGCCTGGACATCAGGGCATAATAGCCCGGCGCTCCCGCCACCCGCAACCCGAAACCTGGAACTCGAAACGTGAAACCTGAAACTCGCTGCACTCGCCGGTGATGTCCGGCAACACGTTCGGCCGCCAGTTCTGCGTGACCTCCTTCGGCGAGTCGCATGGAGCCGCCATCGGCTGCGTCGTCGATGGCTGCCCGCCCGGCCTGGAGCTGACCGAGGCGGACATCCAGCGCGACCTCGACCGGCGCAAGCCCGGAACCTCGCGTCACGTCACCCAGCGGCGCGAACCGGACACGATCGAGATCCTCTCCGGCGTGTTCGAGGGCCGCACCACCGGCACCCCCATCGGTCTGCTGATCCGGAACGTCGATCAGCGCAGCCGGGACTATGGCAGCATCATGAACGCGTTCCGTCCCGGCCACGCCGACTACACTTACTGGCGCAAGTACGGCATCCGCGACTACCGTGGCGGCGGGCGCGCCTCGGCCCGCGAGACCGCGGTGCGCGTGGCGGCCGGGGCGATCGCGAAGAAATGGCTGGCCGAGCGCCACGGCGTCTCGGTGCGCGGCTACCTGTCGCGGCTGGGACCGATCGCGCTCGAGTTCAGGGGCTGGGAATGGGTCGGGCAGAACCCGTTCTTCGCGCCCGACCCGGAAGCGGTGCCGCGGCTGGAAGCGTTCATGGACGCGCTGCGCAAGTCGGGCGACTCGATCGGCGCCGAGATCACGGCGATCGCAAGCGGGGTTCCGCCGGGCTGGGGAGAGCCGGTGTATGGACGCCTCGACGCGGACATCGCCTCCGCGATGATGGGCATCAACGCCGTGCGCGGTGTGGAGATCGGCGACGGCTTCGCGTGCGTCGCCCAGCACGGCAGCGAACATGCCGACGAGATGTCGCCCGCGGGGTTCCTGTCGAACCATGCCGGCGGGATTCTCGGCGGCATCTCCACCGGGCAGGACGTGGTGGTGCGCCTCGCGGTGAAACCCACCTCCAGCATCCGCCTCGAACGGCGCACGATCGACACCGGCGCGGCGCCGGTCCTCATCCGCACCGAAGGCCGCCACGATCCCTGCGTCGGGATCCGGGCCACCCCGATCGCCGAGGCCATGCTCGCCCTGGTCCTGATCGACCATGCCCTTCGCCATCGCGCCCAGTGCGCCGACGTGCGCCTGCCGATCGTGCCGATCGCGGCGCAGGCGCCGGAGCCGGGGCCGTCCGGAACCGGGCCCGCAATCGAGGATCCCGAGCCGGAGGAGCCGTGACCGGCTTGCGCGCCGGGGCACGGCTCGGATACAGTTTCCGCACGATTTTCGATCAACCTTGCCGGAGAGCAAAGACATGCCGCTGCTGTCCCATGAACTGGAGCAGGAATTTCCCGAGCTCAAGCACGTGATTCACGCGCTGCGGGGTGCCGACACGCGCTTCGCGCGCCTGTGCGACGAGTACAAGCGCATCGATGCCGACGTCTCGCGCGTCGAGGAGAACGACGAGCCGCTGCCCGACCACGAGCTGGAGAAGCTCAAGAAGAAGCGGCTGCAGGTGAAGGACGCGCTCTACGCGATGCTGCGCGCCCAGCGCGCGTAGCCGGAGCAGGCGCCGCCTCGGCGGCGAGCCGCATTCCCCATGCTGCCGTACTGGCGCCTGTCGGCGTACTACTTCTGTTATTTCGCCTTCGTCGGGGCGTTCGCCCCGTACTTCAGCCTCTATCTCGCCTCCCTGAGCTTTTCGGCCTGGCAGATCGGGGTGCTGATGTCCGTGATGCAGGCGATGCGGGTGGTCGCTCCCAACCTGTGGGGATGGCTCGCCGATCGCGCCGGGCGGCCCATCCTGATCGTGCGGGTTTCGGCCGCCGCCAGCGTGATCGGCTTCGCGGGGCTGTGGCTCACCCGGAGCTTCGGCGGCGTCTTCCTGGCCATGTCGGTGATGGCGCTGTTCTGGGGCGCGGCGCTCCCCCTGGTGGAGGCGCTCACCTTCGGCCACCTGCGCGCCCGCATCGAGCGCTACGGCAGCATACGGCTGTGGGGCTCGGTGGGATTCATCGCCGCCGCGACCGCGCTCGGGTTCGTGCTGGACAGGACTGCGATCGGCACGCTGCTGTGGGTGTCGATGGGACTGCTCGGCAGCATCGCCGCGTGCTCGCTGTTCCTGCCCGAGGCACCCGAGGAAGCGCGCGCCGCCTCGCCGGGGCGCCTGTCTGCGATCTTGCGCAGGCGCGAGGTGGTGGCGCTGCTCGCCGCCTGCTTCGCGATGTCCGCGGCACACGGCGCGCTCTACGTCTTCTACTCGATCCACCTGGTGGAGAACGGCTACAGCAAGACGGCGGTGGGCTGGCTGTGGACGCTCGGCGTGCTCGCCGAAATCCTCGTGTTCCTGCGCATGCCGCGCCTCACCGCGCGCTTTTCGCTGCGCGCGATCCTCGCCTTCAGCTTCGCCTGCGCGGTGCTGCGCTTCCTGATGATCGGCTGGGGCGCGAGGGCGCCGGCGCTGATCGTCGCCGCGCAACTGTTGCACGGAGCGACCTTCGGCGCCTATCATGCGGCGGCCGTGGCCGCGGTGAATCGCTGGTTCCCGCGCCCCTATCAGGCGCGCGGCCAGGCCCTGTATTCGAGCGTCTCCTTCGGCGCCGGGGGCATGCTGGGCGGATTGTCGAGCGGCGCCGCCTGGGAGGCGCTGGGTGCCGGGCCGACCTTCAGCCTCTCGGCACTGTTCGCCGCCGCCGGCCTGGTGCTCATCCTGGCCGGATGGCGTACGCGGTCATCCGCGTGCGCGGCGACGCGTTGATTCCGGCATGCGTCATGTTCGGGAAACCACCATGAGATTCCGCCTCCTCGCAGCCATGCTCGTGCTTGCCGCCATCCTCACGGGCTGCAAGTCGGTGCCGATCACCGGGCGCTCGCAGCTCCAGCTCATCTCGGAAGGCCAGGAAATCTCGATGGGCTTCAGCGCGTTCCAGAAAGTGCTGAAGAAGGAAAAAGTGTCGAACGATCCCAGGCTCAACGAGATGGTGAGACGCGTCGGGGCGCGCATCGCCATGGCCACCGGACGAACCGACTACCGCTGGGAATTCCGGGTGCTGGACAACGACAAGATGGTGAACGCCTTCGCACTGCCGGGCGGCAAGGTGGTGGTCTATACCGGGATGTTTCCGGTGGCGCGTGACGACGCGGGGCTGGCCGCGGTGATCGGTCACGAGGTCGCGCATGCGATCGCGCGCCACGGCGGCGAGCGGGTGAGCCAGCAGATGGTGGCGGAGGGCGTGACCGCCGCGGTGGTGATGTCGGCGAAGGATCCGAATCGAGCGAACCTCTACGGCGGCCTGCTCGGACTGGGCGCGACGGTGGGCGTGCTGCTGCCCTATTCGCGCCTGCAGGAATCCGAGGCCGACCGGCTCGGCCTGATCTTCATGGCGAAGGCGGGCTACGACCCGACGGCCGCGCGCGACCTGTGGATCCGCATGTCCCGGGCGAACCGGGGGAGCGCGAAGCCGCCACAGTTCCTGTCGACCCACCCGGCCGATGACACACGCATCCGGAGAATCGAGCACTGGCTGCCCGAGGCGCGCAGCTATTATTCGCCGCGCTGAGCGTGCCGCCGGCGCCGGGCGCTGTGCGATAATCGACGCCTGTCCAGCCGCAGCGCCGAGTCCATGCCGCAGACCCTCTACGACAAGCTCTGGATCTCCCACCTCGTCCGCCAGGAAGACGACGGCACGGCGCTGCTCTATGTCGATCGCCATCTCGTCCATGAGGTGACCAGTCCGCAGGCCTACGAGGGTCTGAAACTGGCCGGACGCGGCGTCTGGCGCGCCGACTCGATCGTGGCGACCGCCGACCACAACACGCCCACCCGCGACTGGGAGCGCGGGATCGAAGACCCGGTGTCGCGGCTCCAGGTCGAGACCCTGGACGCCAACATCCGCGCGCACGGTGCGGCGGCCTATTTCCCGTTCCGCGATCCCCGCGAGGGCATCGTGCATGTGATCGGGCCCGAACACGGCGCAACGCTGCCCGGGATGACGGTGGTCTGCGGCGATTCGCACACCAGCACCCACGGCGCGTTCGGCTGCCTCGCGTTCGGCATCGGAACTTCCGAGGTCGAGCATGTGCTCGCGACGCAATGCCTGCTCTCGCGCAAGGCGAAGAACATGCGGGTGCGCATCGAGGGTTCGGCGGGGCCGTGCGTCTCGGCCAAGGACATCGTCCTGGCGCTGATCGGGCGCATCGGCACTGCGGGTGGCACCGGCTGCGCCATCGAGTTCGCGGGAAGCGCCATCCGCGCGCTCTCGATGGAAGGGCGCATGACGGTGTGCAACATGGCGATCGAGGCGGGCGCCCGAGCCGGCATGGTGGCCGTCGACGACAGGACCGTCGAGTACCTGCGCGGCCGTCCGCTCGCCCCGCGCGGCGAACTGTGGGAGCGTGCCGTCGCCCACTGGCGCACACTGGTGAGCGACGAGGGCGCGACCTTCGATCGCGTGGTCGAACTGGACGCGGGCTCGATCGCGCCGCAGGTCACCTGGGGCACTTCGCCCGAGATGGTCGCTTCGGTGGAAGGCGCGGTGCCGGATCCCGCGCGCGAGGCCGATTCCACCCGGCGCGAAGGCATCGAACGCGCGCTCCAGTACATGGGCCTGCAGCCGGGCATGCCCATCACGGCGATCCGCTTTGACAAGGTCTTCATCGGCTCGTGCACCAATTCGCGCATCGAGGATCTGCGCGCGGCGGCGGCGGTGGTGCGCGGGCGCCGGGTCGATCCCGGCATCCGCCAGGCGCTGGTGGTGCCGGGCTCGGGTCTGGTCAAGCGCCAGGCCGAGGCCGAGGGGCTGGACCGGATCTTCGTCGCCGCCGGTTTCGAGTGGCGCGAGCCCGGATGTTCGATGTGCCTGGGCATGAATGCGGACCGGCTGGAGCCGGGTGAGCGCTGCGCTTCGACCTCGAACCGCAACTTCGAGGGCCGCCAGGGCGCTGGCGGGCGCACCCACCTGATGAGCCCGCAGATGGCGGCCGCCGCCGCGATCGCCGGGCGCGTGGTCGATGTGCGCCGGATGCTGTGAGATGCGGATCGTCGATCGGGAGAACTGAGATGCGCAAGGGAACTCTGTGGCTGTTCGCGCTTGCCGCACTGCTGCTCGCCAGCGGCTGCAACACCATGCAAGGCATCGGCAAGGATCTCAAGAAGGGCGGCGAGGCGATCGAGAAGTCGGCGAAGTGATGGAGAAATTCACCCGACATGTGGGGCTGGTCGCGCCGATCGCGCGCAACAACGTCGATACCGACGCGATCATCCCCAAGCAGTTCCTGAAGTCGATCCGGCGCACCGGATTCGGCCCCTACCTGTTCGACGAGTGGCGCTATCTGGACCGCGGCGAACCGGGGCAGGACTGCGCAGCGCGCCCGCTCAATCCGGAATTCGTGCTCAACCAGCCGCGCTACCGGGGAGCCTCGATCCTGCTCACCGGCAAGAATTTTGGCTGCGGCTCCTCGCGCGAGCATGCGCCCTGGGCGCTGCTCGACTACGGGGTCCGCGCGCTGGTGGGAAAGAGCTTCGCCGACATCTTCTTCAACAACTGCTTCAAGAACGGGCTGCTGCCGATCCGGCTCCCGCAGGCGGAGATCGACGCACTGTTCGCCGATGTCGCGGCGCGGCCCGGATACCGGTTGATGATCGACCTGGAAGCGCAGACGGTCGCGCGCCCCGACGGACGTGCGATCCCCTTCGAGATCGAGCCCTACCGCAAGCATTGCCTGATCGAGGGACTGGACGAC
Source organism: Betaproteobacteria bacterium CG2_30_68_42 (assembly GCA_001872285.1). GTDB lineage: Bacteria > Pseudomonadota > Gammaproteobacteria > Burkholderiales > Rhodocyclaceae > CG2-30-68-42. Next base: position 32,328 of record MNXU01000088.1, read on the forward strand.
ATCGGCCTCACGCTGCGCCACCGGGACCAGATCGCGGAGTTCGAGGCGCGCAGGCGGCTGGAGCAGCCCTGGAATTTTTCCCGATGAGGCGGCCGGCCCGGCGAATGCCACGGACATGAAGATCTGCGTGCTGCCCGGTGACGGCATCGGGCCCGAAATCGTCGCTCAGGCCGTGCGCGTGCTCGAACGCCTGCGCGAGGACGGGCTCGCACTGGAGATGGAGACCGCGCTGATCGGCGGCTGCGCGGTGGATGCCTGCGGCGAACCCTACCCCGAGGCCACGCGTGCGCTCGCGCGCGAGGCCGATGCGGTGCTGCTCGGCGCGGTGGGCGCGCCGAAATATGATGCGCTTGCGCGCGCGCAGCGACCGGAACGCGGCCTGCTCGCGATCCGCAAGGATCTCGACCTGTTCGCCAACCTGCGTCCCGCCGTGCTCTACCCGGAGCTCGCGCACGCTTCCACGCTGCGCGCCGAGGTCGTCTCCGGGCTCGACCTGCTGATCGTGCGCGAGCTCACCGGCGACGTCTATTTCGGCGAGCCGCGCGGCATCCGCACCGAGCATGGCGAGCGGATCGGTTTCAACACGATGGTCTATTCGGAATCCGAGATCCGCCGCATCGCGCACGTGGCCTTCCGGGCCGCCCGCGGCCGCCGGCGCAGGCTGTGCTCGATCGACAAGATGAACGTGCTCGAGGCCACGCAGCTCTGGCGCGACGTGGTCACCGAGACCGGGCGCGAGTATCCTGAGGTGGCGCTCTCCCACATGCTGGTGGACAATGCCGCGATGCAGCTCGTGCGCGCTCCGAAGCAGTTCGACGTCATGCTGGCCGGCAACCTGTTCGGAGACATCCTCTCCGACGAGGCCTCCATGCTCACCGGCTCGATCGGCATGCTGCCTTCGGCCTCGCTCGATGCGCACGGCAAGGGACTCTACGAGCCGATCCACGGCTCGGCGCCGGATATCGCCGGCAGGGATCTGGCCAATCCGCTGGCCACCATCCTGTCGGCGGCGATGATGCTGCGCCATTCTTTCGGCATCGAGGAGGCAGCCGTGCGCATCGAGTCCGCGGTGCGCAGGGTGCTCGCGCAGGGGATGCGCACCGCCGACATCTTCGAGCCGGGGACGAAGAAGGTGGGCACCGCCGGGATGGGCGACGCGGTGATGGCGGCGCTGTGATGCGCGCGGCGGACGACGACGCGGTGCGGTATCCGGGAGCGGGGCTTTTCGGGGATTCGGGATGAAGCGGGTCGGGTTCGTGGGTTGGCGCGGGATGGTCGGTTCGGTGCTCATGCAGCGCATGGGCGAGGAGCGCGACTTCGATGCGATCGATCCGGTTTTCTTCTCGGCATCGGCACCGGGCGCTCGCGCGCCGGACATCGGCCGCGAGGCTCCGCCGCTGCTCGATGCGAAGAGCATCGAGGCCCTGAAGGAGATGGAAGTCGTCGTTTCGTGCCAGGGCCGCGACTACACGCGCGAGGTGTTCCCGAAACTGCGGGAGGCGGGCTGGAAGGGCTACTGGATCGACGCGGCCTCGGCGCTGCGCATGCGCGATGACTGCGTCATCGTCCTTGATCCGGTGAACGACGACGTCATCCGCCGCGCGCTCGATCGCGGGGTGCGCAACTACATCGGCGGCAACTGCACCGTGTCGCTGATGCTGATGGGCCTGGGTGGGCTGTTCCGCCACGGGCTCGTGGACTGGGTGAGCGCGATGACCTATCAGGCCGCCTCGGGCGCGGGCGCGCAACACATGCGCGAGCTGCTGCGGCAGATGGGGGTGCTGCACGATAGCGCGCGCAGCCTGCTCGCCGACCCCGCTTCGGCGATCCTTTCGATCGACCGGCGGGTGACCGATGCACTGCGCGATGCGCGCTTCCCGGCCGAACGCTTCGGCGTGCCGCTGGCCGGCAGCGTGATTCCGTGGATCGACCAGGATCTGGGCAACGGGCAGAGCCGTGAGGAGTGGAAGGGCCAGGCCGAATGCAACAAGATCCTCGGGCGCGAGCACGATCCGGTCTCGGTCGACGGGCTGTGCGTGCGGGTGGGCGCAATGCGCTGCCACAGCCAGGCGTTCACGATCCGGCTCAAGAAAGATGTGCCGCTGACCGAAATAGAACAAATCATCGCGAGCGCGAACCCGTGGGTACGGCTGGTCCCGAACGAGCGCGAAGCGAGTGTGCGTGCGCTCACGCCGGCGGCGGTGAGCGGCACGCTGGCGATTCCGGTGGGGCGGCTGCGCAAGTTGGCGATGGGCGGCGGATTGCTCACCGCATTCACCGTCGGTGACCAGCTTCTCTGGGGAGCGGCCGAGCCCTTGCGGCGCATGTTGCGCATCCTGTTAGAAGCGGCGTGAGCTTGCATGCGTAACTGCATGATGTTATTTTTAGTTTCAGGGATCGTACCCCTGAGGGAGCGGCGGTGGGCAAAACGACCATGAAACCTTCGCTCGCGGCTGCGGCCGTGGCGCTCGCGATCAGCGGTTTCGGCGCCTCTGCGCAAGCGGCGGGGCTGGGCAAACTCACGGTTCTGAGCGGGCTCGGGGAGCCTTTGCGCGCGGAGCTCGATGTCGTCGCAACGCGCGAGGAGCTGTCCTCGCTCAGCGCGAGGCTCGCTCCCGCGCAGGCGTTTGCCGGGGCGGGCATCGAGTTCGCCCCGGTGCTCGGCTCGCTGCGGATGTCGCTTGCGAAGCGCGCCGACGGCAAGCAGGTGATTCGTCTGAGCACCGATCGTCCCGTGAACGATCCGTTCCTCGAGGTCCTCGTCGAGTTGAACTGGGCGGCCGGCCGGCTGGTGCGCGAATACACGTTCCTGCTCGACCCGCCGGACGCGGTGCTCGCCCGGGCGCCGGCGGTTACGCCTCAGGTGGCCGAACCGAAGCCGATCCAGGCGCGGCCGTTGCCGCCGGCGGCCGCTGCGCCCGCGCAGCCGGCGAGCGGTACGCACGAAGTCCGGCGTGGCGAGACGCTGCACGGGATCGCGACCGTGGCCAGGCCCGAGGGGGTGTCGCTGGACCAGATGCTGGTCGCGATCTTCCGTGCCAACCCCGGCGCCTTCGACGGCAATATGAACCGCATGCGCGCCGGTCGCATCCTGAATATCCCCGAGCGTGAAGCGGTTGCAGCCACTCCAGCGCCCGAAGCGCGGCGCGTCGTGCTCGCGCAGGCGGCGGAATTCGCCGCCTACCGCGGCAGGCTCTCGAAGGCGGTCGCGGCCGCGCCGGCGCCGAAGGAAGAGCCTTTGAGCCGGGCTGCGGCGGGCAAGCTCGCGCCGCGCGTCGCGGAAGCGCCCGCGGCTGAGGCCGGCGATCAGGTCAAGGTGTCGAAGGCCGAAGCGGGCGGCAAGGCGGCGGCCGGCCCGGAAAAGGCCACCACCGATCGCGCCGCCCAGGCGCGGATCACGGCGCTGGAGGAGGATCTCCTCGCCAAGGAGAAAGCGCTCAAGGATGCCAATGCCAGGCTCGCCGAGCTCGAGAAGAGCGTGCGCGAGATGCAGCAGCTCCTCGAGCTCAAGAGCCAGAGTCTCGCGCAGATCCAGGGCAAGGCGGGCACTCCGGAAGGAGCGGTCAAGCCCGCAGAGCCGGTGCCCGCCCCGGCGACGCAGACACCGAAGGCCGTCGAGCCGGCGCCCGCCGCTCAGCCCGCGCCGGCCGAGGCCGGGTTCCTCTCCGAGATGCTGTCCGGGTCGCTCGGGTGGGGGCTGGGTGCATTGATCCTGGCGGCGCTCGGACTGTTCGGCTACCGCATGCGCAAGCAGCGCTCCGGGGCCGCCACGACCGGTCCGGCCGTCACCACCACGGCGCCGATGGTGCAATCGACCTTCGGCACTGCGGGCGGGCAGAGCGTGGATACCGCCAGCAGCTCGATCCAGACCGACTTCAGCCAGTCCGGGATCAGCTCGGTCGACACCGAGGAAGGCGTCGACCCGGTCGCCGAGGCGGACGTGTACATGGCCTATGGGCGGGATGCGCAGGCCGAGGAAATCCTGCTCGACGCGCTCAAGACCGAACCCGCCCGCCATGCGATCCGCGTGAAGCTGCTCGAGATCTATGCCCAGCGCAAGGATCTGAAACGCTTCGAGTCGCATGCGGGCGAACTCCATGCGGCCACCGCAGGCAAGGGTCCCGACTGGGACAAGGCCGCGGCGATGGGCAGGCGGCTCGATCCGGCCAACCCGCTCTACGGGGGTTCGGCGCCGACCGAGGCGGAAGACACCACCCGATTCACGGAAAAGACCATTGTCGTATCCTCGCCCGAGAGACTTCGCGACACCTGGACCAGCCCGACCGAGCTCGGACGGATCGCCGGGGTGGTGGCGGGCGCGCAGGAGCAGACGACCGTGGTGCTGCCGGCCTCCGAGCTTGCGAGCACCGCGGGCACTTCCGCGGGCGGGCTCGATCTCGGCGTCGATCTCGGCGCAGCCGCCGGCAAGGGCGCTGCCGCCGAGGTGGACTTCGATCTCGGCCTCGATTTCTCGGCGACGCTCAGCACGCCACGCTCGGCCGCGTCTCTCGCGGCGGACAAGACGGTCGTGCTCAAGCCGGGCGAGGCCGGAGGCCCCGGCCTCGATCTTCCGCTGGAGGCCGGAAAGTCCGGGGACAAGGACGCCGCACCGGCACTCGACTTCGAGCTGGGAACGACGTCGTTCCCGGCGCCGGTGAGGGATGGCGGGCCCACGGTCGATCTCGAAGCAACCGACATCCAGGGTAGTGGCGTACTCGACTTCGAGCTGGACCGGGAGCGCGCGCACACTGCTCCGGCGGCCCAGGTCGTCGATCTCGAGAAGACCGACATCGGCGCGAACGTGATGCAGCTTTCCGAGCCGCCGACGAGCCAGCCGGCGGGTGCGCCGGTGGTCGATCTGGAAAAGACCGACTTCGGCGGCAACGTGCTCGATTTCGATTTCAAGCTCGAAGAATCCCAGGGCTCGCGGCCGCAGCCGCCCGCGGCGGCGCCGGTCGATCTCGCCTCGATCAACCTCGACCTCGGCGCGCCCGCGGCGGAAGCGGCACCCGCCGTCACCGAGGCCTCGACCAAGATCGATCTGGCCAGGGCCTACGAAGAGATGGGCGACAAGGACGGTGCGCGCGAACTGCTCGAGGAAGTGATCCGCGAAGGCAACGCCGCCGAGCAGCAACGGGCACGCGAGATGTTCGGCCGTCTCGCCTGAGAGCTTGTGAATCGATCCGCTGCGCGTCCCGTCGCGACCGTTGGCCGGTGCTCGCTCCCTGCCTGTTCGGCTGAAACCTCTTTCGACGCAGAGAGCGCAGAGGCGCAGAGGACGCAGAGAAAAGACCGGGTTTCACGGAGCAGCGCGATTCGGCCCGGCCCCAAACCACTCTGCGGCTGTTTCTCTGCGTTGTCTGCGTTGAGTGCGGTTTTTGCTGACCTGCCTCGTCGCTGCGGGTCCGCCTTCGGCCGCTCGCTACGATTTCTTCACGAGCTCTGAGAGGCGATGCTCCACCCCGGCCTGCGACTCCTCCTCTGGGCGGGTGCGATCCTGGTGCTCCAGCTCGCCGCGCCGGCCGGCGTCCTGGCGGCCTCCGGTGCCTGCGCGCTCGGTGCCGGTCTGTGGTCGCGAAAGCGCCTCCTGAAGCTGCTCGGTCGCTCGCGCTGGCTTCTGGCTGCGCTGGCTGCGTTTTTCGCCTGGGGTACGCCGGGCCTCTATCTCTGGCCCGATCTGGGCGCGGTGAGCCCGACCCGCGAAGGGATCGGCGAGGCCGTGATTCATCTCGCCCGGCTCACGGCCATCATCGCGCTCGTGTCGCTGCTGCTCGAGCGCACCGAGGTGCGGGACATCGTCTCCGGGCTGCGATCGCTGCTCGCCCCGTTCGGAGCCGCTCGCGACCGCCTGGCGCTGCGGCTGATGCTGGTGCTCAATCAGGTGGAGGAGCGGGACTCAGGTTGGCGCGCCCTGCTCGCTCCGGCGCAAGGCGCGCCGCGGAAAGTCGTCATGAGCCTCGCGGAATCCCGGCTGAGGCGGGCCGATTTCGCAGCGGGGGCTGCGGCGATGCTGCTCGTCGTCGCCTTCTGGCTGATGTGAGAATCGCGCTCGGACTGGAGTACGACGGTTCGGGGTTTTTCGGCTGGCAGTCCCAGCCCTGCGGCAACACCGTTCAGGACGAGATCGAGCGTGCAATCGCATGCATCGCCGGCCGGCCGTTGCGCGTGCATTGCGCCGGCCGAACGGACGCCGGGGTGCATGCGCTCGCGCAGGTCGTGCATTTCGATACCCCCGCGGAACGGCCGCTCGCAGCCTGGGTGCGCGGGGTCAACAGCCATCTGCCGGCGGCGGTCGCGGTACGCTGGGCGCAGCCGGTCGCCGACGACTTCGATGCCCGCCGTTGCGCGATCTCCCGCAGCTATTGCTATGTCCTCCTCGCCGGGCCGGTGCGTCCGGGCCTCGATGCCCGCCGCGTCGGCTGGTACCATCGGCCCCTCGATGTCGAACGCATGCGCGCAGCGTGTGCGGCACTCGCTGGCGAGCACGACTTCTCCGCCTTCCGCAGTTCGGAATGCCAGGCGCGTTCCCCAGTTCGCACGCTGCACGAGATCCGGTTGAGCGAGCACGGCCCCTACCTTCTGTTCGTCCTTCGGGCCAACGCCTTCCTTCATCACATGGTGCGCAACATCGTCGGCGCGCTGGTGCAGGTGGGCCGGGGCGCGCGGCCGGTGCAATGGACGGCGGAACTGCTCGCCTCGCACGACCGCAGACTGGGCGCGGCGACCTTCTCCCCCGCAGGACTTTACCTGGCGCGGGTTGAATACGCGCCGCAGTGGAAAGTGCCGGGTGGCGCGCGCCTCGTGCTGCCGGTCGAGCTGGCGCCGCAATGAGCCGCACTCGCATCAAGATCTGCGGGATCACCCGCGTCGAGGACGCCCGCTGCGCGGCGGCGCTGGGCGCCGACGCGATCGGCCTCGTCTTCTATCCGCCCAGTTCGCGTTTCCTCGACCTCGACCAGGCGCAGGCGATTGCGCGCGCGGTACCGCCGTTCGTCGCGCGGGTCGCCGTTTTCGTGAATGAACGCGAGGAGACGATCCGGCAGGTGCTCGCGGCGGTTCCGGTCGATTGCCTCCAGTTCCACGGCGAGGAAACCGAGGCGGAATGCGCCCGCTACGGCCGGCCCTACCTCAAGGCCGTACGGGTGCGCCCCGGGGTCGATCTGCTAGAATGCGCGCGCTCGTTTCCCACGGCGCAGGGCCTGCTGCTGGATTCCTGGGTCGAGGGCTACGGCGGCGCCGGACGCAACTTCGACTGGGGTCTCGTGCCGGGCGGTCTGCCGGTGCCGGTCGTCCTGTCCGGCGGGCTCACCGAGCACAACGCCGCGGAAGCGGTGCGGCGACTGCGGCCGTGGGCCGTCGATGTGAGCAGCGGCGTCGAGGCGGTCAAAGGGATCAAGGACGCGCGCAGGATGGCTGCGTTCATCGGGAGCGTTCGCAAAGCCGATGGGATCGAAACGTAAGAGTTTCGGGCTGGCGCAGGTATCGACGGACGGCCGATGAATTCAATCGCATCCACCTATGATCTTCCCGATGGTCGCGGACATTTCGGTCCGTACGGCGGGGTGTTCGTCTCCGAGACGCTGATCCCCGCGCTCGATGAACTGCGCGAGGCCTACGCCGCGGCGCAGCGCGATGCAGCCTTCCGGGCCGAGCTCGATTACGACCTCGACCACTACGTCGGGCGCCCGAGCCCGATCTATCACGCGAAGCGCTGGTCGGAGCGGCTGGGCGGCGCGCAGATCTACCTCAAGCGCGAGGACCTCAACCACACCGGCGCGCACAAGATCAACAACTGCCTCGGCCAGGCGCTGCTCGCCCGCCGCATGGGCAAGCGCCGCGTGATCGCCGAGACCGGCGCCGGCCAGCATGGCGTGGCCACCGCTACGGTCGCGGCCCGCTACGGCATGGAGTGCGTGGTGTACATGGGCTCCACCGACATCGCGCGCCAGTCCTCGAACGTCTTCCGCATGAAGCTGCTCGGCGCCACGGTGGTTCCTGTGGAGAGCGGCTCGCGCACGCTCAAGGACGCGCTCAACGAAGCGATGCGCGACTGGGTGACCCGCATCGCGGACACCTTCTACATCATCGGCACGGTCGCCGGGCCGCATCCCTATCCCGTGATGGTGCGCGACTTCCAGTCGGTGATCGGGCGCGAGTGCGTGCGCCAGATGCCGGAGATCGCAGGCCGCCAGCCGGACTGCGTGATCGCCTGCGTGGGCGGCGGATCCAATGCCATGGGGATTTTCTACCCGTATCTCGGCGATCCGAAGGTGGAGCTGGTCGGCGTCGAGGCGGCCGGGCTCGGCCTTGCCAGCGGCCGCCATGCGGCCTCGCTGCTCGCGGGCCGGCCGGGCGTGCTGCACGGCAACCGCAGCTATCTGCTCCAGGACACGGACGGGCAGATCCTCGAAACTCACTCGATCTCGGCCGGACTGGACTATCCGGGCGTCGGCCCCGAGCACGCGTGGCTCAAGGACAGCGGTCGCGCCCGGTATGTGGCGGTTACCGACGACGAGGCACTCTCGGCCTTCCACGACGCCTGCCGCCTGGAAGGCATCCTTCCGGCGCTGGAGTCCGCCCATGCGCTCGCCTACGCGGCGAAGCTCGCCGCGAGCCTGCCGCGCGAGTCCCTCCTGCTGGTGAATCTTTCAGGGCGCGGCGACAAGGACATGCACACCGTCGCCGAGCGCTCCGGGATCGCGCTGTGAGTGCTGCAAGCTGCGCGTGCCGGCCGGCCTGATCGCGAATCGCAAATGTCCCGGATTCCACAGACCTTCGATCGCCTGCGCGCAGCGCAGCGCAAAGCGCTCATCCCCTTCATCACCGCGGGGGATCCGGACCCGGGCGGGAGCGTCGCGCTCATGCATGCCTTGGCCGACGCCGGCGCGGACATCATCGAGCTCGGCGTGCCGTTCTCGGACCCAATGGCCGACGGCCCCACCATCCAGCGCTCGAGCGAGCGCGCACTCGATCGCGGTGTGACCCTGCGCGGCGTGCTCGGCATGGTGCGCGAGTTCCGCGCGCGCGATGCGGTCACCCCGGTCGTCCTGATGGGCTATGCCAATCCGATCGAGGCGATGGGCGCGGGAGCGTTCGTGGCCGCGGCCGCCTCCGCAGGCGTCGACGGCGTGCTGGTCGTCGACGAGCCGCCGGAGGAGGGCGGGGAATTCATCGCCCGTCTGCGCGCCGCCGGGCTGGACGCCATCCTGCTGCTCGCGCCGACCTCGACCGAAGAGCGCGTGCGCCGGGCGGCGGCGCTCGGCTCGGGGTACATCTATTATGTCGCGCTTACCGGAGTGACCGGCGCCGCGGGCATCGACCTGGCCGCAGTCGCGCAGCGGCTGGGTCGCATCCGCGAGAACGTGACGCTCCCGGTCGTGGTCGGCTTCGGAATCCGCGATGCGGACAGCGCGCGTCGCGCCGCGCGCGCGGCCGATGGCGTCGTCATCGGAAGCCTCCTGATCGAGGCGATGCAGGATGCGGGTGCGGGCCGGGCCGTCGAGTGCGCCCGAGGCCTGGCTGCGCAGTTGCGCGAGGCACTGGACCGGCAGGAGGATCGCCCATGAACTGGCTGCACAAGCTGCTGCCGCCGCGCATCAAGCGCGGCGAACCCGGAACCCGCAAGGGCATCCCCGAAGGGCTGTGGTCGAAATGCCCGGCGTGCGAGGCGGTGCTGTATGCGGCCGACCTGGAAACCAACCTCCATGTGTGCCCGAAATGCGGACATCATGGGCGGCTTCGTGCCCGCGCCTGGCTCGACACCCTGCTCGACTCCGAGGGGCGCTTCGAGATCGGCGCCGAGGTGCTCCCGGTCGATCCGCTCAAGTTCAAGGACAGCAAGCGTTACGTGGAACGGCTCCAGGGCGCCCGCGAGGAGACCCGAGAGGCCGATGCGCTGGTGGTCATGCAGGGATCGATCCGCACCCTGCCGCTGGTGCTCGCCTGCTTCGAGTTCGACTTCATGGGCGGATCGATGGGCTCCGTCGTCGGCGAGCGCCTGGTGCGCGGTGTGCGCGTCGCGCTCGAGGGCCAGATGTCCTTCGTGTGCATCACCGCCAGCGGCGGCGCGCGCATGCAGGAAGGGCTGTTCTCGCTCCTGCAGATGGCCAAGACCACCGCCGTGCTCAACGAGCTTGCGGCGGCCCGCCTGCCCTTCATCAGCGTGCTCACCGATCCGACCATGGGCGGCGTGTCGGCGAGCTTCGCCATGCTGGGCGACATCGTCATTGCGGAGCCTGGCGCGCTCATCGGCTTCGCCGGGCCGCGGGTGATCGAGCAGACGGTGCGCGAGAAGCTCCCGGAGGGCTTCCAACGCTCCGAGTTCCTGCTCGGCAAGGGCGCGATCGACATGATCGTCGACCGGCGCAGCCTGCGGGAGCGGCTCGCGGGCCTGCTCACGTTGCTGCAGCGCCTGCCCGCGCCCGGCTGATCGTTCGCGGCGATGTCCCGCAGCCTCGGCGAGTGGCTCGCCCACGCCGGGCGCCTGCATCCGCGCGCGATCGATCTGGGCCTCGATCGCGTCGCGCAGGTGGCGCGGCTGCTCGGCATGCGCGCCGCGGCGCCGGTCATCACGGTGGGCGGCACCAACGGCAAGGGTTCGACCTGTGCGATGCTCGAACGCGTGCTGCGCTGCGCCGGCTACCGTACCGGCCTGTACACCTCGCCTCACCTGCTCGCCTACAACGAGCGCGTGCGCATCTGCGGCGAACCGGCCGCGGACGCCGTCCTGTGCTCGGCATTCGAGGTCGTGGAGGCCGCGCGCGGCGAGGTGCCGCTGACCTACTTCGAGTTCGGCACGCTCGTGGCCATGCAGGCCTTCGCCGCCGCCTCGCCCGAGGTCCTGATCCTCGAGGTCGGCCTCGGCGGCCGGCTCGACGCGGTGAATCTGTTCGATCCGGACTGCGCGGTGCTCGCCGCGATCGACCTCGACCATGCCGAGTACCTGGGCGCGACGCGCGATGCGGTCGGGCGCGAGAAGGCGGGCATCCTGCGCGCCGGCCGGCCGGCGATCCTCGGCGATCCCGACCCGCCCGCGAGCCTGATCGCGCACGGCGAGGCGATCGGGGCAGGCATGCTCCGCCTTGGCGTCGATTTCGGCTACCTGGCCGATCGCGGCCAGTGGCAGTACTGGTCGCGCCGCGACGGCGGCATCCGCAGGCGCAGCGGGCTCGCCCATCCGGCGCTGCGCGGCCGCCACCAGCTCGCCAATGCCGCGACGGCGATCGCTGCGCTCGAAGCGGTGGAGCTTCGCCTGCCGGTCGCGATGCAGGACATCCGGCGCGGGCTCGCCGAGGTCGAGTGGCCGGGCCGCTTCCAGGTGGTTCCCGGCCGGCCGCTGCTGGTGCTCGATGTCGCCCACAACCCGCAGGCCGCGGCGGCGCTGGCCGAGAGTCTCGGCGAGATGGGGTTCCACCCGCAGACCTGGGCGGTGTTCGGCATGATGAAGGACAAGGACGTGCGCGGGGTCGTCGAGCGCATGAAGGCGCGCGTCGACTGCTGGCTCGCCGCCACCCTGCCACCCCCGCGCGGGGCGCGGGCGGAGGAGCTCGAAGCCGTCCTGACCCGATTCGGCGTGGGTGACGTGAAACGGTTCGCGAGCCCCGCGCTGGCTCTCGCGCACGCCCGCGGGCAGGCGGGGCGGGATGATAGAATCGTCGCCTTCGGATCGTTCGTGACCGTTGCCGATGTCATGCGCGCCGCAGGCGCGTGACCGGCGCGGCTCCCATGGCGGAATCGGCTGCACAACTCGAGTTGAAGAAGCGCGCGCGGCGCCGGCTGATCGGTGCGCTCGTGCTGGCGGTTACCGCCGCCGTGGTGCTGCCGATGGTCATGGATCAGGAGCCGCCGTCCGGCGGCGAGGACATCCAGATCCGCATTCCGAGCCAGGACGGTGGCGCTTTCATCTCCCGCGTCGTGCCGACGATTCCCCCCGCGCCCGCCCCGGCACCGGCCGCACCCGGTGCCACCTCCGGGCCGGCGGGCGCAGCGGGAGGCGCGGAGATCCCCGCAGCGAAACCGGCAGCGCCCTCGGCTCCGCAACCTGCCGCGACGCAGAACAGCGTCCAGGCGAAGGCCCCCGCGGAGAAACCCGCCGAGAAAAAAACCGCGGCGCAGAAACCCGCCGGGACGAATGGCACAGGGGAGAAGCGAACCCAGGCGCAGGGCGCCGCGGAGAAGCCCGCCTCCGGGAACGGCGCGCCGAGCACTGCGAAGCCGCAATCCGCACAAGCGGCCGGCGGCGAAAGCTACATCCTCCAGCTCGGCGTATTCGCCAGCGCGGAGAACGTGCGCAAGGTCCAGGCCCGTGTCAAGGCATTGGGATACAGCGTCTATACGGAGCCGATGGAAGGCGCTCCCGCGGGGCGCACGCGCGTGCGTGCGGGTCCCTTCGCCAGCCGCGAGGCGGCGGAGAAGGCGCGCGGCCGGCTGCAGCAGGCGGGGCTGGCCGGGATCGTCGCGCCGCGTCCGTGACCGGCTTCGACGTCGTCGTGCTCTCGATCGCGGGCGGCTCCCTCGTGGTGGGCATCGTGAGGGGACTGGCGAGCGAGCTGGTCGCGCTCGCCGCATGGGTCATCGCCTTCCTCGTCGCCCGGGCCGTTGCTCCCGCAGCCGGCACCTGGCTCGGGCAGTGGCTGAGCGATCCGGTCGCCCGGTATGCGGCCGCGTTCGCACTCGCCTTCGTCGCGGTGCTGGTCTCGATGTCGTTCGTGCGGCTCGCGTTGCGCCGGCTGATCCATGCCGCTGGCCTGAGCCCTGCGGACCGCTTTCTCGGCGCGCTCTTCGGACTGGCGCGCGCGACTGCGCTGGTGCTCGCGCTGGTGCTCGCCGCCGGCCTCACCTCGTTCCCCCGCCAGGACTGGTGGCGCAACGCCTGGCTCGCACCGCCGCTCGAGACCGCGGTGCTGATGGCCAGGCCCTGGTTGCCCGCCCGGCTCGCAAATCGGCTACGCTACCGTCAACCCGGCGCATCGCCGGGGGCGGGAAAGGTGGGAGTCTGAGATGTGCGGAATTCTCGGCGTCGTGGCGAAATCGCCCGTGAATCAGCTCCTGTATGACGGGCTGCAGGTCCTCCAGCACCGCGGGCAGGATGCCGCTGGCATCGCGACCGGGGAGTCGAACCGCTTCCACCTGCACAAGGGGCCGGGGCTGGTGCGCGACGTCTTCCGCACGCGCAACATGCGCAACCTCGCGGGCAACTGGGGCATCGCCCACTGCCGCTATCCCACCGCCGGCTCGGCGTTCAACTCCGCCGAGGCGCAGCCCTTCTACGTGAATTCCCCGTTCGGCACCGTGCTCGCCCACAACGGCAACCTGACCAATTCGGAGCGGCTCAAGCAGGAGCTGTTTCTGCAGGACCTGCGTCACATCAACACCGACTCCGACTCGGAAGTGCTGCTCAACGTGTTCGCCCACGAACTGCAGGCGGCGGCCGCGAGCTACCGGCTCGACGAGGACACGATCTTCCGTGCCGTGGCCGGGGTGCACCGGCGAGCCCGCGGCGCCTACGCGGTGGTGGCGATGATCGCCGGCTTCGGGCTGGTCGCCTTCCGCGATCCCTACGGGATCCGGCCCCTGATCATTGGGCGTAACATCACCGACGAGGGCCCCGAGTACCTGGTCGCCTCCGAGAGCGTCGCCCTCGACACGCTCGGCTTCCAGGTGCTGCGCGACGTGCTGCCCGGCGAGGCGATCCTCGTCACCGTCGAGGGCGCCTTCCACAGCCGCGAGTGCGCCGAGCACACGATGCATGCCCCGTGCATGTTCGAGTTCGTCTATCTCGCGCGGCCCGACTCGCTCATCGACGGCGTGTCGGTGTATGAGGCGCGGCTGAAGATGGGCGAGTTCCTGGCCGAGAAGATCCACCACACCCTTCCGAGGCTGAAGCTGGATGCGGTGATTCCGATCCCGGATTCGAGCCGGCCCTCGGCACTCGCGCTGGCGAGCCGGCTCGGCATCCCCTACCGCGAGGGCTTCGTCAAGAACCGTTACATCGGCCGCACCTTCATCATGCCGGGGCAGGCGGTGCGCAGGAAGTCGATCCGGCAGAAGCTCAACGCGATCAGCCAGGAGTTCAATGGCAAGAGCGTGCTGCTGGTCGACGACTCGATCGTGCGCGGAAACACCAGCCGCGAGATCGTGCAGATGGCGCGCGAGGCCGGCGCCCGCCAGGTCGTCTTCGCCTCGGCCGCGCCGCCGGTGCGCTTCCCCAATGTCTATGGCATCGACATGCCCACGCGCAGCGAGCTGATCGCCTCCTCGCGCAGCGACGAGGAGATTCGCGCGGAGATCGGCGCGGACATGCTGGTCTATCAGGACCTCGATGCCCTGCGCGCGGCGGTGAGCGCGGTCAACCCCTCGATCCAGCGCTTCGAGACCTCGTGCTTCGACGGCATCTACATCACCGGCGACGTCACGCCCGAGTACCTGAGCAGCGTCGAGCACCAGCAGGAGTCGCATCCGCGCTCGGCCGGCGCCGACGAGCCCGAGGGCGCGCAGCTCGACCTCAATCTCGTGCTCTCCGAGTGACCTGCGGCGCGCTCGCGATGGCCACATCTGCGGAACCGACCCGAAACCGCCTTGCGGCCGGCGCTTGCGAATCGATTGACATGGCGCGTGCAGGCGGGTAGCTTTCGAACTGCGCCGATTTGAGGATCAGCTTGCGGGCGCGTTACAAATCCGGCTAAAGCGAACCAGGAAAACCCGGTTGGCTCATGGCTGGCCGGGTTTTTTCTTGGGAGGAAGGCGATGCAGGATGAAAGGGTTCCGGGGTTCGACACCCTGGCGGTGCGTGCGGGTATCGCGCGCAGCCGGTTCAACGAGCACAGCGAGGCGCTCTACCTCACCTCCAGCTTCGTGTTCGACAATGCCGCGCAGGCGGCGGCGCGCTTCTCGGGCGAGGAACCCGGCTATGTCTATGGCCGCTTCTCGAATCCGACCGTCACCATGATGCAGGAGCGCCTGGCCGCGCTGGAGGGCGCCGAGGCCTGCCTGGCGACCGCCTCCGGGATGGCCGCGATCCTTGCCGCAGTCATGGCGCTCCTGGAGGCCGGAAACCACATCGTCGCCTCGCAGAGCCTGTTCGGCGCCACCCATCAACTGCTCGGCAACATCCTGCCCCGGTTCGGGGTGGAGGCGAGCTTCGTGCGCTCCACCGATCCGGCGGACTATGCGAACGCGCTGCGCCCGGAGACCCGGATGATGTTCATCGAGACGCCCTCCAACCCGCTCACCGAGGTGCTGGACATCACCGCGCTGGTCGCCGTCGCGCGCGCGGCCGGAGTTCTGCTCGTGGTGGACAACTGCTTCTGCACGCCGGTGCTCCAGCAGCCGCTCGCGCTGGGCGCCGATCTGGTGATCCATTCGGCGACCAAGTATCTCGACGGCCAGGGCCGTGTGCTCGGCGGCGCGGTGCTCGGCCGCCGCGAACTCATCGACGAAGTGTTCAAGTTCCTGCGCACCGCGGGCCCCTCGATCTCGCCCTTCAACGCCTGGGTGATCCTCAAGGGCCTGGAGACGCTGCGTATCCGCGTCGAGGCCCAGTCGCGCAACGCCCTCGAACTCGCACGCTGGCTCGAGGCGCGCCCGGAGGTCGCGCGCGTGTACTATCCGGGGCTCGCCTCCCACCCCCAGCACTCGGCCGCGATGCGCCAGCAGAAGAGCGGCGGAGCGATCGTCTCGTTCGAGGTTCGCGGGGGGCGGGAGCAGGCGTGGCGGGTGATCGACGCGACGCACATCCTCTCGATCACCGCCAACCTCGGCGACACCAAGAGCACGATCACCCACCCCGCCAGCACCACGCACGGGCGCATCGGCGCGGAGGCGCGCGCCGCCGCCGGCATCGGCGAGAACCTGCTGCGCATCGCGGTGGGTCTGGAAGACATCGAAGACCTCGAAGCCGATCTCGAAAGCGGGCTGGCGCAGATCTGAGCGGATTCAGGACGAGCGCGCGAGCGCGATCAGGCGGCAGCCGGCCTCGTCGCAGGCGAGATAGCCGCCGCCCGCGTACCAGTCGGGCAGCACCCAGCGCTCGCAGGTCCGTCCGTCGATCTCGATGCGGTGTCGCGCCGGAAGATGGGTGTGGCCGTGGATGACGCGCGGGTAGCCGTGCTCGCGCAGCAGCCGCGCGAGCGCGCCCGCATTGATGTCCATCTGCACCGCCGGCTTTCCGCGCTTGGCCTGTTCGCTCCCGGCGCGCATCCGCTCCACCCGCGCGCGGCGCTGGGCGAGCGGCAGGCGCAGGAAGTCCTCGCGCCAGGCGGGACTGCGCACCAGGGCGCGGAAATCCTGATACGCCTCGTCGTCCGTGCATAGCGTGTCGCCGTGCAGCAGCAGCGTTGGGACGCCGTCGAGTTCGATGCGGGTCGGATCCCCGATCGGTTCGAGACCGGTCGCCTGCGCGAAGCGCGGTCCAGCGAGGAAATCGCGGTTGCCGGCGAGGAAGCGGCCGGGCACGGTGCGCGTCAGGGCGCGTAGCCGAGCGCAGATGCGGGCGTTGAACGGATCGTCGAGGTCGTCGTCTCCGGCCATGGCCTCGAACAGGTCGCCCAGGACGTAGAGCGCCGCTGCCGCGCGCGCCGGCCCGGCGAGGAAATCCTCGAACAGCCTGGCCGAGGACTCGCGCTCGGCACACAGGTGCAGGTCGGCGACGAACAGCGTGGCTGCCGCCATGCCGCAAGCACCGTCAGACGGCGCGCGTCGCGCGCTCGATGATCACGTCTTCGTCCGGCACGTCCTGGTGGAAGCCGCGGCTGCCGGTCTGCGCGGTGCGGATGGCGTCGATCACATCCATGCCCTCGGCCACGCGCGCGAACACGCAGTAGCCCCAGCCCTGCGCGTCGGGCGAGCGGTGATCGAGAAAGGCGTTGTCGGCGACATTGATGAAGAACTGCGCGGTCGCGGAATGCGGGTCCGCCGTGCGCGCCATGGCGACCGTGCCGCGCGCGTTCGCCACACCGTTGTCGGCCTCGTTCTTCACCGGCGAGCGGGTTTCCTTCTGCTTCATCCCCGGCTCGAAGCCGCCGCCCTGGATCATGAAGCCGTCTATCACGCGGTGGAAGATCGTGCCGTCGTAGAAACCGGAATCGACGTAGTCGAGGAAGTTACGCACCGTGAGCGGCGCCTCGTCCTCGAGCAGCTCCAGCGTGATTTCGCCGCGGTTCGTGTGCAGTATGACCATGGAATCCTCCATCGCATTCGCCTTCATTCGGAAACGATCGTGACCGCCTCGATCACGACCGGCTGCACCGGCACGTCGGCGAACGGGCCCACGCGGGTCTTCGGCACCTGCGCGATTCGCTGCACCACCTCGAAGCCGCGCTTCACCCGTCCGAACACGGCATATCCGTGCCCGTCGGGTGAGGGACGGTCGAGCGCTCGGTTGTCGACCAGGTTGATGAAGAACTGGGAGGTCGCCGAGTCCGGATCCGCGGTGCGCGCCATGGCGATCGTGCCGCGTTCGTTCTTCAGCCCATTGGCGGCCTCGTTCGCAATCGGTGCGCGCGCGGGCTTCTGCTTCATGCCCGGCTCGAAGCCGCCGCCCTGGATCATGAAGCCGTCGATCACGCGGTGGAAGATCGTGCCGTTGTAGAAGCCGTCCTTCGCGTAGCGCAGGAAATTGGCGACGCTCTTCGGCGCGCGCTCCGCGTAGAGCTCGATCGCGACCGTTCCCATGCCGGTGCGCAGCTCCACGACCGGGTTCGTGTCCGCCGCCGAGGCGGCGGCTGCTGCGGCCAGCAGAAGGATCAGCAGTGCGTGTTTCACGTGTTCCTGTCTCCGGAAGACGTTCGGAAGGCTGCTAGAATGCGCGCCGGATTCTAGCAAGCAGGGCGCCGTGGCCACAAGGACGGCGTGCAGCGGGCGTCCCTGCGCCGATCTCGCGCATGCTCGTCATCTACAACTCGGCGGCGAGGCAGAAGCAGGCTTTCGTCCCGATCGAGCCGGGCCATGTCCGCATGTATGTCTGCGGCATGACGGTCTACGATTACTGCCACCTCGGCCATGCCCGCGTGCTGGTGGTCTTCGACATGGTCGCGCGCTGGCTGCGGGCGAGCGGCTTCCGCGTGACCTACGTGCGGAACCTCACCGACATCGACGACAAGATCATCCGCCGCGCGCGCGACAACGGCGAGTCCATCCACGCGCTGACCGCGCGCTTCATCGCGGCCATGAACGAGGATGCCCGCGCGCTGGGCGTGGCCGAACCGGACGCCGAGCCGCGCGCGACCGCCTACGTCGATTCCATGCAGCGCATGATCGCCCGGCTCGTCGACAAGGGCCTCGCCTATGTCGCGCAGGACGGCGACGTGTGCTTCGCGGTGCGCAGCTTCCCCGGCTACGGGAAGCTCTCCGGCAAGTCGCTCGACGACCTTCGCGCCGGCGCCCGCGTGGAAGTCGCCGCGGGCAAGCGCGATCCGCTCGACTTCGTGCTCTGGAAGCGTGCGCGGGAGGACGAGCCGGAGGAGGCACGCTGGGAATCCCCGTGGGGTGCGGGCCGACCCGGCTGGCACATCGAGTGCTCGGCCATGAGCACGGAGCTGCTCGGCGCGCACTTCGACATCCACGGTGGCGGCCAGGATCTCCAGTTCCCCCATCACGAGAACGAGATCGCGCAGAGCGAGGGTGCCCACGGCGGCGTGTTCGTCAATTACTGGATGCACAACGGCTTCGTGCGCGTCGATGACGAGAAGATGTCGAAGTCGCTGGGCAACTTCTTCACCATCCGCGAGGTGCTGAAGAAAGTCGACCCGGAGGTTGTGCGCTTCTTCATCCTGCGCGCGCACTACCGCAGCCCGCTCAACTACTCCGACACGCACATCGAGGACGCCCGCCATGCGCTCGCACGTCTGTACACCGCGCTCAAGGGTTTCGACGAAGCCCCCGGCGCGCCGGACTGGAGCGATCCGCGCGCGCTGCGTTTCCGCGAGGCGATGGACGACGACTTCAATACCCCCGAGGCGGTCGGCGTCCTGTTCGAGCTCGCCGCAGAACTCAACCGTGGGCGCGACCCGGCCGACGCACGCCTGCTGCGCACGCTCGCCGGCACGCTGGGGCTCGCTCAACGGCGAGCCGAGGACTTCCTCACCGCGCTCCCGGCGAACGCCGGGGGCATCGATGCGCGCGAGATCGAGGCGCGCATCGCGGCGCGTGCAACCGCGCGCAAGGCGCGCGACTTCGCCGGCGCCGACCGCATCCGCGCCGAACTCGCCGCGCAGGGCATCGTGCTCGAGGACTCTGCCACAGGCACGACCTGGCGAAGGGCTTAACCGGGTGCGCGTCAACGCGTGGCGTACCCGCACGTTGAGGGTCGGGCCGGATGGCGCCGCGGCGGGCGCGGCCTTCCAGGAGGATGAAAACTGTTGGGCTCGCGGATCAACACGTTTGCCGCGCGCATCGTTGCGGGGATCAAAGGAATCCGTGCCCTGTGAGGCGTCGATCCCCAACGTATGTGATCTGTATCAAGAAGAGCATATTTGAGCTATATCAACGTGACGCACCGAAAGGGGGTGTAGACTTCCATACCGCGAATCCGGAAATCGACAGGTCGTATAATTGTTGCATCCCATGTTATTATGTCCCCGTCCTAGCTCTCGCAACGCAGCAGGTTGCGGCAGGGCCAACACATAGTGGAGAGAAAATGAACTTTTACCAAAAGACGATGATCGCGTCGGCCCTCTCGGCCGGAGTGCTCGCGCTGGGCCTGTCGACGCAGGCGGTAGCGGCAGCTGACACCGCGGCGCAGACACTGGCCAAGCAGAGCGGCTGCCTGAAATGCCACGCGGTCGACAAGAAGAAGGATGGACCGGCCTACAAGGAGGTCGCCGCCAAGTACAAGGGTAAGGCGAACGCCGTCGAGAAGCTGACCCACCACATCACCA
Organism: Betaproteobacteria bacterium CG2_30_68_42; assembly: GCA_001872285.1. Taxonomy (GTDB): domain Bacteria; phylum Pseudomonadota; class Gammaproteobacteria; order Burkholderiales; family Rhodocyclaceae; genus CG2-30-68-42. The sequence goes on from MNXU01000088.1 coordinate 52,202, forward strand.
GCGGCGAAAAGGTCAAATTCGAGGACGGCCACGAGGAAGATCACAAGATCGTAAAGTCCAAGGACCCGGCCGCGATCAAGAACCTGGTGGAGTGGATCCTCTCGCGCCAGTAGCGCGGCGTGGCTCGCATCCGGAAGCAGGGACAGGATTTCCAGCCAGGGGGACAGACCCATGAACGACGTCAAGCAACCCAGGTCCGGCCTGCGCAGGCTGTTCGGTTTCCTGCTGCGGCCCTCCACCCTTTCGCTCGGCGCGGTGCTGGTGATCGGCGTGGTTGCGGGCATCATCTTCTGGGGCGGATTCAATACCGGGATGGAGGCGACCAACACGCTCCAGTTCTGCACCACCTGCCACGAGATGCGCGACACCGTGTATGAGGAATACAAGTCGACCATCCACTACACCAACCGCACCGGCGTGCGGGCGATCTGTTCGGACTGCCACGTGCCGCGGGACTGGGTGCACAAGGTCATCCGCAAGGTCAAGGCGACCGGCGAGGTCTATGCGAAGGTCACCGGCTTCGTTGACACGCCCGAGAAGTTCGAGAAGCACCGCATCGAGATGGCGCAGCGCGAATGGGCGCAGATGAAGGCTTCCGACTCGCGCGAGTGCCGCAACTGCCATGCTTGGGATGCGATGGCCAAATCGAAGCAGCGCCCGAAGGCCCAGACCAAACACGCCGCCGCGCAGAAGGAAGGCAAGACCTGCATCGACTGCCACAAGGGCATCGCCCACCTGCTTCCGAAGGAATACGAGGAAGAGGAGTAGTCCGCCGCACGGTCGGGTATTCGAGGCGATGCCCTGTGGCTGGGCATCCGGTGCAATGCCCTTCGCGCACCCCGGGGTTCGCCTCGGCGGTAGGGTGCAATAAGCGAAGCGCATTGCGCCCGGTTTCCGCAACTGGCTCGACGCCCGCCGGCCGCCCCTTCTGCTCTCGAAACCCGGAAGCCGGGTTCAGCCGCCGAAGAACTCCCTGACCTTGTCCATCCAGCTCTTCGCGCGCGGGTTGTGGCGGCCGGCGTCCGATCGGCTGAGTTCGTCGAATTCCCGCAGCAGTTCCTTCTGGCGCTCGGTCAGGTCGACCGGCGTCTCCACCACGACGTGGCAGTGCAGGTCGCCGGCGACGTGGGAGCGAACGCCCCTGATGCCCTTGCCGCGCAGCCGGAACACCTTGCCGCTCTGGGTCTCGGCGGGCACCCGGATCCGGGCCGCGCCGTCGAGCGTCGGGATCTCGATCTCGCCGCCGAGGGCGGCCGCGGTGAAGCTGATCGGCATCTCGCAGTGCAGATCGTCGTGGTCGCGCTGGAACACGGGATGCGCCTTGGTGTGGAGCTGCACGTAGAGGTCGCCCGGCGGGCCCCCGCCCACGCCGTGCTCGCCTTCGCCCGCGAGCCGGATGCGGTCGCCGTCGTCGATGCCGGCCGGGATGTTGACGGAAAGGGTCTTGTGCTGCTTGACGCGCCCGGAGCCGCGGCAGGTCGGGCAGGGGTCGGCGATGAAGCGCCCGGAACCGTGGCAGCGCGGGCAGGTCTGCTGGATCGAGAAGAAGCCCTGCTGGATGCGCACCTGGCCGGCGCCTCCGCAGGTCGGGCAGGTCTTGGGCTCGGTTCCCTTGCGCGCCCCGCTGCCATGGCAGGCTTCGCATGGCTCCATGGTCGGGATGCGGATGCGGGTCTGCGTGCCGCGCGCGGCATCTTCCAGCGTGATCTCGAGGTCGTAGCGCAGGTCGGCGCCGCGATAGACGTTGGAGCGCCCGCGCGCGCCGCCGAAGATGTCGCCGAAGATGTCGGAGAAGGCGTCCGCGAAGCCGCCGAACCCTTCCGCACCGCCCGCGGCGGAGGCATCGACCCCGGCGAATCCGTACTGGTCGTAGGCTGCGCGCTTGTCGGCGTCGGTCAGGATCTCGTAGGCTGCCTTCGCCTCCTTGAATTTCTCCTCCGCCGCCTTGTCATCCGGATTGCGATCCGGATGATGCTTCATGGCCAGCTTGCGGTAGGCCTTCTTGATCTCGTCGGCGGAAGCGTCCCGCTTCACGCCGAGCACCTCGTAGTAGTCGCGCTTGGCCATGGGTCCCTGCACCGGACCGGCGCAAAGACACAGGGACTGCGATCGGGCAACCGCCCCGCGTCCCTGTGCCCCGCCGGTTCGAAGTTGTCGTTACTTCTTGTCCTTCACCTCGGTGAACTCCGCATCCACGACGTCTCCCTGGGGCGCCTTCGCGCCCGGCTGCGCGGCGCCTTCCGCGCCCGCCCCGGGTCCCTCGCCCGCTGCCTGGCTCTGCGCGTAGAGCATCTCGCCGAGCTTCTGCGAGGCTTGCGCGAGGGCCTGCGTCGCGGCCTCGATCGCAGGCCGGTCGCTGCCCTTGATCGCTTCCTCGGCGGCCTTGATCGACTCCTCGATCCGGGTCTTGTCCTCGCCGCCGAGCTTGGCGCTGTGCTCGCCGAGCGCCTTGCGCACCGAGTGGATCATGGCGTCGCAGTGGTTGCGTGCGTCGATGAGTTCGCGCATCTTGCGGTCGTCCTCGGCATGCGCCTCGGCGTCCTTCACCATGCGCTCGATCTCGCCTTCGGCCAGCCCCGAGTTGGCCTTGATGGTGATCTTGTTCTCCTTGCCGGTGGCCTTGTCCTTCGCCGACACGTGCAGAATGCCGTTCGCATCGATGTCGAAGGTGACCTCGATCTGCGGGAGCCCGCGCGGCGACGGCGGAATGTCGGTGAGGTTGAACTGCCCCAGGCTCTTGTTGTCGCGCGCCATCTCGCGCTCGCCCTGAAGCACATGGATGGTGACCGCGGTCTGCATGTCCTCGGCGGTCGAGAACACCTGCTGGGCCTTGGTCGGGATGGTCGTGTTGCGCTTGATGAGCGCGGTCAGCACTCCGCCCAGGGTCTCGATGCCCAGGGTGAGCGGGGTGACGTCGAGCAGCAGCACGTCCTTCACCTCGCCCTTGAGCACCCCGGCCTGGATCGCGGCGCCCACCGCGACCGCCTCGTCGGGGTTGACGTCCTTGCGCGGTTCGCGCCCGAAGAACTCGCGCACCTTGTCCTGCACCTTGGGCATTCGGGTCATGCCCCCGACCAGGATCACGTCGTCGATCTCGGACAGCTTGACGCCGGCGTCCTTGATGGCGATCCGGCACGGCTCGATGGTGCGCTCGACGAGATCCTCCACCAGGCTCTCGAACTTAGCGCGGGTGATCTTCGTGGTGAGGTGCCTGGGGCCGTTCGCGTCGGCCGTGATGTAGGGCAGGTTGATCTCGGTCTGCTGGCCGGAAGACAGTTCGATCTTGGCCTTCTCCGCGGACTCCTTTAGCCGCTGGAGCGCGAGCACGTCCTTGCCGAGATCGACGCCCTGCTCCTTCCTGAACTCGGCGATGATGTGGTCGATGATGCGCTGGTCGAAGTCCTCGCCGCCGAGGAAGGTGTCACCGTTGGTGGCCAGCACCTCGAACTGATGCTCGCCCTCGACCGCCGCGATCTCGATGATTGAGATGTCGAAGGTGCCGCCGCCCAGGTCATAGACCGCGATCTTGCGGTCGCCCGGCTTCTTGTCCATGCCGAAGGCGAGCGCGGCCGCGGTGGGCTCGTTGATGATGCGCTTGACTTCCAGCCCGGCGATGCGGCCGGCATCCTTGGTGGCCTGGCGCTGGCTGTCGTTGAAGTAGGCCGGCACGGTGATGACGGCTTCGGTCACTTCCTCGCCCAGGTAGTCCTCGGCGGTCTTCTTCATCTTGCGCAGCACCTGCGCGGACACTTCCGGCGGCGCGATCTTCCGGCCCCGGATCTCGACCCAGGCATCGCCGTTGTCGGCGCGGACGATGGAAAAGGGCATCAGGGCGATGTCCTTCTGCACCTCCTTTTCCTCGAAGCGCCGGCCGATCAGGCGCTTGATCGCGAACAGCGTGTTGCGCGCGTTGGTGACCGCCTGGCGCTTGGCCGGCGCGCCGACCAGCACCTCGCCGTCCTCCGCGTAGGCGACGACCGAGGGCGTGGTGCGCGCACCCTCCGAGTTCTCGATGACCTTGGGCTGGCCGCCTTCCATGACGGCGACGCAGGAGTTGGTGGTGCCGAGGTCGATGCCGATGATCTTTGCCATGTCTTTCCTCTTGTGTACGGCGGCGCCACGGGGCGCCCACCCTGCTTCCGATATGGGGAACGGACGTCCGAATTCAACTGCTTGCGGAGTCTTCCCTCGCCTTCGAGACCATCACCAGCGCCGGACGCAGCACGCGCTCGTGGAGGCAATAGCCTTTCTGCAGCACGCTGGCGACCCGGTTCGGCTCGCCCTCGGCCTCGATCATCCCGATCGCCTGATGGCGGTGGGGATCGAATTTCTCGCCCTTCGGATCGAACTCGGCGAGACCGGCGCCCGCGAATGCCGCGCCGAGCTGCCTCAGGGTCAGCTCGACGCCCTCGCGCAGGCTCCCCGGGCTGTCCGCGGCGCTGGCGAGGCTCGCCTCCAGGCTGTCCTTGACCGGCAGCAGCGCCTTGGCGAAGGTCTCGATCGCGAAACGCCCGGCGCGGGCGGCCTCCTCCTGCGCGCGCTTGCGCACGTTCTCGGTCTCCGCCTTGGCGCGCAGCCAGGCGTCATAATGCTCGGCGGCCTTCAGTTCCGCTTCCCGCAGCAGTTGCTCGGTCGAGGCGATGCGGTCGCCTTCGGGCAGTGGGTGGGACGAGGCTTCGGTCGCGGCCGGTTCGCCTTCGCTCTGCGTCAGGCTCGGGGTTTCGTTTTCCGACATCGTGCTCACGCTCTCGTTTTCGAGTCCGGGAAACGGTGGGGACGATTCTGCGGGTTTCAAGTCCCGTCCGGCCTTGCGGTATCATGAGCCCGAGTCCAGCTCCCCCACATCGCATGAGCGACGCACCCGAGTTCATCGGCAGGTACCGTGTGCTGCGGGAGATCGGCAAGGGCGCGACCGCGACCGTCTATCTCGCCTCGGCACCCGGTCTCGATCAGCCGGTGGCGGTCAAGAGAATCCGCTTCGCCGACCGGGCGCGGGACGAGGGCAAGTGGAACCGGCGCCTGCTCAAGCTGTTCCAGACCGAGTGGCAGATCGTGCGCCGCCTCGATCATCCCAACATCATCAAGATCTTCGACATGAAGGTCGAGGAAGATTGCGCCTGGCTGGCCATGGAGTATTTCGAGAACGTGCCGCTCGAGCGCTTCTGCAACTTCGAGCGCATGCTGCCGATCCATCGCACGGTCAGCATCGTCTTCAAGTGCTGCATGGCGCTCGACTACGCCTACCGGCAGGGGGTCATCCACCGCGACATCAAGCCGGCGAATATCCTGGTCGACAAGAAATTCAACGTCAAGATCGCGGACTTCGGGCTGGCCCTGGACATCGCCAAGAAGAGCGAGACCGATTCGACCTTCGTCATGGGCGTGGGCTCGCCGGCCTACATGTCGCCGGAGCAGATCAAGGGCTATCCCCTGAACCAGAAGACCGACCTGTACTCGCTCGGCGTCGTGCTCTTCCACCTGCTCTCGGGGCGGCTGCCGTTCCGGGCGAGGAATCCGGCCCAGCTCATCTACAAGATCATCAACCAGGATCCTCCCTCGATCTGCCAGCTCAACCCCGACCTGCCCGAGGGCCTGGACGCGATCCTGCGCAAGGCGCTCGAGAAGGATCTCTACTCGCGCTACCGCAACGGCTCGGAGTTCGCCCAGGACCTGTCCGCGGTGCGCTACCAGATCCTCGACGAGGATTACGTTCCGCCGGACACCGCGCACTTCTCTTCCCTGCGCAAGATGGCGTTCTTCACCGAGTTCGAGGATGTCGAGATCTGGGAGGCGCTGCGCATCGGAAGCTGGCGCGAGGTCGATGCCGCCACCCTGCTCATGCGCGAGGGCGAGGAGGGCAGGAACTTCGGCATCGTCATCGAGGGCGAGGTCGAAGTCTCGCTCGACGGCAGGCGGATCGGGATTCTCGGCCCCGGCGAGGCCTTCGGTGAGACCGCGTATCTCGACCGCTACACCGGCAAGCGTACCGCCACCATCGTGTCGGCGAGCCGGCTGATCTATCTGGAGATCCATGCCCCGGCCCTCGCGCTCGCATCGGAAGAATGCGTCGAGCATTTCCGCGAACGCCTGGTCTCGGTGCTGGTGCAGCGCTTCTCGCAGGCCAACCGGCGCCTCGCCGAGCGCGCCGAGGCATCGATGCTGGCCGGCTCGGTGAAAAACGTCGCCTTCGAGCTCACGCTCGTCGAGGACGAGCCGCCGCGCGGCGGCTGAGTCTCCTGCCCGCGGGCAGCGCGCCGCGCGCCGCGCCTCCGCAACGGCCCGCCGTGCGATCCGTCACGGCGGCGCAACCGTCCTCCGTGAGGAAGTTCGGGCTCACCGCGAGCGGCCTGCGCCATCATCCCGAGCGGCGAGTTGCCGCGTTTCGGGTGGGCAGGCGATGGCGAGGGCGAACGGGAAGCGTAACGGATCGACGTACGGGATCAGTCGCGTCGACAACGAAGCGAGCCGCACGCACGGCTGGCTGGTGACGATCCAGCGGCGCGGAGTCATCTACCGCAGACATTTCAGCGACGGAACCGTGGGCGGCCGCGACCCGGCATTCACTGCGGCCACGCTGTTCCGCGACTCGGTCATCGCGCGACATCCGCCGTTGAAGCTGCGCGACTATTCCAACATCGTCAAGAAGAGCAACCGCTCCGGGGTGGTGGGCGTGTGCCGCTACTGCGCCTCGGAGACGCGCGACCGTCCAGCCGGCCGGCAGCGATGGTTCTGGGTGGCGTCCTGGCCGCTGCCTTCGGGCCAGCGCAGGCGCGTGAAGTTCGCGGTGAACAAGTACGGCGAGGAGGGTGCATTCAAGCGCGCCCTGAAGGCACGCCGGGAGGCCCTGCGCGCGATCGAGGGCAGCTTCGATCCGGGCGCATCGCGGCGGCGCACGGAGCGCCCGCGTACCGAGACCCGCACCCGCCGCGCCGCCTGAGCGCCTGCGGCCCGAACGCAGGAAAGGGCGATTCGGGTTTCGGGTCGGCGCCGGTTTGCCCGAAGCCGGCTGCGCCGGCGTCAGGGGATCCGGTGCGGTGCGCTTCGCTCTTTGCACGCGGCGGCCGAGGCGGGGGCAGGTGCAATGTGCTTCGCTTATTGCACCCTATGGTCGGGGCGAAACCCGCAGGGCGCAATGACCGCTGGGCATTGCGCCGCGCGTCTCAGCCCGGCCGATCCAGCGCGACCCGCATCCGGCGCAGGGCTTCTTCGAGCAGCGCCCGCGAGCAGCCGAAGTTCAGGCGTACATAGCCGGGAGCGGCGAAGTCGCGCCCGTCGGAGAGTCCGACCCCGGCGCTCTCGAAGAACGCGGCCGGATCGGCGAGTTCGGTTGCGCGCGCGTCGATCCAGGCGAGAAAGGTGGCTTGCGGGGCGCATGCCTCCAGGCCCGGCATGGTGGCGATCGCGGCCATTGCGCGGTCGCGGTTGCCGCGCAGGTACTCGATCAACCGGCTACGCCAGCGTTCGCCGTGGCGGCAGGCCGCTTCGGTCGCGACCCAGCCCATGATGCCGGGATCAGGCACGATGCCGGCCATCGCCGCCCGGAAGCTGCGGCGCAGCTCCGGGTCCGGAACGATCGCGAAGGCGCAGCCGAGGCCGGGCAGATTGTAGGTCTTGCTCGCAGCCATCAGCGTGATGGTGCGGCGGGCGATGGCCGGATCGAGGCTGGCGAGCGGAATGTGCTCGCAGCCGGGCTCGAGCACCAGTCCGCAGTGGATTTCGTCGGAGCACACGACGAGGTCATGGCGCTCGGCAAGCCCGGCGATCCGGCGCAGCTCGCCCACGTCGAGAACGCGGCCGGTCGGATTGTGCGGGTTGCACAGCAGGAGCAGGCGCGTGCGCGGGGTGAGCGCTCCTTCGATGCGCTCGAAGTCCGGCTCCCAGCGTCCTTCCCGGCATTCGAGGGGCGCCGTCGCGAGGACACGCGCGGCGTGGCGTGGCGCGCTGAGGAAGGGCGGATAGATCGGCGTACAGGTGAGCACCGCATCGCCCGGCTCGCCGACCGCGCGGCAGGCGACGTTCAGGCCGGTCACGAGCCCCGGAAGCCAGATCAGCCAGTCCGGCTCGATGCGCCAGCGGTGGTCGCGTGCGAGGGCCTCAACGACGGCCTCGACGAGCGAAGCCCACGGGCGGGCGTAGCCGAACACACCGTGCTCGACGCGCCGGTGCAGGGCGTCGAGCACCGCCTCCGGCGCTCGGAAGTCCATGTCGGCCACCCACATCGGCAGCACGTCGCGCCCGCCGTAGCGGTTCCACTTGAGGCTGTCGCCGCCGTGCCGTTCGGCCGGCGCGTCGAAGTCGGGCCCGATGCTCATCGCGTTGCGCCGAGCGCGCGTGCGCGCCTGGCACGCAGCGCGAGCTCGGATTCTTCGGGCGGTTCGAGTTCGCGCCAGTGGCCGAGATGCGCGAGGACGATCGCGGCGAGCGCCTCGATCCATTCCGGCCGCTCGTTCAGGCATTCGATGCGGTGGAATTCTCGGCCTCCGGCGGAGAGGAACGCGGCCTTGCACTCCAGGCCGATCTCCTCCATCGTCTCCAGGCAGTCCGAGACGAAACCGGGGCACAGGAGGTCGGCACGCGCGAGCCCGCCGCGCGCAAGTTCCTCCAGGCTCGCCTGGGTGTAGGGCTTGAGCCACTCGGCGCGCCCGAAGCGCGACTGGAAGCTCACCAGGAATTCGTCTTCCGCCAGCCCCAGGGCCTCGGCGAGCAGCCGTGCGCTCTTGCGGCATTCGCAGTGGTACGGGTCGCCACGATCGAGGCTCGCGCGCGGCACGCCGTGGAAGCTCATCACCAGCCTGCCCGCGCGCCCGTGCTCTGCCCAGTGGGCGCGAACGGCAGCGGCGAGCGCGCCGATGTAGGCCGGGTGGTCGTGGAAGCCGCGCACGTAGCGGATCTCCGGGACGTTGCGCCATGCGAGCAGCGCGCGGGCGAGTTCGTCGAGCGTGGATGCGGTGGTGCTCGCCGCGTATTGCGGGTACATCGGAACGAACAGGATGCGCCGGGCACCTGCGGCGCACAGCCGCTCGAGGGTGGCGCCGATCGAGGGTTCGCCATAGCGCATCGCGTAGTCGACGCTTACCCCGCGCAGGCCGGCGTCCGCGAGCGCGCCTTCGAGGAGCTTCGCCTGGCGCTCGGTGTGGACGCGCAGGGGCGAGCCATTCGGCATCCAGATCGCGGCGTACTTGCGCGCCGAGCGCGCCGGGCGCGCCAGCAGGATGAAGCCGTTGAGGATCAGCCACCAGAGCGGGCGCGGGATCTCCACGACCCGCGGGTCCCACAGGAACTGCCGCAGGTAGCGCCTTACGGCCGGCGCGGTGGGCGCATCTGGGGTGCCCAGGTTGGCGAGCACGATCGCGGTGTGCTCGCTCGCCTCGTGCGAAAACGGCGGCTCCTCGCGGTAGCGCGCCATGATCAGTGCGGCGCGAGGGCGTTTGAGAGGAGCTTCGCGGTGACGTCGACGATCTGGATCACGCGATCGTAGGCCATGCGGGTCGGCCCGATCACGCCGACCGTGCCGAGCACGCGCCCGTCGACCTCGTAGGGTGCGGTGACCACACTGCACTCGTCGAGCGGCGCGATCCCGGATTCGCCGCCGATGAAGAGC